>NZ_AP021884.1:0-305000 GCF_009938015.1 Sulfuriferula plumbiphila | reverse complement strand
ATCAACGACGGCCAGATTGATCTGCGCCTGCAGCATCTGCTCGACCGGCTGGCGGAGGACAAGCTCAATGTGGCTTTTGTCGCCGAGTTTTCGCGCGGCAAGTCGGAACTGATCAACGCGATCTTCTTTGCTGATTACAAGCAGCGCCTGCTCCCCTCCACTGCCGGGCGCACCACCATGTGCCCCACCGAGCTGCTCTACGACCCGGAACGGCCGCCCTCGATCCAGCTGCTACCCATCGAAACCCGTGGCAGCAGCGTGACCACCGCCGAGTACAAACGCTATCCGGAGGAATGGATTACAACCCCGCTCAATACCGATTCAGCCGAGGCGATGACCGCTGCCATGCTGCAAGTCGGCGAAACCCGTAAGGTATCCAAGGATGAAGCTGCCAAATACGGCCTCTATCACGAAGGGGATGCCGATGCCATGCTCACCGTGGATGATGATGGCCGTGTGGAGATTCCGCGCTGGCGCCACGCCATCATCAATTTTCCGCATCCGCTGCTGAAAAAAGGACTGGTAATACTCGACACGCCGGGACTCAACGCCATCGGCACCGAACCCGAACTTACCCTCAACCTGTTGCCCAACGCCCACGCCATCGTGTTCATTCTCGCCGCAGACACCGGCGTGACCAAGTCCGATATCGAAGTGTGGCGCAACCACATCGCCACCCTGCAAAGCCGCAATAAAGGGCGGCTGGTCGTGCTCAACAAGATTGATGGACTGTGGGACGACCTCAAACAGGCCGACGCGATCGACCGGGAAATCACCAGCCAGGTGCATAGCTGCGCCAATCTGCTTGGCCTGGATGCCACCCAGATTTATCCGGCCTCTGCCCAAAAGGGTCTGCTCGCCAAGGTCAACGGCGATGCCGCGCTGCTTGCCAGAAGCCGGTTGGGTGAACTGGAGCGCGCGTTAAGCGAAGAGCTGATCCCGTCCAAACGCGAGATCGTGCGCGACAATACCGAAAGCGAAATGCATGACCTGATGTCCGGCACGCGCGCCTTGCTCACTGCGCGCATGACCAACATCGACGAACAGCTGGACGAACTGACCGGCCTGCGCGGCAAAAACGAAGAGGTTGTACAACACATGATGACCAAGGTGGAGGAAGAAAAAACCCACTTTGAAAAAGGCCTGCAACAGTTCCAGGCGCTGCGCAGCGTGTTCTCGCAGCAATCCAACGCGCTATTCGATTATCTGGGCATGGATCGCATCAAGACCGAGGTGCGCGACACCCGCATCGCCATGGAAAGCAGCCGCTTCACCAAGGGTCTGCGCGAGGCGATGAGCGCTTTCTTCATCCATGTTAACGCCAACATCACCCACTCCGCGGAACAGATCGAAGAGATCAAGTCCATGATGACGGCGATGTACAGGAAGTTCAGCGAGGAACATGGCCTGATCGAAGCCACTCCGCCCAGCTACTCGACCTTCAAGTACAAAAAGGAGATGGAGCGTCTGGAAAAGAGCTACAACGAGCACTTCAACACACTGCTCAACATGCTTACCAACGAACAGTACACACTGACTGCCAAATTCTTCGAGACACTGGCCAGCCGCGTGGTCAATATTTATGAAGTGGCCAACCGCGAAGCCGACAACTGGCTCAAGGCGGTGATGGCACCGATGGAAACGCAGGTCCGCGAACACCAGATGCAGCTGCGCCGGCGTCTGGAAAGCATCAAACGTATCCACAAGGCCACCGACACGCTGGAAGACCGCATCGCCGAACTGCAGCAGATGCAGGTCACCCTGCGCAGACAACTGGATGAGCTGGATGGCATGCAGTCACATGTCACCACCGTGCTCAACCCTGGCCTGACCGAAGTCAACACCGCCGCTGCCTGACGCCTTATTCAGCCCTAATAAAAAAGCCCCGCTCGCGGGGCTTTTTTAGGTAAACCCAAGCTCAGACTGACGCTTTCTGCCCGGTCAGCGACAGATAGCGATCCATCAATTGCTCGTGGGTTTCCTCAATCCCCAGCGGGATGCAATCCACCGGGCATACCTCCACACACTGCGGGGCATCGTAATGACCCACGCACTCGGTGCATTTGTTCGGGTCGATTTCATAAATGCTGTCGCCCTGATAAATCGCCTCGTTGGGGCACTCCGGCTCGCATACGTCGCAATTGATGCATTCATCGGTAATTAACAGAGACATTTCACTATCCTTTACTTGGTTGATTCAATTCTAGCCTGGAGCCGCTGTGCTACCAAGTGCGGAACAAACTGGCTCACGTCGCCGCCCAACAGGGCAATTTCGCGCACCATGCTGGCGGAAATAAACATCAGCTGTTCGGCCGGGGTCATGAACACCGTTTCCACTTCGGGATTGAGGTGGCGGTTCATGCCGGCGAGCTGAAATTCGTATTCAAAATCCGACACCGCACGCAAGCCGCGCAGGATGATGTGTGCTCCCTGCTCGGCGACCAGTTGCATGAGCAGGCCGGAAAAACCCACCACGCGTACCGGCGGCGCATCGGCAAACACCTGCTGCGCCATCTCCACGCGCTCGCTCAAATCAAAAAACGGGCGCTTGTGGCTGCCTGCAGCGACCGCCACCACGACTTCGTCAAAAATACGCAGCGCACGCCGCACCAGGTCTTCATGGCCGCGGGTAACCGGATCAAAAGTGCCGGGGTATACTGCAATTTTATACATGACCGTCCTGTTCCTGCGCCTGTTTGAGCAGGCAAAAATGCGCTTTACCCGAGCGTCCTTGGCGCCACACCTTCCAGCCAGCCGGTGTTGCCAGATCTCCGTCGTGCTCGACATACACGCTGGCGCCGGAGTTCAGATGCGGCGGCAACGCTGCCAATACCTGCACCTGCAAACCCGCGGCATAAGGCGGGTCGAGGAACACCACGTCAAAGCAGCCACGATACTCAGACAGGAATTTTACCCCATCCCCCTGCAACACGACGACATTGTTCGCTGCCAGTGCGGCTGCACTGAGCTGCAGCGCATTCAGCACGACACGGTTTTTTTCCACCATCACCACGCGCCGTGCACCGCGCGAAGCTGCTTCAAATCCGAGTGCACCGCTACCGGCGAACAAATCGAGACAGTCCAGGCCATGCAATTCCTGACCCAGCCAGTTGAACAGCTTTTCACGCACCGCATCCGGGGTGGGGCGCAGACCCTCGGCGTCGGGAAAGGTGATCAGGCGCCGCCGCCACTGGCCGCTGATGATGCGCACCCGGTTGCGCGCGGTACTGGCGTGATTCATTTGCCGCTGCCGCCCACCACGATGGTGACCAGCCTGTCTGGATGGATATGGCGTTTGAATGCAGCCTGAATTTGTTCAGCGGTGACCGCTTCGACCCGCTTCGGGAATTCGTCCAGGTAATTCAGCGGCAGGTCATAAAAACCGATCACGGCAAGGTATTCGAGGATTTCCTTGTTGCTGTCTATGCGCAGCGGGAAGCCGCCAACAATGTTGTTCTTGGCCTGGGTCAGCTCCGCGTCGGTCACCCCCCTGGTGACAAAATTCGCCAGTGTCTGGCGCACTACCTGCAGCGCCTCGCTGGTCTGGTCGGTGCGGGTTTGCAGGCCAATCTGAAATGCGCCCGCCTCGCGCATGGGCATGAAATAACTGTATACGCTGTACGCCAGGCCGCGTTTTTGGCGCACCTCATTGAGCAGACGTGAATCGAAACCACCGCCGCCCAGGATGTAGTTGCCCACATACAGGGCGAAATAGTCCGGATCGCCGCGTTTCACGCCGGGCTGGCCAATGAGCACCTGGCTCTGCTTGGCGGGGAAGGGAATGGTGCGCGACAGCGCCTGCTGCAATGCAGGCACCGGCGGTATGCTCAGGCTGGCCGCGCCGCTGGCTGGCGGCAATTGATCGGTGAGCTGGTGGGCAATGCGGTCCGCCTCGACACGGCCGATATCGCCCATCAATGCAACCACCGCGCCCGATGCGGCATAGTGGCTACGATAAAAATCCTGCACATCGGCCACATTGAGCTTGCTCACGCTGTCGATCTCGCCACTGTCGCGACGCGCGTAGGGGTGGTTGCCAAACACCGCAATCTGAAACGCCTTGGCAGCAATACTCTCGGGCCGGGCTTCGGCTTCTTGCAAAGTGGCGATGACACGCGCTTTTTCCCGCGCCAACACAGCCTCGGGAAAAGCCGGCTGTTGCAGCACTTTGGCCAGTATCGCCAGGGCAGCATTGCGTTGCTCCGGGCTGCTCAGGGTGCGCAGCGTCAGCCCGGCCCGATCCGCGTCGAAACGTCCGCCCAGCTCCGCACCCACGTCGGCCATCCCGCGTGCGATCTGGTTGTCATCCAGCCCGCCCGCGCCCAGGCTCAGCAGGTGGCGTGTAAGATTGGCCACCCCGCCCTTGTTGGCGGGCTCCAGCGCCGTACCGGCGGGAAAATCGACGCTGACATCCAGAATCGGCAAATCGTGGCTTTCCACAAAATACACCTTGGCACCATTGGCCAAAACCCAGTGCTGGATGGGCAGGCTGGCGTGCGCGCTAAGCGCGGCGAATACAGCAAACAGGGCAAACAGCGTACGCATTATCGAAGTTCTCCACCAGTATGACGCATCTCCGGAATGTCGGGACGCGGGGGCTTGTTGTCGAATGGTTGCGGATCCAGCGTAGCCACGGTCAGCTCGTCATCCACCAGGTATTTGCGTGCCACGTCGCGTACCTGTTCGGGGGTCACCGCCTGCAATTTTTTCACGCGCGCCTCAATCTCGGATACCGGCAGTCCGGCAGTTGCATACTCGCCCAGTTGCATGGCCTGGTAAAAAGTGGAATCGCGCTGATACACGTCGGACGCGATTACCTGCGCCTTGACCCGCTTCAATTCGTCGGCACTCACACCATCGCGCTTGATGAGTTCGATCTGGGCACGCAGCGCAGCTTCCAGATCGGCAGCAGTCTTGCCCTCGGAAGGCGTGCCATCGAGCAGGAACAGGCCCGGGCCGCGCGCCACGGCGTCGTAATCGGCGCCTGCAGCGCTGGCCACGCGCTGCGCGCGCACCAGGTTGCGGGTCAGACGCGCGGCATCGCCGCCGTCCAGCACCGCCGCCAATACTTGCAGCGCATAGGGTTCCCAGTCCTTGTCGACATCACGCAGTACCGGCGCGTGGTAAGCCATGATGAGATACGGCAGCTTGGCGGGTGCCTTGACCGTCACGCGCTTGATGCCGGTTTGCGCCGGCTCCGGCTGGGGTTTGCGTGGCGCCAGCAGCCGCGCTGGAATCGGCCCGAAATAACGCTCAGCCAGCTGTTTCACCGCATCAGCCTGGACGTCACCCACCACCACCAGCGTGGCGTTATTGGGCGCGTACCAGCGCTGGTACCAGTCGCGCGCATCATTCACGGTCATGTGCTGCAGATCGTTCATCCAGCCGATGACCGGGCGCCGGTAGGGGCTTTCCTGAAATGCGGTGGCCATCAACTGCTCGTACACCAGCGCCTGCGGCTTGTCATCGGTGCGCATGCGGCGCTCCTCCATCACCACCTGGATTTCCTTGGCAAAATCGGCGTCGGACAGGATGAGATTGTGCATGCGGTCGGCTTCCAGCTTGAGCGCCAGCCCCAGCCGGTCTTTTTGCAGTTGTTCAAAATAGGCGGTATGGTCACGGCTGGTAAACGCATTTTCACGCCCACCCGCTGCCGCAATCAATCTGGAAAACTGTCCGTCGGGCACATCCCGGGTGCCCTTGAACATCATGTGTTCGAGCACATGGGCAACCCCGGTGGTGCCGTTGAATTCATCCAGACTGCCGGCGCGGTACCATACCTGCGATACCACAATCGGCGCGCGATGGTCTTCCTTGACCAGGACGCGCAAACCGTTGGCGAGATGAAATTCCTGCACTGCGGCCAGGGCTGGCGTTGCCAGGCATAAAATGCCGATGGCGAGATAGTGTTTTATAAGCTTCATTACAATCCCGGAATAAGTTAGGACAGGACGCATGATAAAATAGGCGTCGCGATTATGCTGCGTTTCCGCACACTGTTTAAAGACTGCCCACACTGTGTTTAGTTTCTTCAAGAAATCCGGCGACAAGCCCATCCCTGCCGAAACCGCGCCCACGCCGACTGCACCGGCAGCCGCTGAGACGCCTGCCGGACCTGCGTACCAGTTATCCTGGGCGCAACGTCTGAAGCAGGGTTTGAGCCGCACCCGGGAACAACTGGGCAAGCAACTGACCAGCCTGTTTTCACGCGGCGGCAAGATAGACGCAGACCTGTACGACGAACTGGAAACCATCCTGCTCACTGCCGATGTGGGCGTTGATGCCAGCCAGTATCTGCTCGACAGCCTGCGCCAGCGGGTAAAAAAAGACCGGCTTACCGACGCCGCCCAGCTGCAGTCTGCCCTGCACGATGCACTGTGCACGCTGCTCGCACCGCTCGAACAGGCATTGGATGTAAGCACCCACAAACCCTATGTGATCATGCTGGCGGGAGTGAATGGCGCAGGCAAAACCACCACCATCGGCAAGCTGGCCAAATATTACCAGGCGCAGGGCAAATCGGTGCTGCTGGCGGCGGGCGACACATTTCGCGCCGCCGCGCGCGAGCAACTGATGGTGTGGGGCGAGCGTAACAATGTGGCGGTGATTGCGCAGGACGGCGGCGATTCGGCGGCGGTGATTTTCGATGCCATTGCCGCCGCCCGCGCCCGCGGCATTGACATCGTGCTGGCCGACACTGCCGGCCGCCTGCCCACCCAGCTCAACCTGATGGAGGAAATCCGCAAAGTCAGGCGCGTGATCCGGAAAGCTGAACCCACGGCCCCGCATGAAGTATTGCTGGTGCTCGACGCCAACACCGGACAAAACGCGGTAACCCAGGTAACAGCGTTTGACGATGCACTGAACGTCACCGGCCTGGTGCTCACCAAGCTCGACGGCACGGCCAAGGGCGGGGTGATTGCAGCCATCGCCAAAACCCGCCCGCGCCCGATCCGCTTTATCGGGGTGGGCGAGGGCCTGGATGATTTGCGCCCGTTTGTGGCACATGATTTTGTTGATGCACTATTCGAGGCACCGGCGCCATGATACGTTTTGATGCAGTGACCAAGCGCTATCCGGGCGGCCATGAGGCCTTGTCCAATGCATCCTTTGAAATCGCCAGCGGCGAGATGGTATTTCTCTCCGGGCACTCGGGTGCCGGCAAGTCCACGCTGCTCAAACTCATCGCCGCTATCGAGCGCCCCACTGCGGGCAGCGTGACGGTTAACTGCCAGAATGTGGGCAAAATGCGCCGTGCCGCGGTTCCCTACCTGCGTCGCAATATCGGCTTGATATTCCAGGATCACAAACTGTTATTCGACCGCAGCGTCATGCAAAATGTGCTGCTGCCTTTACAGATCGCCGGGTTTTCACGCCATGAGGCGGCTGGCCGCGCGCGCGCGGCACTCGACAAGGTGGGACTGCTCAAGCGCGAAAAAGCCAATCCCATCACCCTCTCGGGGGGCGAGCAGCAGCGCCTGTGTATTGCCCGCGCCATCGTGTCGCGCCCCAGCCTGGTGTTGGCCGATGAACCCACCGGCAACCTGGACGCGGACTACGCGCGCGACATCATGGATATGTTCAAAGCGTTCAACCAGGTGGGCGTCACCCTGGTCATCGCCTCACACAATGAAGACGCCATCCGTGCCTATGGCAGCCGGGTGATACATCTGGAACACGGGATACTGCTGTCATGATGACCTGGCTCGCACACCATCGCCATGCACTCATTGCAACCTTGGCGCGCATGGGCAAAACCCCATTCGCCACCTTGTTTGCCATTATCGCCATCGGCGTCGCGCTAAGCCTGCCTGCCGGGCTGTTTGTATTGCTGCACAATGTCACGCGCCTCGCCGGCAATCTGCCCGCCCGGCCCGAAATCAGCGTTTTCATGCACCAGGATGCACATGACACCGACATCGCTGCCATGCGCCAGCGCCTGCAGGCACGCCCTGATCTCGCCGGTTTTCGCTTCGTGCCGCGTGCGCAGGCGCTGGCGGCACTGTCGGAGCAAGCCGGCATGAGCGATCTTACGGCGGGCTTGAACAATAACCCGCTGCCGGATGCATGGATCATCACCCCGGCGCAGGCCGACGCCCAAAACATGGCGCGCATCGCCGCAGATATTCGTGGCTGGCCACAAGTCGCCCAGGTACAGGATGACAGCCAGTGGGCGCAGCGCCTCACTGCACTGCTTGGCCTGGGACGCGATCTGGTATTAATGCTGGCAATCCTGCTGGGCGCGGCCCTGGTGGCCGTATCGGGAAATACCATCCGTCTGCAAATCCTTACCCGCCGCGAAGAAATCGAAGTCAGCCGCCTGATCGGTGCCACCGATCGCTATATCCGCCGCCCATTTCTGTATTTCGGCGTAGTGCAGGGGCTGTTCGGAGGGCTCACTGCGTGGCTGATTGTGGCGGTCTCCGTACTTCTGCTCGACCTGCAGGCGAGCAAGCTGGCGGCACTCTACGCATCACGGTTTCATTTGCTTGGCCTGGGGCTGACGGAGGCACTGGTTCTGCTTGCCACGGCGGCAGCACTTGGCTGGCTCGGCGCTTACCTTGCTGTGAGCCGCAGTCTGCGCCTGATAGAGCCTCGGTAATCGCGATATTCTTGTGAACTTTACACAGTTAGCACTCTCTTATACGGAGTGCTAAAATGAGCTCAAGGAGGAACACACCATGTCACACGCTTTTGCATTACCGGTATTGAGCAACAGTGCCGGCAGCCTGGACAGTTATATTCACACCGTCAACAGCTATCCCATGCTGAGCCCGGAGGAAGAAATTTCGCTGGCGCGCCGCCTGCGCGATGATAACGACCTGGAAGCCGCTGGCCGCCTGGTGATGTCGCATCTGCGTGTGGTGGTGAGTATCGCGCGCAAATACATAGGCTATGGCCTGCCTCAGGCCGACCTGATCCAGGAAGGCAACATCGGCCTGATGAAGGCAGTCAAGCGCTTCGACCCGGAGCGCGGTGTGCGCCTGGTGTCATTTGCCATGCACTGGATCAAAGCAGAAATGCACGAATACATCCTGCGCAACTGGCGCATGGTAAAAATCGCCACCACCAAAGGCCAGCGCAAGCTGTTTTTCAACCTGCGCAGCCACAAATCCGGACTTAACAGCCTCACTCCGGATGAAGCTAGCGCCATGGCTAAAGAACTGGGCGTCAAGCGCGAGGAAGTGCTGGAAATGGAGGCGCGCTTTTCCGGACAGGACATCACGCTGGAGCCTTTGGGCGAAGACGGCGAGGAGGGTTACGGCCCGCTGGCGTACCTGACCAATGCCGAAGATGAACCATCGCAAATTCTGGCGCGCAGTGAAAACGAGCAGCGCACCAGCACTGGCCTGATGTCTGCACTGGACAGCCTCGATGCGCGCAGCCGCCACATCGTCGAGGCACGTTGGTTACGTGAGGATGAAAGCGCCACATTGCACGACCTGGCCGCGCAATACAACATTTCTGCCGAACGCGTACGCCAGATCGAGCAAAAGGCATTTCAGAAAATGAAGGCTGCGATGGTTTGATACCCTTGCCAGGGCCAATAAAAAACTCCGCCTGTGCCTAGGCGTATAGTTGCCGTGTTGATGATTTTGGCGCTGGGGTAAAAGACTGAACCTCGATTATTTTGCTAATCGCACCGAGACCCGCACATGCCGGAAGGCATTGCGGGTTTATATTTTTGGCACTACGCATGCCATAACCTTGGGGCACACACGACCGTGTCTTACGGAGATGAATTGTCATATATGCACATATTTCTATCGTATCTAGATTGATATTTCGCCTATTTTCGTATATATTTATGTGCAAATGGAAAACGAATGCACCATTCAACTTTATGCTGCCAGTAGATGGCACGATGTTGCCAATACGGCTCTGCTTGGGCCGGCGCAGCTAGGCTGGCGCACGCCCACCTACACTGGCTACGATGCGGAATGGGCGTTGGAACACGCAGGTGCTCGTGATGCCTGGGCACTTGGGAGTCGGTTCCCTGTGTCTCTGGCTCCCCAGAAGTTCAACCATTGGCCGGTGTTCCTGATTGATATGCTGCCCCAGGGGTACGGTCGCGGCGAACTGCTGCGGCAGCTGAAACTGCCCGAGACCCTGGAGTCTGCGGGGGACTGGCCCCTGCTGCTCGCGGGCGCGGGTAATCCAATTGGCCATCTGAGAATAAAGGAAGCTGCGCAATGGCTGCAGGATCGCAGTGGCCCCGTGCGGGGATTCACAGACACGGTCGTGGCGGAGCGATCCGAGGACTTTATGCACTACCTCAGCTTGCACGGCCTTTTCGTGGCAGGCTCCTCCGGCGTGCAGGGTGAATGGCCAAAGTTGCTTATGACCCGGGCCAAGGACGGGTTGCTGTATCTGGATCATACCCTGCCCGATAGCGAGGGAGTCGAACACTTCATCGTCAAATTCGGGCGCGGAGCCAACGAACAACTGGCAACCATTCTTCGCCAGGAAGCCCCTTACATGACTATCGCTGCGCATCTGGGTGTTCGCGTGCACGCGCCACTGACTTTGCGCGAGCGGGCCTTGTTCATTCCACGTTTCGACCGCGCACGAGTAGACGGCCAGCTTGTTCGGCTGGGCCAGGAAAGTCTGGCTGCACTGACGGGACGTGCCGGATTCGGCGTCGTTCCATCACATGATGAGGCCTGCGTGAAGCTCGCCGAGGTGTGCAGTGATCCGCAAGCAGAAATTCTTGAGTATCTTCGCCGGGACATCGCAAACATCGCCTTTGGCAACACGGATAACCACGCCAGAAACACTGCCATCCAGCGAGACTTCGATGGCCGCATCCGGCTAACTCCAGTGTTCGATTTCGCGCCCATGTATCTGCACCCTGACGGCCTAGCCAGGCGCATCCGCTGGGAAGACAAAGAGAACGTCACCCAGGACTGGAACGCCGTATTGGGTTGGGTGGCTGAGACTTGTGAGTTGAAGCGTGGCAAGTTGGTTGCCGGACTTCAGGCAATGGTCAATCCTCTCCTGGACGTTGCAGAGAACGGTAAGGCATTCGGCCTGGAACCTGCTGTACATCAGTACCTGGAACCCGGTATCAGGGCCCAAGCACGAGCCCTGGAAGCATTGCATTGAACGAGGCACCCCGTGGATAGACGCTATAAGCCGATTTCGCTTTACCAGCAAATGCAACTGCGGCAGCAGGTCATAGACGAGCTGCTGGCGCATCCAGAGTGGTCGCTGCAGGAGTCGGTATGCCAGCTCAAAAAGGGTCTGCGGTTGACTACCGCGGAGCTGGCCAAGTTAGCCGGGGTTTCCTACCGCACCGTGCAGGACATTGAGCTGGGGAACAGTCCCGGTACAGTAAAAACCCTGAATCGCATCCTTGGCGTGCTGGGGTTGCGCTTAAGCGTGGCCCTGGATAAAGCCAAGGAGTCTTACTTCTGAAGAAAAATTCTTTTCCGCGGAATCAGGCAGCCAAGCCAAGAGAGGCGTGGCTTTCAATCAAATCATCAACACCATAGCTTAACGCCTAGCGCCTGTGCGGGGTTTGTTATTGGCTATGGCGTATCAGCCAAACAGAATTACCGAGAAGAAGCTGAGCCAGGCAAACACAATGAGGCTCACCACAATGGTCATCGGCATATTAGTTTTGTTGAACAGCTGATTCATGATCCATCCTCCTTACGCGACGATATTAACGATGGTCTCAATTTTAAACTATTTCTTTTTGTCGCTCAATTGATTGGACGGCAGCATCGGGTCATCCTCATCCATCAGAATACGCTGCGCCGGGCCTTCCATGTCTTCGAACTGGCCGCTTTTGATTGCCCAGAAAATACCGAAACCGATCAGCAAAATAAATATGACCGTCAAGCCCAGCAGAAATACCAACGTAGAAGTCATCTTAGCCTCAAAGCATTCAATACCACCACCATGGAACTGATGGACATACCCAGCGCAGCCAGCCACGGCGAAACATAACCCAGCGCGGCAAACGGTAATGCAATCAGATTATACGCCGCCGCCCAAAACAGATTCTGGCGCATCACCGATAGCGTGGCGCGTCCGGTTTCCAGCGCCTGCGCAACATCGCCCAGCCGGTTCGAGAGCAACACGATGTCGCTACTCTGATTAGCCACAGCAGTACCTGCCCCCATGGCAAACGACACCTGCGCACCGGCCAGTACCGGCGCATCATTGATGCCATCACCTACCATCGCCACGATGGCGCCAGCGCGCTGTATGGCTTGCAAAGCTGCCAGCTTGTCCTGGGGTTTTTGCTGCCAGTGGAGATTGCTCACGCCCAGCGCATTCCCGACATGGCGTACCGTAGTTTCGTTATCACCGCTTAAAATGCTGACATCAATCCCGCGCGCCTTGAGCGTCGCAACAGCCTGCACAGCATCGCCGCGCAGCGGGTCTTCCAGCACAAACACGGCCAATGGCCGCATGGCGTCGCACAGCCATACCAAAGTGGCGCTGGGGTAGCGCGTGGCATAATCTTCAACGGCCACGCCGTGGCTTGCAGATGAAAATGCCTGATTACCCAGGGTATAACATT
Organism: Sulfuriferula plumbiphila; assembly: GCF_009938015.1. Lineage (NCBI taxonomy): Bacteria > Pseudomonadati > Pseudomonadota > Betaproteobacteria > Nitrosomonadales > Sulfuricellaceae > Sulfuriferula > Sulfuriferula plumbiphila. The sequence goes on along the minus strand of NZ_AP021884.1, from coordinate 292,465 downwards.
GCCCGCCAGCTTCACCCGACACCCCCTGGCCCGGGTGATTACGCGCCATTTGCACGGCCAGCAAATCAGGCGCCGATACGCGCCCTTTAAACGCCGCTGCCAGCGGGTGTTCCGAGGCCTGCTCCAGACTCGCTGCCAGCACATCACACTGCGCTGCCGGCACATCCGCCAGTGCGATCACGTCTACCACCACTGGCTTGCCTTGCGTCAGGGTGCCGGTCTTGTCGAACACCACATGATTCACTCGCGCCAGGGTTTCCAGTGCATGGCCACGCGTCACCAGGATACCGCATTTGATGAGATGCGAGCCTGCCGCTGCCAGTGCCGCAGGTATTGCCAGCGACAATGCGCATGGGCAAGTCACCACCAGCACCGCAAGTACAATATCCAGCACCTGACTGCGGTCAACGAATAACCAGACCAGCCCGACGAACGCAGTAAAAATCAGCAGCGCCACGGTAAACAAGGAAGCGGCACGGTCGGCGAGCGCGGCGATGCGCGGTTTTTCGGCCTGCGCCTTGTCCACCAAACGTACGATGCCGGCGAGTACGGTATTTTCACCCACCCCGGTCACCGTCAGGATAAGTGGGCTTTCCAGATTAACGCTACCTGCGATCACACTCTGCCCCGGCTGTTTGACAACCGGGCGTGACTCGCCGGTCAACAGCGCTTCATCCACCGTAGACACACCTTCCGCCACCAGGCCATCTGCGGCTACCGTTTCGCCAGGTTTGACCAGGATGCAGTCACCGCACACCAGATCCAGTACCGGCACATATTCCTGTTGACCAGCACGCAGCCGGATGGCCATGGTGGGCTGAAGCTTGAGCAGATTCTCTGCCGATTCAACCGATTTTCCACGTGCGCCCGCTTCCAGCAGGCGGGTGCCCAGCAAGAACAGGGTAAACATGCCGATGGAATCGTAATAAACATGCGCGCCGCCGAACAGGGTGACCCACACGCTACCGATGAAAGCAGTAATAATCGCCAGCGCCACGGGCGCATCCATATTCAGATGCCCGGACTTGATGCCACTCCATGCCGCGCGGTAAAACGGCATTGCAGAAAAGGTCACCACCGGCAGCGTCAACAGCAGGCCGAACCAGCGCAGCAGCATCACCGTATTGGGATCCATGCCATCCCAGTTACCTGCATACAGGCCGACCGACAGCATCATTGCCTGTGCCGAACCGATTCCGGCTATGGCAATACGCTGCAAATCTTTTTTGCGCCGGGATTTGCGCAAGGCATCGGCTTGCAGTGCGCTGTAGGGATGCGCGTTATAACCGAGCAGCTGGATTTCCTGCAGAATACGCGACAGCGTGATTTCGCGGCTGTCCCAGGCAACCCGGGCACGATGATTGGCGTAATTGACCTGTACCGATTTCACCCCAGGCAGTTGTTTGAGGTGGCGCTCATTGAGCCAGACACAGGCCGCGCAGGTGATGCCCTCCAGGATCAGCACCGCCTCGCGCAGGTGTTCGCCACTATCGATTACAAAGCTACGCTGGATATCGGGATGGTCATACAGGGCAAGCTTTTTCAGCTCATCGGGCAACACTTCATGCCCTTGCCCGGGTAGCGCGGTGCGATTGTTGTAATACTCGGAGAGTCCATTATCCACAATCGCCTGAGCGACCGCCTGGCAACCAAGGCAACACATTGCCCGCGACTGACGCGCGATATTGACACTGAAGCCTACACCGCCAGGGACTGGCTGGCCACAGTGATAACAGGATTCGGAGGCGCTCATCTACTCCTCAGGAGGCCGTCACGCTCACATCATGCTCGCGTTCGATGCGTTTACCATCGGCCTCAATCACCAGCTTGACCACCCATGAACCCGTATCGGGAATGCTGATACTGCCGTCGTACTCACCCGGTTTATTCTGCTGCAACTGAAGGGGCGGCAGGGTTTGCACATAGCCTGGCCGGAAAAAATTCAAGGTGACCACGGCATTCTGCATGGGCTGTTTCTGTCTGTCGTGCAGGCGCATGGTGAGTTTATTCGAAGTGGCCGATCCTGCCTTCAGAGTATTCAGGCCTATCATCTCCACCTCCCAGCCCAGCTGCTGTTCATCCGAGAGCATTTTAAGATGCTCATTGACCGCCTTCGCAGCCTGGTCATTGTGCTCGGTCACCCCGGAGAAACCGGAATACACCGGGTGGTCCTTGGCGCGCGGCATGATCATGCTGGCCACCCAGGGTGGTACGCCCTGGGTGGAAATGGAAACGAATGTGCCATCGATCACGGCCAGCAAGCCAAAAAATACCACCAGCGCTTTCGGCACCCAGTGCATGCGTTTCCCGGTATTGCTTTTATCGCTGGCAAGCAGGCTCAGCACTGTCGCAGTGGCCAGGAAGATCGCGACGTGAATGGCGATCACATCCAGGCCATCACCGTTGATAACGGCGTAGAACGCATAAGCGATGGTGGGAACCGCGCCCGAAATCACTCCGCGCCAGTAGTTTGCGAGCCCCAGGCGCCCGAGCAGCCAATGCAATATCACCACGATTACCGTGCCGCCAAACAGCGTTTCCAGCAAGCTCATTGTTCGTCCGTCCTTGAATAAAAGTTTACCTGCTCTACCACCTTGTCCTCCGGTGCGGATAACGGGGTGATCACAAAATCAAACCTGGGATATTTTCCGACCTGCTGCGGCGTGAGTTTGATACTGGCCTGCACAATCACGCTATTGCCACTGTGCACCTTGACGGTTTGCATCTCGCCCAGATCCAGCGCCCCTGGCGGCAGGCCCTGCGTGGTGATGCGATATTCCATATCAGCGCCGCTCTTGTTGGTGAGACGGATCTGATAACGGTTGCGGATGTCGCCATTGGACAGCACCACGTATAGCGGCTGGCGTATCTGCTGCACGTCGTGTTCAAAATTGGTACGGGTAGCGATGCTGTATACCAGCGCGCCGGTCATGACGCCAAGCGCGACAAAATAGCCGACAACTTTGAGTCGCTTCCAGTGAATATGCGGCTTGGCAGGTTGCGGCAGTGCCAGATTGGCTTCGGAATCGTAACGGATCAGGCCGCGTGGATAGCCCACCGAATCCATGATGTTGTTGCAGGCATCAATACATAAGCCGCAGGATATGCAGCGGTATTGGAGACCGTCACGAATATCAATTCCCGCCGGGCACACCTGTACGCAGAACCCGCAATCAATGCAGTCGCCGTAGCCTTTCTGCTGGCGGATTGCGTGAATTTTCAGCTCCGCTCTGGGCGCGGCACGTCCCATGCTGCCATCTCCACGTCTGGCGTCATATGCGACGGCCAGCGTTTCGGGGTCGTACATGACGCTCTGGAAGCGGCCGTACGGGCATACATAGGCGCAGATTTGTTCGCGCATCAGCCCTGCTGCAGCGTAGGTGGTGGCGGTCAGGGCAAATACCGTGACATAGGCGGCATAGGCAGCGTGGCCGGTAAAAAACCGTACCAGCAGATCAGGCGCATAGCCGTAGTAGAGCATGAACGTCATGCCGGTCCAGAACGAAATCAGCAGCCACAGAGCGTGCGTCACCCCCAGTTTGAGAATTTTCTCCCGGTCCCATGGCTGACGCTGCAGACGGATGCGCGCGGGGCGCTCACCCTGCACAAGCTTCTCGATCCAGATGAATATATCCGTCCACAAAGTCTGAAAACAGAAGTAGCCGCAAAAAGCGCGGCCAATCAACGAAGTGGCAAAAAACAGGAAAGTGGCGGCAATGAACAGCAATAACGCCAGCCAGAACACATTCTGCGGATACATTACCAGGTCGAAAATGAAGAAGCGGCGCCCTCCCAGGTCAAACATGACCGCCTGCGAAGCCACACCGTGGCGCGTCCAGGGCAGCCACGGCAGCCCAAAGAACACGGCGTAGGCCAGTACCATCACCCCCCATTTGAAATTGCGAAAACGCCCTTTGACTGAACGAGTTACAATCGGGATACGCTTCTGATATAGCGCCCGTGGTTCTTCAATACCAACGTCCAAGCATGCTCTCCATGAAAAAAACCCCCGCACAACATGGCAGGGGTTTTATTAAGGCCGCGAGTCCGGCCTGAACCGGATCAGGGGTCAATGATTACTTATTTACCACCACCCAATTCATGAACGTAGACTGCCAATAACTTGATTTGTTCAGGCGACAGGCGATCTTTCCAGGATGGCATGACACCCTTGTTCAGACCTTGGCGAATCACGTTTTTCACCGCGGCTTCCTTCAGTGGAATGGTGCCGGCGCCGGGTACGTTTGCCCACAGCCAGATGCTGTCGGTCAGGTTGGCGGAGCCCAGCACCTGGCGCCCTTTGGCATCAGCACCGTGGCAGTAATAGCAGGCAGCCGTCTCGGAATGAAACAATGCGTCACCCGCCCTGGCACTGTCCGGATTGACCGCAACATGCGACAGGCTCAACACATAATCAGCCAGCTGCGTGATTTGCGCATCGGTCAACACCTCGGCGAAAGGCGGCATGTAGCCATGTCGGCCATTGGTGATGGTTTGCTGAATATTGGCGTAATGGCCGCCGTAGAGCCAGTCGTCGTCGGTCAGATTCGGAGCAAAACCCATCTTTCCGCCACCACCCTGCTGATGGCATGCTGCGCAGTTGTCAGAGAACAGCTGCTTGCCTGCGGACACCACAAAGCTGTTGAGCTCGGGGTCCTTGGCGATCTGCTCGAACGGCGTGGCCGCAACCTTGTCGAAATAAGGTTTCTGCGCAGCGACCGCCTCGTTGGTTTCTTTCATGAACAGGGCACGCGTATTCCAGTGCGTTGTCTTGGTCACACCCTTGTCGTTAACGTAGGTAATATGGTCAAAACCCGTGGTGAAACCCTTGCCTACTGGCCATGCCGGATAAGTAAACCAGTACGCGATCGCGGCCAGCACGGAGATATAAAATGCATACAGCCACCAGTTCGGGATCGGATTATTGTATTCCTGCAGGTCACCGTCCCATGCGTGACCGGTGGTCTGTACCGTGTGGGACTGTAATTTTTCCTGGCTCATTTCCTGTCTTCCTTGCTTTCAGATTCATCGTCCATGAACGGCATGTATTTGTAGGTTTCCAGCCGTTCTCCGCGCTTCTTGCTGCCGTATACATAGAGCACAATCAGCACGAAGGTGACGAACAGAATCACCAACGCCAGCGGCTTGGTATTCTCGAACGAAGCAAACCAATTCAACCATTCCATGGGGCGGCCTATTGTTAGCGGTATTTTACAAACGCGTCGTCGTCATACTTGCTGAAGTCCACCATGGTGCCCAGCACCTGCAAATATGCAACCAGCGCATCCATTTCCGTAATCTTGCTGCGGTCGCCGTCATAGTTTCCCGACTCTGCCTGGGCGATTAGGTTTTTGCGCGCATCGGGGATGCTCAACATTTCGGCCGTTGCCGCCCCGAACTGCTTGACGTTGGCCTGGTATTCCGACTTGGTTAGCGAATACGGGACTCCAACCTTGCGCAAGGCTTCCATGCGCTCGGAAATATCGGAAATATTCAGTTCGTTCCTTTCCAGCCAGGGGAAGTTCGGCATCACCGATTCCGGCACCATGGAGCGGGGACTGATAAGGTGCGCAACGTGCCATTCGTTAGAGTATTTTTTGCCGACACGCGCCAGATCCGGCCCGGTACGCTTGGAACCCCACTGGAATGGATGATCGTACTGCGACTCTGCCGCCAGCGAGTAGTGGCCATAACGCAGCGCTTCGTCGCGGAACGGACGAATCATCTGCGAGTGACACAGGTAGCAGCCTTCACGCTGATAAATATCGCGCCCACGCAATTCCAGCGGGGTGTAGGGACGTACACCGGCCACCTTCTCCACTGTGTCCTTGATAAAGAACAGCGGTGCGATTTCGACCAGGCCACCAATACTGATCGCCAGCATGGTCAGCACCAGCAAGAGACCAATATTGGTTTCAATCCATTCGTGCTTGAAATTGAACATGTCTGTTTCCTTGTACTTTAAGCGCCGGCCAAGCCGGATTTGGCCATTTTGGCGGACATTTTGGCTTCCAGCTCAGATGCCTCGCGCTTGGCCTGGCGAATGGTCATGCCCACGTTAACGAACATCATCACCATGCCCGTCAGGAAGAACATGCCACCAATTGCCCGCATCGCATAAAACGGGTGCATGGCTGCAACAGACTCGACGAACGAATACTGCAGATTGCCGTACTGATCGAATGCGCGCCACATCAGGCCCTGGAGAATGCCGGAAATCCACATCGCAGTGATGTACAGCAGCACGCCGATGCTGGCAAACCAGAAATGCACACCCACCAGCTTCTGGCTCCAGATTTTGGTGTCCCACAGCTTGGGTATCATGTGATACATGGATCCAAAGGTGATCATCGCTACCCAGCCCAGCGTGCCGGAGTGCACGTGACCAACCGTCCAGTCGGTGTAATGCGACAGCGCATTCACGTCTTTCAGCGCCAGCAGCGGGCCTTCAAAAGTGGCCATGCCATAGAACGATAACGCCACAATCAGGAAGCGCATGACCGGATCCGTGCGCAATTTGTCCCATGCGCCGGACAAGGTCATGATGCCGTTGATCATGCCGCCCCAGGACGGCAGCAACAGCATGATGGAGAAGGTCGCCGCCAGGGTGGAAGTCCAGTCCGGCAGGGCGGTCCAGTGCAGGTGGTGGGCGCCGACCCACATATACAGGAATGACAGCGCCCAGAAATGGACGATGGACAGGCGGTAAGAGTAAATCGGGCGACCGGCCTGCTTGGGCACGAAGTAATACATCATGCCCAGAAACGCCGCCGTCAGGAAGAAGCCAACCGAGTTGTGACCATACCACCATTCCGTCATCGCATCCTGGACACCCGAAAACAGGCTGTAGGACTTCATCGAGAACAGGCTGACCGGCACCGCCAGATTGTTGAAGGTATGCAGCAGCGCAGTGGCAAGAATGAAGGCCAGGAAGAACCAGTTGGCCACATAGATATGCGGCTGCTTGCGGCGCATGATGGTGCTGACAAACAGGGCGAGATAGGTAACCCATACAATCTCGATCAGGATGTCGATCGGCCACTCCATTTCCGCATATTCGCGCGACTGGGTGTGGCCAAGCATATAGCTGATATCCGCCAGCACGATAATCGCCTGCCAGCCCCAGAAGGTGAAGCTTGCCATGCCATCACTGGACAGACGCGCCTGACAGGTACGCTGCACGATGTAGTAGGACGTCGCAAACAATGCGCTGCCACCAAAACCGAAAATCGCGCTGGTAGTATGCACCGGGCGCAAACGTCCGAATGTGATGTACGGAATGTCGAAGTTCAGGAGTGGCCACGCCAGCTCAGACGCGATATATACGCCCGCCGCCATGGCAATCACACCCCACACCATGGTCATGATGGAGAACTTCTTCACAATATCGAAATTGTATTGCTCGGTACTGCTCAATGCCGTAACCGCCATGGGTCTCTCCTGCGCCGCCTAGTCTAAAAAACAGTGTAAGTAAATTGGAATATTACAGATTTCCTAATTTTACCAGCGACGGGTTGCCGCACGCAAGATGTGCTTCAATCCTTGAGCAGTAACGAGATGTCGTGCGCGATGGCCGGCGGCCCCTGACCATAGGCCATGTAGAGTCTCAGGCGGCCTTGCGTATCGTAGATATAGGTTCCGGCGCTATGGTCCACCGCGTAGCGGCCATGCCCATCCGCTGGCTGTTTTTGATAGAATACCTTGAACGCCTTGGCCAGGGCGGCGGTACCAGCGGGGTCGGCATACATTCCCAAAAAGCCGGGATTGAAGGCTGGCACATAATGGGCCAGCACGGCCCGGGTATCACGCTCAGGATCCAGGGTTACAAAAATCACCTGAACCCTGGCAGCGTCCTTACCCAGCAGTTTCATCGCCATGGCAAAATCCGACAGTGTGGCAGGGCACACATCCGGGCAGTGCGTATAGCCAAAAAAGATTGCTACCACCTTGCCGCGAAAATCGGCCAGGGTACGTACCTTGCCGGTTTGGTCAGTCAGACGAAAATCGCGCGCGTAGCCGACGCCAGTGATATCGGTAGCCAGATAATGCACCGGCTGTTTCTCGCCACATCCGGTCAGAACCAGCACCAGAAACAAAAATAGAAAACGGGCAAGGCGCAGCATGACCATGTTGCCTCATCGAACATTACCCCACAGGGGAAAGCTTGCCGCGCTCATGTCACGGGCAGACCAGGATTGTATTCGCGCTGTCCGAATGATGGAATACGAATACCGCAAGACTAGCCCGCAGGCTGAATCAAGTTGATCATCCAGTAATGATCAATCAACAACAGTGCGAACAACAAGCTCAGGTACAGAATGGAATAGCGGAACGTTTTTTGTGCCAGTGCATCGCTGTAATGCCGATAAATGGAAACCGCATAATAGAGGAACACCGCATCCAGTATGAGCGCGCCGCCCAGGTAAATCAGTCCGCTCATGCCGGTCACAAATGGCAGCAGCGTGACAGCCGAGAGCGCGATGGTGTAGAGCAACACTTGCAGACGCGTGTATGCCTCGCCATGGGTTACCGGCAGCATGGGCAATCCGGCCTTGGCATATTCTTTGCGTCGGTACAGGGCCAGGGCCCAGAAATGCGGCGGCGTCCACACAAAAATAATCAGGAACAACAACAGCGCATCGCTGCTCACCTCACCGGTTACCGCAGCCCACCCCAGCACCGGTGGCATGGCGCCCGACGCACCGCCAATCACAATATTCTGCGGGGTGGCCGGTTTGAGAAATATGGTATATACCACGGCATAGCCAACGAACGTCGCCAAGGTTAACCACGCCGTCAGCGGATTGACATATGCGTGCAGCAAATACATCCCTCCGCCGCCCACCAGGCCAGAGAACACCAGTGTTTGCATACTGCTGACCTCGCCCGTGGGCAGGGGGCGCGCGCGCGTGCGCGCCATCACTGCGTCAATCTTCTGCTCGACCAGGCAATTGAATGCGGCGGCTGCCGCCGCCACCAGTGCAATGCCAAGTGTGGCAGCCAGCATCGGCACCAGGGGTGGCCAGCCGGGCACGGCGAGGAACATGCCAATCACCGCAGTAAATACAATCAACGATACAACACGCAGTTTGCACAGCCGCAAAAACTGCTGACAGCGACAGGCGCTTACTTGCAAAATCAGGCTGCTTGTCATCCTTCACCTCCGTCCATTCGGCGCTGGTTCACACCGTGTGTTTTTCTATTTGATTAGCCAATTTGTGATGTCTTGAGCAAATGCTTGATGTCCTTGATCATTGCACTCGGGTTCGGATTTTTCGGAAAACGCATCATCAGGTTACCCAACGGGTCGACCAGATAAATATAATCCTCTATGCGTCCATTCGCAGGGAATTCTGCACTCGCCGCTTTATCCGCTGTCACCACGGTGGTACCGGCGTAGCCAGCCATCAACTCAGGGACCGGCACGACATTGTCAGTGACCAGCCAAAGCCGCTGTACCCTGTCCCGCTCGGCCCCCTGGGCTGTGCGCACTTGACGCATGGTATACAGCTTCTCGCGACAATACGCATCACACTTGCCACTATCAAATTCCACCATCACCCATTTGCCTTTGAACTGATCCAGGCTAAATGCCGCACCGCCCGCCTGGATGCCGGTAACGCCAGCGAGCATCTGTACCGGGAGCAATTCGCCATAGTTGGATGTTTTTCCGCCTGGGGTCCAGATGTAATACGCAACATATGAAGCCGCAACCGGCAACGCAAAGAGTGCGAACAGCAGTAGCAGCTTGATGCGGAAACGCTTGTTCTCAGATTGGGACACGTTTGACATTGAGCACCAGATAGATAATCAGAATTGCAGTTGCGATGGCAAACCATTGTACGGCATAGCCCATATGCATCGCAGCACCCGCATCGGGGCGATCCCATACTCGCACCAGGCCATCCTGCGTGTCATTGATCTGCTGGATCAGAACGGCCTGCACGGCATAGGGAAGCGTAGTTGCGTAGCGTTTGAAATGCAGGTTTTCCCATACCCGCCCCTGCACCGTTGCAGCCGACAGCTCCAGGTAGCGACTGTTCGGGCTGGTAACGATACCTTCGATGCGTATCTGACCCGGCACCTGGGCTGCCATAGGAGGAATGGCGCGATTGCTGCCTGCGGCCAGCCAGCCCCGGTTGACCAGCACATAGCTACCGCTGTTGTCGTCACGAAACGGCGTGATTACATAGTAACCGGCTCGCCCCCGGTACAGCTTGTTGTCGATATAAATTTCGTGGACAAAATCAAAACGGCCGCGCAAAGCCACCTTCTGGTACAGCAGGCCTGTGCTATCGGCCTGCTTGCCTGGCAGCGTCACCGCCGGGTCTTTCTGCATCAGGTCATAACGCGCCTGCAACGCACGCTTCTGATCTGCCCGGTCAAGCTGCCAGTTGGCTAAAAACAATGTCAGGGCAATCATTACTACCATGGCCAATGTGGGCACCAGCGTCGGCTTGAATTGATACGCTCCAAATCTCATCTTGCTCGTGTCTCGCTGGTATGTATCAGTAGGCTGGGATAGACTGGATTATTGTATTGTGGAGACCCGTCATGCGCACAGTTGTGTTGATTTTTATTTTCCTGATTCTCGCCAGCCTGTTCAGTGCACTCTACTATCTCATCAAAGACAAAGGCCAGTCCGAACGTACAGTCAAGGCACTCACTGTACGCATCGTATTGTCCATCAGCCTGTTCGCCCTGCTGATGCTTGGCTTCCATTTTGGCTGGTTGCCGCAACGCAGTTTGTGACCCCTGAATAAAAGCGCCGCACACTTGCGCGTGCGGCGCAGTTCCCCTTTAATCCCCATCTTGCCCTTATAACCAGTACACCACCACAAACAGTAGCAGCCAGACCACGTCCACAAAGTGCCAGTACCAGGACACCGCCTCGAACGCAAAATGATGGCTTGGCTTGAAATGCCCAGCCATCGAACGGAACAGAATCACAATCAGCATGATCGTGCCAATGGTGACATGAAAACCGTGGAAACCGGTCAGCATGAAAAAGGTAGCGCCGTACACTCCTGCCCCTAGCGTCAACCCCAGCCGGGTATAGGCCTCATGGTATTCATATGCCTGCAGGCCCAGGAAGCTCATACCTAACGCCACCGTCATGATCAGGCCAAGCACCAGCTGGGTACGATTATTCTTCTTTAATCCCCAGTGCGCCCAGGTGACGGTCAGGCCGGAAGTCAGCAACAGCAGGGTATTGATTGCTGGTATGCCCCAGGCTTCCATCGGAGTGAACTTTGCTGCCAGGCCGGGGCCGGCTGTCGGCCAGGTGGCGGTATAGTGCGGCCACAGCTGCAGCATGGTTTCGCCCGAGCCCAGACCGGGAACCGAGATCGTGCGCGTATAGAACAGGGCGCCAAAAAAAGCCGCAAAAAACATCACTTCGGAGAAAATGAACCAGCTCATGCTCCAGCGAAATGACAAATCCACCTGCTCGTTGTATTTGCCGCCTTCGCTCTCGCGTATAACCGTGCCAAACCAGCCGAACAGCATGACCAGCAGCACCCCCGCTCCGGCAAGCATGACGGGTTTGCCATTGCCCATGCTGTTGAGCACCATGACGAATCCGAATGCCAGCAGCATCAGTGCAATCGACCCCAGAATCGGCCAATGCGATGGCGGTGCGAGGTAATACCTATCCTGATGGGTTTCCATGACTGCGTTCCTCCTTTACTGTTACTGTTTTATTTTTTCACACGCCTATAATTTGCTTTACCTGGTCACCAGATAGACCAGAAACAAAATTGCGCCTACCAGCAGCGCGACGCCAATCAATCCGGCCACAATCACCTGCACAGGCTTCAGATGGGTCACATCTGACTGGTAATCCGACTTGCGCCGGATGCCCAGAAAACTCCAGAATACCGTCTTGGCAGCACGCCAGCCGGTGAGTGTTTTATGCTGGTCATGCTCAGCCATGTACGTCCTTGTCGGTTGCCGCGGCGGTCTGAGCACCCGGGTTGAGGTTAAAAAACGTATACGACAGGGTAATGGTCTTTACGTCCTTCGGTAGCGCCGGATCAATCACAAATAGCACCGGCATGATTCTGGTTTCATGCGGTTTGAGCACTTGTTTGGTGAAACAAAAACACTCGATTTTCTTGAAATACTGCACCGCAAGCGCGGGTGCGTAACTCGGAATTGCCTGACCGGTAACCGGCACATCGCTGTTATTTACCGCCTTGTAGTCCACCTGCATCAATTGCCCCGGGTGCACTTCGACGATGGGCTGCATGGAGGAAAATTTCCATGGCATGTTTTCGTTGAGGTTGGCATCCAGTTCCAGCCGAATTTTTCGGCTGGTGTCTACCTGGGTATTCTTGGCGAGTTCCTGCTCACCGCCTTTGTTGAGGCCACTGACTTCGCAAATCTTGTTGTAAAACGGTATCAGCGCAAAACCGAATCCGAACATTGCAATGGCAACAATGCCCAGTTTTTTCAGCATCACCCGGTTAGCATGCGTCGGGTTCATTGCCAGTGGTAAATAATGGTGTAAAGAAACAAACCGACCGCTATCAATGCAAGCGAGATCGCCGTGAAATATTTTTTAGCTTCATTGCTCAACATGTTCACCCATTCCAGTTCGAGCAGGGCGAAGTCCCTGCCCTGCAAGCGCTCACTTCACCATCGGCGCCGTTTCAAACGTGTGATAGGGCGCGGGGGACGGCACTGTCCACTCCAGCCCTTCTGCACCTTCCCATACCTTGTCGGTAGCCTTGGCTCCGCCACGCACCGCCTTCAGCACCACGATCAGGAAAATCAGCTGGCTGGCGCCAAAGATAAATCCGCCGATAGATGCAATCTGATTGAACTGGGTGAATTGCAGCGCATAGTCCGGAACCCGCCGCGGCATGCCAGCCAGCCCGAGGAAGTGCATGGGGAAGAACAGGATGTTCATGGAAATGACCGAGAGCCAGAAATGCAGCTTGCCCAGTTTTTCGTCATACATGTGCCCGGTCCATTTGGGCAGCCAGTAATACGCGCCCGCAAAAATCGAGAACAGCGCACCGGACACCAGCACATAGTGAAAGTGTGCAACCACGTAATAGGTATCCTGCAACTGGATATCCACTGGCGTAATTGCCAGTACCAGCCCCGAGAATCCACCCATGGTGAACAGACAGACGAAGGCCACCGCAAACAGCATCGGCGTCTCGAAAGTCATTGAGCCTTTCCACATGGTGGCTACCCAGTTGAACACTTTCACCCCGGTGGGCACCGCAATCAGCATGGTGGAATACATGAAGAACAGCTGCCCTGCAGCAGGCATGCCCACGGTGAACATGTGGTGGCCCCATACGATGAACGACAGGATGGCGATGGAACCTGTGGCATACACCATTGATGCATAACCAAACAGCGGTTTGCGCGCGAAAGTCGGAATGATCTGGGAGATGATGCCAAACGCCGGCAAAATCAGGATGTACACCTCAGGGTGCCCGAAGAACCAGAAAATATGCTGGAACATGACCGGATCACCGCCCCCGGCCGCATTAAAGAAATGCGTGCCGAAATGGCGGTCGGTGAGCAGCATGGTCACTGCACCTGCCAGCACCGGCATGGTCGCGATCAGCAGATAGGCGGTTATCAGCCAGGTCCACACAAACATCGGCATCTTCATCATCGTCATGCCGGGCGCACGCATGTTAAGGATGGTAGTGATGATGTTGATCGAACCCATAATGGACGAGGCGCCCATGATATGTACGGCGAAAATGGTCAGGTCATAAGACACCCCTCCCTGAATGAACAGCGGCGGATACATGGTCCAGCCACCTGCGACAGCGCCACCCGGCAGGAAGAACTCGCCAATCAGAAAGATCGCAGCCACCGGCAGCAGCCAGAAACTCCAGTTGTTCATGCGCGGGAACGCCATGTCCGGCGCCCCGATCATCAGCGGCACCTGCCAGTTCGCGAATCCGGTAAAGGCCGGCATGATCACACCGAAAATCATGATGAGACCGTGCATGGTGGTGAGCTGGTTGAAGAACTCGGGGTGCACAAACTGCATGCCCGGCTCAAACAGTTCGGCGCGGATCATCATCGCCAGGCTGCCGGCAAAGAAGAACATGATCAGCGCAAACCACAGATAGAGCGTGCCGATATCCTTGTGGTTGGTGGTTTTTACCCAGCGCATCAAACCACTGGGGTGATGGTCATGACCATGGTCGTGAGCGTGTGTCGCATCCATATCGGGTCTCCTCTTCTTGCTCGCTTGATTATTTACGCAGTGCTTTGATTTCAGACGGCTGGATCACATCGCCGGTGTGGTTGCTCCAGGCGTTGCGCTCATACGTGATCACCGCTGCAATCTCGGTATCGGACAGTTGCGCTGCAAACGCAGCCATCGCCGTACCCGGCTTTCCGTTCATCACCCGATCAATGTGTGCCGCCTTGTCGCCAGTGGCAATCTTGGAGCCGTTGAGGGCCGGGAATGCGCCCGGTATACCCATGCCAGAGGCCTGATGGCAGGCTGCGCAATGGCTGGTGAACACCTTTTCACCCTTGCTCTTCATTTCATCCAGGGTATAGACCTTGTTGGGGTCCTCCACCACTGCTGCCATTTTTGCTTTCTCGTCAGCCAGCCATTTAGCGTAGTCTTCCGGTGTTTTAGCCTCGACCACGACAGGCATGAAGCCGTGATCCTTGCCGCATAGTTCGGAACACTGACCGCGATAAATGCCCGGTTTCTCAACCTTGAACCAGGTATCGCGGATAAATCCGGGTATCGCGTCCTGCTTTACACCGAAGGCCGGTACCGACCAGGAGTGGATGACATCATCGGCGGTAACCAGCATGCGAATTTTTTTGCCCGTCGGCACCACCAAGGGGTGATCCACCTCAAGCAGATAGTGCGCATCCTTGGCGACCTTATTGTCAATCTGGTCTCGCGGCGTAGACAGATTGCTGAAAAAATGAATCCCTTCCTGCAAATAATCGTATTCCCATTTCCACTGAAAGCCGGTCACTTTAACCGTCATGTCCGGACTGGAGGTATCCTTCATCGCCAATACGGTTTTGGTCGCCGGAAACGCCATGCCTATCAAAATAAAAAATGGAATAATGGTCCAGATAACCTCAACCGTGGTGTTTTCATGGAAATGTGCAGCCTGATGACCCCTGGACTTGCGGTGCGCATAGATCGAATAAAACATGGCGCCGAACACCACCACAAATATCGCCAGAACCACATACATGATCAGCGTGTGCAGATGATAAATCTGTCCGGCGATGGGCGTTTCCGGCGTTTGCAGATTCAGCTCATAGGCCGCATGCGCCAAATCCGTCGCCAAACCCAGCACCATGCCTGTGGCTGCGCCCAATATCCGTTTTATTTTCATGCCTTCTCCCCCATCCTCATGATTCTGCTTATTTATTGACACCCCAGCCGCCGTTCCAGCTGGTGCGCCAGTTCGGTACGTTGCTCATCGTTAAGATGACGCCCCAATTCCTGCTCGGCGCCGTGCGAACGTAGCGCCACCCGGCACTGCTGGCCAACCGACCGGCACTGCAGCACGACCTGCGCCCAGCAGCGGTTATATTCTGAACGCATGACGCGCACATTATCGCGGCGTTCCAGCACCAGCGTGTTGCCTTCAATGGTAATGCGCTCGTAATCGCGCTCATGACAGGAAACTTGATAAAACGCCAGCAATACAGCCAGCATTTCCAGTCCGGCAAAAGGCAGAATCGGCCAGGCGCCCATCATGGCAAATACCCCGGCCGTGACCGACAGAATCAGAAAAAAAGAAGCTAAAACAAGGATCTTGCCCGACCGCGACAGCGAACAATTGGGGCGCGCAGTGATACAACAATCCACTGCGCCAGTCTGTGTGATTTGTATGCCGCCGTACATTACCTGCAAATCCCGCTTGTTGTCGTTAGTCGGATGCCCTGCGACCCTTTGCCGTCGCTGGATAAAGTAGCACGGCATAGCAGCGAAAACAAGCAAAATATGTAATGCAAGCGTTTGAAATATTTATGTATTTATTAATTAAATAACACTATTCTAATTTTCTGTTAGAGCAGCTTTTCCAGCAGAAGATGGGTGGAAAGTGCAGAAAAATCCATCCTGGCCAGCCACGGCACCACTCCCAGCAAAGGCGCATTGAGGCGCTGCAGCAGCGTCGCCAGGCTGGCGTCAAATTGCGCCATGGCGGGATCAATCCGGTTGGCCACCCAACCGGCCAGCGGCAACCCGGCATGATGGATGGCTTCGGCGCTAAGCAACGCATGGTTGATGCAACCCAGGCGCATCCCCACCACCAGAATCACCGGCAAGGAAAGCCTGCGAGCGAGGTCGGCCATGTCCTGATGCTCATTCAGCGGCACGCGAAAACCGCCTGCGCCTTCTACTATCACGACATCAGCCTGCGCCTGCAGCGCATCACAAGCCCGCGCAATGACATCCAGCCGGATTGTCACCGCAATCTGGGCAGCCGCGATATGCG
The DNA here is from genome assembly GCF_009938015.1 of Sulfuriferula plumbiphila. Classification (NCBI taxonomy): domain Bacteria; kingdom Pseudomonadati; phylum Pseudomonadota; class Betaproteobacteria; order Nitrosomonadales; family Sulfuricellaceae; genus Sulfuriferula; species Sulfuriferula plumbiphila. The sequence goes on along the minus strand of NZ_AP021884.1, from coordinate 275,999 downwards.
GCGCAATGGCGGGTTCGAAACGGTACGGGTTCACGAGCGCTTGCGCCGCGTCCACATTGGCTGCGGCGCGCAGTTGCTCTACGTCATCCCAATACGCGACGCCATCGCGCCACTCGCACCCCGCCGCCACCGGCTTCATCCCCACCGTGCGCAGGCTGCGTGCAGCAAAAGCATGGAGCAGGGCAGCCGATACCAGCGTCTTGCCCACGCCGGTATCGGTGCCGGTGACGAAGTAGCCCCGGGCCGTCATAACAGGCCCTTTTCCGTGCGGCGACGCTGGAGGTTCATCCGGATGATTTGGTGCCCGTCTGCGGTGCGGGTTTTCTGGTTCACCCAGGCGTGGCCATAAACCACTTCATAAGTGGCGGGCAGGCGGCCTTCCAGGCGAAATTTTTCATACGCACTTTCCAGTGCCTGCCAGCGCGTGCGTCCCATCAGTCCGGGATTGCGCCCAGCCGTGACGTTGTGTGCGCCGATCGCCTTAAGTTCCTGCATCAGCGTTTTGAGATCGGCGTAGGTCAGCGTGATGTATTCCATGTCCATCACGGGTGTACTGAACCCGGCCTGTACCAGCACATCGCCAATGTCGTGCATATCCACGAAACGGTTGACGTGGCTGTAGCCATCCACCGTGTGGAACGCCTGACGCAATTCCCTGAGCGTGTCCGGGCCGAAAGTGGAAAACATCAGCAAACCGTTTGGCGCCAGCACGCGGTACATTTCCGCGAAGCTCACATTGAGGTCGTTGCACCATTGCAGCGCGAGACTGGACCACACCATGTCCACGCTGGAAGTTTTCAGCGGCAGCTGGTCAATGTCCGCGCACACCGCGCTAAACCGCGCGGCACGGCTGATGCGCTGCCACAGGCTGGGTTTGGGTCGGGCGATTTGCAACATGGATTCAGCCAGGTCCAGCGCCACCAGATGCGCTTCCGGGTAACGGCTACGCAACCTGGCCGCGCCGTAACCGGTGCCCGCACCGGCGTCCAGTAGGGTGCTGGGCGTGTGCTTCACGTAATCGAGCCGCTCCAGCATGCGGTCGCAAATTTCGCGCTGCAAGACGGCATGGGTGTCATAGCTGGCGGCAGCGCGGTCGAAGGCGGCACGTACGCGTTTCTTGTCGAGATCGTAAATTGCGTCAGTCATGCAAAAAATCCGTCAGCGCCAAAACAAACCCGGCACTATGCGAGAGGAAGGGCGCGTGGGAGGCGCCGGAAACGCGGCACAAATGTCCATCCGGCAAGTGTTGCGCCAGCCATTCGCCTGCAGCCAGCGGGGCCAGGGCATCGTGACTGCCATGAATCACCAGCGCGGGATGGGGGATGCCGGTCACGCTGGCGCGCAGATCGGCATTGAGCAATATAGCCAGTCCGGCCTCGAGTACTGCTTGATCCGGCCTGCCACGCGCAAACAGCAAATCGCGCAATCGTGCCAGCACTGCCCGCGCCGACTCGTCACCTCTGGCTTGCAGTGCAAGGAAACGCTTCAGCGTGCCTTCGTAGTCGTTCACCAGGCTGTCTGCGAAGATTTGCAACACCTCACGCTGGATACCCTGCGGCCAGTCGGCGCGGGTCGCAAAACATGGATTGGTGCCGACAGTTACCAGTCTGTTCACACGTGCGGGATATAACTTCGCCAGGGTCAGCGCAACCTGTCCGCCCAGCGACCAGCCGCATACATTGAAATAGTGCGGCAATGCATCGATCAAACGCGCCGCCAGCGTTTCCAGCGCGTAAGGAGCGAGAGTTGCACTACCGCCGTAGCCAGGCAAATCCACAATATGCAATTGATCATGCCGTGCCAGCTCGTCAGCCACACCTGCCCAGACGCCGCCGTGCATGCCCCAGCCATGCAACAGCACCAGCGGCATACCCTGGCCACGTATTTCGATATGCAACTCAGCCATCTGCATGAATGCTGTTGAGCGCATCCACCAGCTGCGCCACATCGGTTTCGGTATGTGCTGCACTAAGCGAAATACGCAGACGTGCACTGCTGGCGGGTACCGTGGGCGGGCGAATCGCCGGTACCAGGATGCCGCGTTCAAGCAAGCGCTGGCTTGCCGCCAATGCCGCATCGTTGCTGCCGATCAGCACGGGCTGGATAGGCGTGGGAGAATCCATTAGTTGCCAGTTTGGAATGCACAAACCCGCTCGCAGTTGCACGATCAGTTTTTGCAAATGCGTGCGCCGCCCGTTACCCGCTTCTATCAGATCCAGGCTGGCGAGCAAAGTCGCTGACAGCAGCGGCGGCGTCGCGGTCGTATAGATATAGGTGCGTGCCTTTTGCAGCAGCCATTCAATCACCTCCGCCTCGCCTGCCACCACCGCCCCGAACACCCCGGCGGCCTTGCCCAGGGTGGCCATGTACACGATGCGCGGCGAAGCCAGCCCAAAGTGCGCCAGCGCACCGCGTCCGCCCGGACCCAGCACGCCAAAACCGTGGGCATCGTCCACCAGCAGCCAGGCGTCGTAACGCTCGCACAGCGCCAGCAAATCGGGCAGCGGCGCCAGGTCGCCGTCCATGCTGAACACCGCATCCGCCAGCACCAGCTTTTGCGATGCGCGGCTGGCTGTCAGCCGGGTTTCCAGCGCAGCCAGATCGTTGTGCGGGTAGCGCGTGAATTTTGCGCGCGACAACAGCGCGGCATCGTTGAGTGAGGCGTGGTTGAGCCGGTCAGCAAACACCTCGCCGCCGCGCCCGACCAGTGCCGTCACCACGCCGATATTGGCCATGTAGCCGGTAGAGAACAGCAGCGCAGCAGGCAAGCCGACGAATTCGGCAAAGCGCGTTTCCAACGCATGATGGACGGCGTGGTGACCGGTGATGAGGTGCGACGCGCCCGCGCCCACACCCATGGTTTGCGCGGCTGCGCCGGCAGCGGAAATCAGTGCGTGGTGGCTGGCAAGACCGAGGTAATCATTGCTGCAAAACGACAGCACCGCGCGCCCATCCACGCGTACATGAGCACCCTGGGGGCTTTCCAGCAGCCGACGGCTGCGCTGCAGGCCTCGGGCTTTGAGCTGCGCCAACTCATGGCGGATATGTTCCAGTGCCTTGAATGTGGGAGACGGCTTGATCAATTGAGTCGCAAAATAGACAGAATTAACAGGACTTCAAGCTGCATGTAATTTTCATCCTGTTACTCCTGAGGAAGCCTGTAAATCCTGTCCAAATCAATGCGTCGACCCCAGCGCCCGCATCCCCAGCTTGGCCAGCAAATCACGGTCACGCGCCACGTCCGGGTTGCCGGTGGTGAGCAGTTTTTCGCCATAAAAAATCGAGTTGGCACCGGCCAGGAAGCACAGCGCCTGAATGGCTTCCGGCATCTGCTGGCGCCCGGCGGACAGCCGCACATAACTCCTGGACAAGGTGATGCGTGCCACCGCGATGGTACGCACGAATTCCAGCGGGTCGAGCGCCTCGGCGTCCTGCAACGGCGTGCCCTCCACCTGCACCAGCAGGTTGATGGGCACCGATTCCGGCTGCGGGTCGAGGTTGGCGAGTTGTGCAATCAGCCCGGCGCGCTGGGTGCGCGATTCACCCATGCCGACAATGCCGCCGCAGCATACATGCAGGTCGGCACCGCGCACCCGTTCCAGCGTATCGAGCCGATCCTGGTAGGCGCGCGTGGTGATGATCTCGCCGTAGAACTCGGGCGCGGTATCAAGGTTGTGGTTGTAATAGTCCAGCCCGGCATCTTTCAGCTGCTCGGCCTGGCCGTCTTTCAGCATGCCCAGCGTGGCGCAGGTTTCCAGCCCCAGCGCCTTTACCTCGCGCACCATGTCCAGCACCGGATCCAGGTCGCGCTGTTTGGGTCCGCGCCAGGCTGCACCCATGCAAAAACGGGTCGCACCGGCGGCCTTGGCGGCGTGCGCTGCCTCCAGCACGGCATCCATTTCCAGCAAGCCCTGGCTTTCCACCCCGGTGTCGTAGCGCGCCGCTTGCGGGCAATAGCCGCAGTCCTCGGAACAGCCGCCGGTCTTGATTGAAAGCAGCGTGGACAACTGCACCGTGTTGGGATCGAAATGCTCCCGGTGCACGCTCTGCGCACGAAAAATCAAATCGTTGAAGGGCAGCGCGAACAACGCCTCCACCTCGGCCACACGCCATTTTTCGCTTGCCGCCGCTGCCATGGCGGCGGGTTGGGTCAGGTCATTCATTGGTGTCTACCTCTATCGTCATATCCTGCCATTGTTCATGGCCCGCTTTGTAAATACTCCATAGTCCCCACGGCACCACCACGATGGCCAGTATCGCCCACACCGCCACTAACCCATGCCAGTTGTCAAACAGCTTATAAACCGGCTGGCCAAACACCATCATCGTCCCGGCCGCCCCATAAAACCGATAGCCGGAAATGCGGTTGTAATACGCCGTGCGCGGGTTGGGATGATGGGCGATCGAGGCATACACAAAAATCGATATCGCTATCCAGACCATCAGCAAAGGTGGAATCAACGTGGCAATTACACTGGCGATGTTGAATAGCTGCGCGGAAAACCGTGATTGCGCGGCGGTAATGACCTTTTTGACCTTCATGCTCGTGTCAGCGCGTTAGAATGGGCTGAATTGTCTTTTATTCCAGCTCGATAGTCAATTTATGCCAGGCTCATATTGAACATCTGCACAAATTTTATGCACTCCATGCTGCCGCAGAATTGCCTGCTATGCGGCACATTCTCCGGCCGCGCCAAGCTCTGCGCGGACTGTGCTGCTGACTTGCCCTACCATCCCCAGGCTTGTTGTCCGGTGTGCGCGCTGCCCACCCTGAATGGCGCAATATGCGGCCACTGCCTCAAACGCCCGCCGCATTTCGGCAGCACGCGCGCCGCCTACACCTATGCTTTCCCGCTGGATCGTTTAGTACAGTCGCTCAAATACCGGCACAACCTCGCCGTTGTCTCTCTGCTGGCGGACACCCTGGCAACACAGGCCGCCAGCCACCCCCTGCCCGACGCGCTCATCCCCATGCCGCTGCACCCCAACCGGCTCAGGCAGCGCGGCTTCAACCAGGCGCATGAAATCGCGCGGCACATTGCCCGGATTCTGCGCCTGCCGGTGTTGCCTCATGCCGCCACGCGCATCATCGACACTGCCCCCCAGGCCAGCCTGCCGCTCAACGAGCGCCGCAAAAACCTGCGCGGTGCGTTTGTCTGCGACCACACCCTGCAAGGCAAACGCGTGGCGATCGTGGATGACGTGCTGACCAGCGGCAGCACACTGGATGCGCTGGCCGGGGCGCTGCTCAAGGCGGGCGCACTGGAAGTGCAATGCTGGGTGGCAGCGCGGGCAGTAATGCAGCGCAATTTTTGACGGGATCGCGCACTCCGCGCCGGTCACAGGTGGTCCGGCGCCCGGCTTGACCGCGCACAGGTTCAGGCAGCCAGTGCGAAAACCTGCCGCGAGCGCGCCACGTCGATATTCTGATGTTCGCCAAGCGCGACCATGCCGTGTCGTTCCAGTTGCGCCACCAGCGCCGGAATGGCGTCGGCGCCGATACCGTAGTCGGACAGGCGCGTCAGCACCTGCATCGATTCAAAAAATTGCCGGGTATGCTGAATGGCTGCATCGATGCGCGCGTCCTCATCCCCGTCGCGCAAGCCCCATACACGCTCCGCATACTGCAACAGCTTTGCGCGTTTTTCCGTGCGCTGCACCTGCAGCATCGCAGGCAGCACTACCGCCAGCGTTTGCGCATGGTCGAGTCCGTGTAGCGCCGTGAGTTCGTGACCGAGCATGTGGGTGGCCCAGTCCTGCGGCACGCCGGCGCCGATCAGGCCGTTAAGCGCCAGTGTCGCTGTCCACATCAGGTTGGCGCGCACCGCGTAGTTGTCCGGTGTTTGCAGGGCTTTTGGCCCCTCTTCGATCAGGGTGAGCAGCAGGCCTTCGGCAAAGCGGTCCTGCACCTTGGCGTCGGCCGGGTAGGTGAGGTATTGCTCGGCGATATGCACGAAGGCATCGACCACACCGTTGGCTACCTGGCGTGGCGGCAGCGTGTAGGTCCGGGTGGGGTCGAGCACCGAGAAACGCGGGAACACCAGCGGGCTGGCGAAGGCCAGCTTGTCGTTACCCGCGCGCCGGGTTATCACCGCGAAGCTGTTCATCTCCGAGCCGGTGGCGGGAAGGGTGAGCACGGTACCAAAGTGGACGGCGCTGTCGATGGCGGCATGTTCAGCAAGTATGCTCCACGGATCGCCGGCAAAGGGGATGGCGGCGGCGATGAACTTGGTACCGTCGATCACTGAACCGCCGCCAACGGCGAGGAGGAAATCGATGCGCTCGCGGCGGGCGAGCTCCACCGCCTGCATCAGGGTTTCATAAGCGGGGTTGGGTTCAATGCCGGCGAATTCAAATACAGTGAAGTCTTTGAGCGCGGCCTTGACCTCATCCAGCGTGCCGGTCCTGACCACACTGCCGCCGCCGTAGGTGATGAGTATGCGGGCACCGGCCGGGATTTCTCGACCGAGGTCGGCGAGATGGCCCTGACCGAAAAGGATGCGCGTCGGGTTGTGGAAGTTGAAATTCTGCATGATTCAGGCCCTGGTATGGTCGAGGAAAGGATAGTCTGTATAGCCGTGTTCGCCGCCGCCATAAAGGGTAGCCGGATCCAACTCGTTAAGCGGCGCATTGCGGCGCAGGCGCTCGACCAGATCGGGGTTGGATATGAAAGGCCGGCCGAAGGCGATGAGATCAGCGGTATTGTTGCCGCGTGCGGTCAGCGCCATTTCACGCGTATAACAATTATTGGCAAGATAGGTATTGGGGAAAAGCTGGCGCAGATCTTTGAAATCCAGGTCGCGGCCGGTTTCACGCGGGCCGCCGGTATTGCCTTCGATCATGTGCAGATAGCCAAGATTGCGCAGCGCCAACTGCCTGACCACGTAACTGAATAGCGGCGCCGGATTGCTGTCGTCGATGTCGCTGAAAGTGCTGAGCGGCGAGAGGCGAACCCCCACGCGGTCAGCGCTCCATATAGAAAGGACTGCATCAGTGACTTCCAGCAACAAGCGACTACGGTTCTCGATGCTGCCGCCATACACGTCGCTACGCTGGTTGGTCTTGTCGCGCATGAACTGGTCGAGCAGGTAGCCGTTGGCAGCATGAATTTCGACGCCGTCGAAACCCGCATCGTACGCGTTCTGCGCCGCTTTGCGATAATCGGCGACAATGCCGGGAATCTCTGCCGTTTCCAGTGCGCGCGGGGTAACCATGTCTTCCTTGCCCTTGCTGGTATGCACCGTGCCTGCAGGCCTGATTGCCGAGGGCGCGACGGGAAGCGCACCACCGGGCTGAAACTCGGGGTGAGAAATGCGGCCGACATGCCAGAGCTGGATGAATATCTTCCCGCCCGCAGCGTGCACCGCGTCAGTCACTTTGCGCCAGCCAGCAACCTGCGCGGCGCTGTAGATGCCTGGCGTCTGGGCATAGCCTTTTCCCTGCTGCGATATCTGCGATGCTTCACTGATAATCAAACCGGCGCTGGCACGTTGCGTGTAATACGTCACCGCGAGCGGGCCGGGCACATCGCCAGCAAGTGCACGGCTACGGGTGAGCGGAGCCATGACGATACGGTTTGCCAGCGTCAGCGGGCCCATGGCGTAGGGCTGGAACAGGTCAGTCAGAGTCGATGCGTGGGTGTTGCTATTGTGCTGAGTGGTCATTAACTTGCTCCCATTGTTATGGACTGAACAGTCCAAAATATTCAAAAAAAGTTCAATGTGAATGCCCAAGCAGGCAATCCAATTGCACATCAATAATTGCCGCCAGTCTGTGCGTTTCCACACCACTCTTGGCCAGTACCTGTATACCGGCGATCAAATTGAGCAACATGTCGGCGCCGTGGGCGGGCTCAAACCTTGTCGGTATCGAACCATCGGCATGCCCGCGCTGGATGGCTGCAGCCAAAAAAGCCGCGAGCATATCGAGGTGGCGGCGCACAGCATCTTCAATTTCGCCATCATGCGGTGCCAGCTCTACGGCGACATTCACGATCAGACAGCCGCAGCGCTGGCTGGGACGGCATGCCGCCGGATCAATGCTGTGCCTGACCCAGGCCGCGAGCAGCGCAGCGACCGGCCCAGCGGCGCTGAAATGGCGCCGGGTTTCGGCCAGTTCGCGTGCGCTGTAACGGCTCAAGGCTGCCAGCAGGGCCTCGCGCTTGCTACCAAAACACTCGTAAAAACTACTTTTGCTCAACCCCATGGCGGCCATCAGATCCGTCATCGACGTTGCCGCATAGCCTTTGAGCCAGAACGCATTAAGCGCCTGGTCAAGAGCTTGGTCGATATCGAATTCGCGACAGCGGGGCATTAACTGTTTGTTTGTAAAATACAGGAATGCGGATTATATCGAACCGATCGGTCCATTACAAGAATTATTATCCATGCACTGAAGCGACCAAAGCCCGTCCGGGATTTATGGGCGCGTGACCACATACATCGAAGCGAAATCGGCTGATGAAAAACCAGGCGCAGGCAAAATCTACAAACTCACTTCCTCAATCGTAAACAGCCTTCGATACTCGCGCATGGCATAGCGGTCGGTCATCCCGGCGATATAGTCGGCGATGGCTCTGGGTGCGTCGCTGCGGGCTTTCTCCTGATGTTCAGTGGGCAGCAGGCCGGGGTCGGACAGGAACACGCCGAACAGGTCAGTGACGACGCGCGCAGCCTTGCTGCTCATGCGCGCGACGCGGTAGTGACGGTACAGGTGTTTGCGTAACAACTGCTTGAGTTCGCGGTTTTCTGCGGCAATGGCGGGGCTGAAACCGATGAGCATGGGCGCGGCGCGCACTTCATCCACGCTTTGCACCCCGGCTGCATGGATGGCGGCCTGGCTGTGTTCCACCAGGTCGAGCACCAGGGTGTTGATCATGCGCCGCACGGTTTCGTTGATGAGGCGGCGGCCATTAAGCTGCGGGTATTTGGCCTTGGCCGCTTGCAGATGGCGCGCAAACAGACTGATTTGTTCCAGTTGCTCCAGTGTGATCAAGCCCGAGCGCAGACCGTCATCGACATCGTGGTTGTTGTAGGCGATCTCATCAGCGAGATTGGCAACCTGCGCCTCCAGGCTGGGCTGCTGCTTCATGATGAAGCGCTCGCCGACGTCGCCCAGCATGCGCGCATGATGCAGCGCGCAGTGTTTGAGGATGCCTTCGCGCGTCTCGAAGCATAAATTGAGGCCGTCGAATTCGGCGTAGCGTTCTTCCAGCTTGTCCACCACGCGCAGGCTTTGCAGGTTGTGTTCGAAACCGCCGTATTCCTTCATGCAGGCGTTGAGGGCATCCTGCCCGGCGTGGCCGAACGGCGTGTGGCCAAGGTCGTGCGCCAGCGACACCGCCTCCACCAGGTCTTCATTCAGCGTCATGATGCGCGCGATGGTGCGGCCGATCTGGGCGACTTCCAGGCTGTGGGTAAGGCGGGTGCGGAACAGGTCGCCTTCGTGGTTCACAAACACCTGGGTTTTGTATTCCAGGCGGCGGAAGGCGCTGGAATGGATGATGCGGTCGCGGTCGCGCTGGAATTCGCTGCGCGGTGCAGCAGGTGGTTCGGCATGACGCCGCCCGCGAGAATCGGCGCTGCGGGCGGCGTAGGGGGCGAGTTCAGGTCGGCTGGACATAGTGGGTAAGGGCCGCCTCCAGGTCGGCCTGCGGCACTTCGGCGGTGACAAACGCCGCCCCGATGCCGCGCAACAACACAAAGCGGATGCGCCCTCCTTCAACTTTTTTATCCAGCCCCATGTGTTGCATGTATGCTTCCACGCCCAGATCGGGCGCGGTGTCGGGCAGGCCGGCCTGACGGTAGAGGATGCGCACGCGCTCGACTTCTGCTTCGCTCATCAAGCCCATGCGCCGCGACACATCCGCCGCCAGCACGGTACCGGCGGCCACCGCCTCGCCATGCTGCCAGTTGCCGTAACCCATGCCGGATTCGATGGCGTGGCCGAAAGTGTGGCCGAGGTTGAGCAGGGCGCGCAAACCGGATTCGCGTTCGTCCTTGGCCACCACCTCCGCCTTGACCTCGCACGAGCGGCGGATGGCGTGGGCGATGGCATCATGATCCAGCGCGCGCAGTTTTTCGATGTTGGCTTCGAGCCAGTCGAAGAAAGCCGCGTCGTAGATCAGGCCATATTTGATCACCTCCGCCAGCCCGGCAGACAGCTCGCGCGGCGGCAGGGTTTTCAGGGTATCGGTATCGGCCAGCACCAGTTGCGGCTGGTAGAACGCGCCGACCATGTTCTTGCCGAGCGGGTGATTGATGCCGGTCTTGCCGCCCACCGAGGAATCCACCTGCGCCAGCAGGGTGGTTGGGATCTGGATGAACGGCACGCCGCGCAGGTAGCTCGCCGCCGCAAAACCGGTGAGGTCGCCGATCACGCCGCCGCCCAGGGCGATCAGCGTGGTCTTGCGTTCGCAGCGATGGGTCAGCAACGCGTCAAATATCGTATTCAGCGTTTCCCAGGTTTTGTATTGCTCGCCGTCGGGCAGGACGATGGGCACAACTTCCACGTCGTTCAGCGCGAGGCTATCGGTGAGGGTTTGCAGATACAACGGCGCCACCGTGGTGTTGGTGACGATGGCAACGCGCCTTTGCGCCAGATGCGGCAGGATCAGGCCGGGCTGGTGCAACAGGCCGGCGCCGATGTGGATGGGGTAGCTGCGGCTGCCCAAGTCTACGGTGAGTGTTTGCATTTAGAGATGCGGTTAATAAATTTGTGTGATATCCCAGTAATTATACTCGGGCAACTGTCCGACCCGCATAATCTAAGCAAATTGCTGGTGTAGAATCCCGATGAACTCCGGTATGAGACTCACAGGTTTGTTAGGGGGAGAGGCATGTCTATAGTTAAAGAATATTATCAGCATCGCCACGATGAAATGCTGGCGTATATTCCGTCTGATGCCACTCGTACGCTGGAAATCGGATGTGGTGCAGGCATTTTCAGCGCCCAAATAAAAGACTCATTGGGCGCTGAAACATGGGGGGTGGAATATCAGCCAGAAGTGGCCGCACTAGCCGCGCAAAAGCTGCACCGCGTATTAACCGGAAGCATCGAGGACACCATGCCCGAGCTACCCGAGCATTACTTTGACTGTATTATTTTCAATGACGTACTTGAACACTTGGTAGATCCGTATTCCGTATTTGTTCAAGTACAGAGCCTGTTAAACAAAACCGGTGTCGTTGTTGCTTCCATACCCAACATTCGCCACTGGCCCGAGTTTGTTGACTACACCTTGCGCGGCAACTGGAATTATGTGGATAAAGGGGTTCTGGATCGCACTCATGTGCGCTTCTTTACTAAAAAAAGCATCATCGCTACTGTCGCGCAATGCGGTTATGCATTAATAAGTATTCAGGGTATCAACCCACACTATTCACGTATGCAGAAAATTGCCAGCCTGCTATCCATGGGTACACTTGCAGATACGCTATATCAACAATATGCAATCGTCGCCCAACCTATGAACAACATAACGCCATGACATCACGGCATTTCGCATGACCCATCCCCTGATTTCCGTCGTCGTTCCCGTTTATAACGGCAGCCTATATCTGCACAAGAGTATTGACAGTGCGCTCAACCAAACCTATCCACTGGTTGAAGTAATCGCAATCAATGACGGTTCTAAAGACAACAGTATCGAAATCCTCAAAAGCTACGGAGATCGCATCCAGATCATTGACCAAGCCAATAGCGGACCAGCCGTCGCCAGAAATAACGGTGCTCTAGCCAGCCGTGGTGAGCTCCTGGCATTCCTCGACCAGGACGACATCTGGGATGCAAACAAACTGGAAAGCCAGGCAGCGTTGTTGAACCGACACCCCAGCGCACTCGCGACTTACTGCGACCATCGCAGTATTGACGAGAACGGCATGGTGACCAGTTCGACCGGCGCGCTTTATTACCCCCGCGCATCGGGTCAGATACTGGAACATCTGATTCGCGGCAACTTCATCTTGAGTGCATCGCTGGTGATGCTTCGACGCACTGCGTTTGACATGGCTGGTGGCTTCGACATCAGCCAGCCACACTGGGCGGATGATTATGATTTATGGATGCGAATTGCTGCACAGGGACCATTTCTGTACCAAACAGAAACACTGGCAAGTTACCGTCGCCATAGCAACAACACCTCGGGAAGCGCCGACGAGATGCAAATCGGCAATGCGCATGCGTTGCGTAATCTTGAACGCCACCTCGACAAGCAAAAACATCACAAACTTCTCCCGTTGCTATCCGAAGCGATTTATCGCAGCAGCCTGGGCACGGCCTGGCATTACCGCCTGCAGGGTCGACGCAAATTGGCGGCGCATGCCTACCGCGCAACATTAGCATTGCGCCCGACCAGCCTAGCTGCATGGACAGGCTTGATGCGCACATTACTCATATCAGAAAGGCCCCCTTGTGAGCGCAGGTCAATCCATCCGCAATAGCACCAAATGGGTGTTTTTCGGCGGCATAGGCAGTCAGGCGCTGGGATTTATCTTCGGCGTCATTCTTGCGCGCCTGTTGGTGCCTGCTGATTTCGGCGCACTGGTCACTATCCAGATTTTCACCGGGCTGGTGGGCTATATCGCCGGGGGCGGCATGGGACAGGCACTGGTACAAGCGCGCACCGCCAGCAATGAAGACTATCAGATGGTTTTCACCTTGCAGCTGATCATTGGCATTGCCATTTATGCCGGTTTTTTTATGCTCTCGCCTTTCATTGCACACTGGTTCGACAACCCGCTCTACAGCAGTCTGTTGAGACTATCCGCACTGTCGTTCGTCTTGCGCCCCTTTGTGAACGTCCCCAATTCGAAGCTATTCCGCGAAATGCGCTTCAAGGAAAACACTTTTATCTCGCTATTCACCTTACTGGTATCCTCGCTCACCAGCATCACCTTGGCCTGGCACGGCTACGGCGTGTGGAGCCTGGTATGGGGTGGGCTGGCCGGCTCGATTGCGGGCATGTTCATCGTTATCCCCGTCTCCGGCTGGAAACCCGGTCTGCGCCTAAATGGCCCGCGTGCCCGTGAACTGGCCCGCTACGGCTTTACCGCGTCAAGTAATGACCTGGCGGTCTATTTGCGGGGGCAAACCAGCAACTTTATTCTCAGCCACCAGCTCGGCACGAGCGCCGTTGGTCTGTTCAACAAGGCCGACAGTCTGAGCCAGATGCCTAACGGCATGATCAGCGGTGCGGTATATCATCCGGTGTTCCGCGCGCTATCCAAAGAACAGGACAACCTGGATAAATCACGCTACCTGTATTTCCGTGCGCTGTCTTTGGTCGTGCTCTACGGCTTACCGTTTTATGTCGGCCTGTGGTGGCTGGCCGACCCATTTATCCTGGTTGTCTACGGTGCCAAATGGCAAGCGTCGGCACAGCCGTTAGGAATACTCGCACTGGGTGGCCTGTTCTTTGCCATTGAAAATCAGTCTGGCGCGGTCGCTGCCGCCCAAAACCAGCTCGGCATCGAGTTGCGCATTCAACTGGTGAGTTGGGCGCTAATGGCGCTGGCGGTATACAGTGGGCTGCATTTTGGGCTGCCCGGCGTGGCTTGGGGGCTGCTTTGTGTCTACGCGTTCAATGCGGCAGCCATGAGCTGGCTGGCGCAACGCAGCCTGCAGGCGCGTTGGGGTATGCTATTGGTGGCTTTAAAACCTGCGCTGGTGCTCAATGCCCTGCTTTTCGCCAGTCTGCTGCTATTGGATCATTTCATCCATGCGCTGATGCAGGGCAAGCCCCTCATCTACATGCTCAGCATGGCCGCAGCGGGTGCTGTCACCTATACCCTGCTGTTTTTATTCATGCCGCTGTCCGGCCTGCGCGACGAACAAGCCACCTGGAAACGAAAAATAGGGCTACAGCCTCAATTTCAGCCAAAATAAACGGGTAGGCACAGGAGGCGAATAGCGAACTTTAGGGCAGCGTGCGTAACCTGGATCTGATATGAGTATAGCCATTCGTACTATCGCTTTTTATTTACCGCAATTCCATCCCGTGCCGGAAAACGACACATGGTGGGGTACCGGCTTTACCGAATGGCGCAATGCCGCCAAGGCCAAGCCCCTGTTCCCTGGGCATTATCAACCGCACCTGCCGGCTGATCTCGGCTTTTATGATCTGCGCGTGCCCGAAGTGCGCGCCGCACAGGCAGCACTGGCACGCGAACATGGCATTCATGGTTTTTGCTATTACCATTACTGGTTCAATGGCCGACGCATATTGGAGCGCCCTTTTAACGAAGTGCTGGCATCGGGCCAGCCGGATTTTCCTTTCTGCCTGTGCTGGGCCAACGAGAACTGGACACGGGCTTGGAATGGCGGCGAAAAAGACGTGCTGTTGGAACAAAAATACAGCCACGAAGACGACCTGGCACACATCCAGAGCCTGATGCCCGCCTTTCGCGACGCGCGCTACATTCGCATCGATGGCAAACCTTTGTTTGTGGTCTATCGAACCGAGATGATGCCCGATCCGGCACGCACCGCTGAAATCTGGCGCACGGCGGCTTTGCACGCTGGTATAGGGGAGTTGTATCTGGCCCGGGTCGAGAGCTTCGACAGCGGCCTCGATCCCAAAACCATAGGGTTTGATGCGGATATCGAATTCGCGCCCAACTGGCGGCGACTCGGGATCCCCATTCATCGCAGCACCCTGTCCCGTCTGCTTATTAAATCCGGTGCTTTGCCGGATGTTTATTTGAAGCAAACCGTGGTCACATACGAGGGTATGATCGAAGGCATGCTATCCAAGCCCGTTCCGGATCATGTGCGCTTCCGGGGGGTCACACCCGGATTCGACAATAGCGCCAGACGTGCCGAGGGCGCCGCAATCCTGATTGAATCCTCGCCGGAAAAATATGCAGCCTGGTTACGTGAGATTGCCATACAAACTCTCAAGCAGCGTCGTGGTGACGAACGCATCGTTTTCGTAAACGCGTGGAATGAATGGGCAGAAGGCAACCACCTGGAGCCGGATTTGCGGCATGGGCTTGCGTTCCTGCAGGCAACCGCCAATGCACTCAGCACGGACGCACTGACATTACCCGATGCCCAAACGGGAAGCGCAAATGCTGAAGAGGGTGCATAGGCATGAGATCATGAAAAACAAGCTTGACCCACTCACCGCGCGCCTGCTGCGCAGCAGCGCCCCTCATGGCAGCATCGCGCTGATGTACCATTCGGTTGCCCCCGGCAACGGGACGCCAGACTGGCGCTATGCAGTGTCCATGCAGCGTTTTCGGGCACAACTCGATTTATTGCAAGGTGAGGGATGGAGCACGCACCGACTAACCGAGCTGGGTGCCAGACCTTTGCCCGCACGCAGTGTCGTCATCACCTTTGACGACGGCTATCAGGACAATTTCGCTGCCTTCAGCGAGTTGGCAAAGCGCGGCATGACCGCCAGCTGGTTCGTGGTCAGCCGTGATGTAGGCCGCAGCGCAGCCTGGCAGGATTCAGGCAGCCCGCAATTGCCCATGCTGAGCGCCGCACAACTGCGCGAGATGCAATCCGGCGGCATGGAAATCGGCTCGCACAGCCATACCCACCGACGTTTGACCGAGTGTGATGACGCTGCGCTCATGGCCGAATTAACGCTGTCAAAATCCGTCCTGGAAGACCTGCTCAACACGCCAGTCACCAGCCTGGCCTATCCATACGGCGCACACGATGCGCGCGTCGTTGCTGCTGCGCAGGCGGCGGGCTATCTCGCCGCCTATACTACCCGCCCAGGCTGGGCGCTGCGCACTAACGACCCGCTGCAGATTCGCCGCCTGAGCATTTACGCGGACGACAGCCTCAATCGCTTTGCACGCAAGCTGGCGTTTGCCGACAATGCGGTTGCCTGGGGCGCGCTGCTGCATTACGCCTGGCGTCAAGCGATGGCGCGCCTGCGCAAGCCGGCCAGATCATTGCCATGAGTGCGCGTATCGCCATCGTCATGCCGTGCTACAACTGCGCGGCGCACCTGTCCGCCAGCATCGGCAGTGTACGTGCGCAAACGTATCCGGACTGGGAACTGATCGTGGTGGACGACGGCTCTACCGACACCAGCGCCGCGCAGGTCGCAGCCATCAACGACCCGCGCATCCGCCTGATACGCCAGGCCAATGCCGGAGTATCCGCCGCACGCAATCGGGCATTGAATGAGACCAGCAGCACATTTGTCGCGTTTCTGGATGCGGACGACACCTGGACACCGACTTTTCTGGAAAAAATGCTGAGCGCGCTGGAGGCATACCCGGCAGCCGTACTGGCCTACTGCGGCTGGCAAAATATTGGACTGCCAGGCGGGCGCGGGGCGCCGTTTGTGCCACCCGATTACGAAACGCCGCTGAAACTGGAAAAACTACTGGGCGGTTGCCGCTGGCCGATACACGCCACCCTCACGCGCCGCGCTGCAATTGCGGCAGCAGGTGGCTTTAACCCGCGCTATAGCCACGCGGAGGATTTTGCCCTATGGCTGCAAATCGCCAGCGTCGCGCCGATTATCCAGGTAGCCGACGTGCTGGCGTTTTACCATTTTCACGGCGCGGCGCAGGCCTCCGCCAACCGCGCGCGCGCCGCTTTGCAACTGTGGCAGGCGCAGCGCGACTATATTGCCCGGCACCCTCATGTGGTACAACAACTGGGCCGACCGGCACTGGCGCGGCTGACCCACGGCACCTTGCTCGAACGCGGCTACGTCAGCTACTGGGCGCGCGATCTGGCTACCGCGCGCAGCCTGTTTCGCCGCGTCATGCGTCATGGCTATGGTGGTTTACGTGACTGGAAATACATGCTGCCCGCGTTGCTACCGCTACGCTGGCAGCAGGCATTGCTGCGCCTGACCGATCATCATCAGAAGAAAATACCGCTCTCGCACAAAGATTGACGATGCTGACTTTTGCCTTCTGTACTTACAACCGCGCGGATCGCCTGGAAAAACTGGTGACTGCCATGCGCGCGCAGTCTTGCCCGTTACCCTTTGAAATCCTGGCCGTCAATAACAACAGCAGGGACGACACCCTCGCCATCCTGGAAAAACTCACGCGCGCGCCAGGCGCAAAGCTGCGCTTCGTCACCGAGACCGCCCAGGGTATCGTCCCGGCCCGCAACCGGGCCATTGAAGAGGCGCTGGACAGCGACATTCTGGTATTCATGGATGACGACGAGCTCCCTCAAAAAGGTTTGCTGAATGCAGCCCATGACGCCATCGTCAATGAGGGGGCGCAATGTGCCGGTGGACGCGTAAAGGTGGATTTCCCCCTCGGGGGCCGCCCAGCCTGGCTGAGCGATGACCTGCTTGGCTTTCTGTCAGCAGTGGATTACGGCGAGCGGCCATTCTGGATCAAGCATACCGACACCCCGGTGTGGACGGGCAATGTGGCTTACGACATGCGCCTGTTTCGGGATGACCCGGACTTGCGTTTTGACCCACGTTACAACCGGACAGGCACAGCCGTGGGCGGTGGCGAAGACATTGCCATGTTCAATCAGCTGTTGGCACGCGGCACCCCCATGCGCTATCGCCCCGACATGCAGGTGGAGCATTTTGTCGAGCCCTGGCGTTTGCGACGGCGTTATTTCCTCAAGCTGCATTATCAGGCGGGACTGCGTAAGGGCCTGCATGAGCTGCCGATTTATACCAAAACCGTACTGGGCATTCCGCCCTTTCTGGTCGCGCAATTTTTTAGCCATTGCCTGCGCACCCTGGCGATGGGTATCACGCGCCGCAGCGGGCTATTGCGCCAGGCCATGAACGCCACCCATGCCCTGGGCATGCTGACCGGTTACGCAAAGCGCCAACGAAGCTGAGACGACAACCATGACCTACCCTAGCGTCAGCATCATCATGCCGGTCTACAATGGTGCCAAATACCTGGCAGGCGCAATTGACAGCGTCCTCGCACAGACCTGGCCCGCGATTCAATTGATCCTGGTGAATGACTGCGCTACCGATAATTCTGCCGAGATCATTCAGGGCTATCTGCCCGACCCGCGCATTACCTATATCACCAACCGCACCAACTCGGGTGTCGCCACCAGCCGCAATGTCGCGCTGGAACACGCCACCGGCGCCTTTATTGCGTTTCATGACCAGGATGATCTGTGGCTGCCCGACAAACTTGCATTGCAGATGGCAGCTTTACGGCGACATCCTGAAGTCGGTTTGCTGCATACGCGCTACGCCCGCATTGATAGCGAGGGTGCGTTGCTGCCGGAGTATCGCGCGCTGAACCAGGATGCATTTGGCAATCGCGCCGCAGAGACCATAGTGGACAACGTATTCGAAGAAATTTTTATCAGCAACGACATCCAGCCGCTGACCTCGCTCATCCCGAAAAAAGTGCTGGACGAAGTCGGCTGGTTCAACCCGGATCTGCCCGGTGTGGACGATTACGAACTCTGGCTGCGCATTGCCCGGCGCTACCCGGTTGGCCATCTGCAGACCATTACCGGCTTCTGGCGCCAGCATGCAGCGCAGCAATCGAAACAGGGTTACGCCATGCTGCTGATACGTCTCAAGGCCATGGACACCTTTCTGGCGGCCGATCCCGACGCTGCCAAAAGCGTCACTCGCGCGGCTTTAGTAGCACGCATGCACGGCATGAACAGGGGCGTGGCCAATCATTATTTTTACAATCTGCAGGACTACAGAACCGCACGGCAGTATTTTAAAAAGGCGCTCAAATTCAAGCCGGGCGATGTAGGGTCGCGGGTTAAACTGGCTTATTGCGTATTGCCCAACCCAGCCCGAAACCTGCTGCGTCAACTCAGGAACAGCTTGAAACGCCAGCACGGATAAGCCCATGGCGCCGTCACAAAATAAGGGAAAATCAAATAATGGCTCAGACCCCACCCACTGTGAGCTTCACCGTCAATGCGTGCAACTCCGATGCGCCATATCTTGAACAAACCTTGCGCCATATGTTTCGCGCCCTGAATTTTGCGTTTTGCGAAAAGCGCGTGGCATACGACCCGGGGAGGCAGGAGGGCAAATACATCGAGCGCATCCAGGGCAGCCAGAATGCCGTCGAGGCTATCCTGAAGCGCCTCATGAATGAAAAAATTATTGACCACGTGGATGTGATTCCGTGGGATGAGGCCGAACAAAACCGCATCCTCTGGCATTATTTTGGCCGCGCAGACATCGATCTCAAAGACTTTTCCGGTGCGCCGATTTACCAATATTTATATGCGCTGGATCGGTGCAGTGGCGACTATATTTTTCATGTCGATTCGGACATGCTGTTTCATCGGTCAGTGGCACAGTCCTGGATTGATGAAGGTCTGGCCCTGCTCCAGCGCGAGCCGCAAGTGATCGTGGCCACCCCGCAAGGCGGCCCGCCCCAGGCCAGAAACTGGTTCGAGCGTTTGACCGGACGTTCATTTGAAGGCAAACCCAAAACTAACTGGCATCATGCCAGCTTCACTTCGACGCGCTATTTCCTGATGGACAAAGCCAAATTTCATGCCTGCCTGCCGTTGCAGCAGACCAGGCCGGGCGAGCCACTGGAAAACAGCCTGAGCCACACTTTCACCGCAAAAGGCTATCAGCGCTGGTCGATGAATGGCTACAGGCATTGGGCGATCCATCCATGGAAACACGACGCCAATTATGTGCGTTATCTGGACGACCTGATCTGGGCCGTCGAAAACGGGCTGTACCCATTTAAAAGAACAGGTTTCCAGTGGGATATGCGCACCGAAGGCGAGCACATAGAAGAATGGCTGGCGGTACTGCGTGCGCATGGTCGTGCGAGCTGAGTTGAGTGGATCGTTCGATGACGCCAACCGTCCGCCTTGCAGTCGTAATCTGCACCCATAACCGCGCCCGGTCGCTCACAGCAACCCTCGATTCGCTGTATGCCTGTCGCTACCACGGCACCGAAACCGTCGACATCCTGGTGGTGGCCAATCACTGTCACGACGACACCCTGGCGACGCTGGCGGCGTTCCGCTCGCGTCACGATCAGGCCGTGTTACGCCTGCGCTGGATAGAAGAGCCGGTAGCCGGCAAATCACACGCGCTCAACACGGCTATCGCCAGCACCGGCAACGACTACCTATGCTTCATCGACGACGATCAGGTGGTTGAAAACGGGTTTTTGCAGCACCTGCTGAACGGCCTGGACGCGTATCCGGACGACGCCATTTTTTGCGGGCGCATCTGGCCGGCATGGGACGGCAGTGAACCGTCCTGGGTGCATGCGCAGGAACCCTACGCCATTCCCATCCGTCCCTTTCCCGAATTTGATCTCGGATCGCACAGCGTCGCAATCGGGCCGGATCAACGTTTCCCCAGTGGCGGCAATATCACCGTGCATCGACGCGTGTTTGCCCAAGTCGGCAACTTTGCGGTCGAACTGGGCCCCACCGGGCACAACCTGGCGGGCGGCGAGGATCACGACTTTATCGGTCGGGCGGTCGCACAGGGTCATAGCATTCGCTACCTGCCCAAAGTCAGGCAATTACACGCGATAGATGCCAAACGCACGAGCACGCTTTATACGCTCAGAAAAAGCTATTTTCGCTCACGCTCATACTTTCTGATTAACGCTGAGGACATCAAACCCCAGCCTTACATGTTCAGGAAAATCCTGAGCCACCTCGGTAACGCATTGTTCACCCTCAATCCAGATCGTCGATTTTTCTATCTCAGCAGATTGGCTGCCAGCGTGGGTGAATTGTCCGGCGCGATGACATCGACACTGAATCCATTGACTCGGTCATCACGTCCAACAGTCGCCCATAGCGAGCGCCTGTTGAAAACCACGCACCTATGGCTGGCCTTGACCATCTCCGGCACATTGCTCGTCGCATCCAGCGTGGCGTTATTTCCTGCCCAATTGTTACGCCAGTCTGAGGAAAGTGCGCTGATGGCCGTAATGGCTGCCGTTTTGATCACTTTGCTGATTGCGGTTAAGTCACTGCGCGACTTCTCGCAAACCGGGCCACAGATTCAAGCCGAAATTCGCCGCCATTATCGCTGGTACAGCCTGACTGCCTTTGTCCGGCTGACTGGCTGGACATTACTGTTACTCATGCTGATGGGTGGGCTTGGCACGATAGTTTATGCAGCGCTGGCTGCGAGCAGCGGTCTCCCCTATACGCCTGTCGGAGCATTCATCGCTGCACTGCTAGGCATGGCACTAATCACCGCCTGGCAATTTTGTCGCCACTTGCTGTACCTTCCAGCCAGCCTCGTCGCCTCCATGCATTACCGCATGAGCCGGTTATATCCGCTATGGCGTAGACTCACCCCCGCACGGTTAGGCAGATTTTCTGCTGGCCTGGGCGCCCTCACTCTGGTGTTGTTGGTATTTGCCAGCCTGCGCCTTATTCAGACAGACGCGATCATGCCGCTGCTGGCACTGTGGGGCAGCATGACAGTATTCATCGGCCTGGCTGGGTGGGCAAATTGTGTCGCAGAGCCTGTTCCTGTGCAATCTCGGCACGCCCATTCACGCCCAAATATCTTGATGCTGGGCTCGGATACTCTGCGCGCCGACCGGCTCGGGGTGGCCGGCTACCGACGCCAGCTCACCCCCAATCTCGACAAATTGGGTGCTGCAGCGAGCCAGTTCACTCAGTGTTATGTTCCATGTGCGCGTACTGCTCCAAGCCTGGTTTCGCTTTTTTCTGGCTGTTGGCCCCACCGCCATGGCATTCGCGACAATTTCATCGCAGATGCGGAAACCCGCCTGTCGATGCCCTGCATGCCACAAATCCTCGCCGAGGCGGGTTACACCACGGTCGCCGTGAGCGATTGGTGCGGTGCCGATCTGGGCAAATTTTCGCTGGGATTCCAGCAGGTGGATGCACCGGACGACCAGTGGAACATCAAATACCTGATACGCCAGGGGCCCAAAGACCTGCGCCTGTTTTTGTCACTGTTTACTCACAACCGCTTCGGCAAACGTTTTTTGCCGGAACTGTATTACCTGGCTGGGGTACCACTTACCACGCAGGTTGGACGTGATGCCCGCGCTCAGTTGTCGCGTCTGGCAGCAGCTGGCCAGCCATTCCTGCTTAATGTGTTTTTGTCTGCCACGCATCCACCGTTCGGTTCGGAATATCCTTATTACACGCGTTTCTCTGACCCTGCCTATACCGGTGAATCCAAGTTCGTCATGGCGCGGCTCACCGACCCGCAGGAAATCATTCGTCGCCAAGGCGATGGTCGCAAGGAGTTCGATCTCGACCAAATTATCGATCTCTACGATGGCTGCGTGCAAAGTTTTGATGTTGAAGCCGGGCGCATCCTTGACCATCTCGCCGCCTGCGGGCTGGCCGACAATACCATCGTGGTGGTATATAGCGATCATGGCATGGAGTTTTTCGAGCACGAAACCTGGGGACAAGGTAACAGCGCGGTGGGTGATTTCTCAGCCCGCATCCCGCTCATCATCCATGACCCGCGCACGCCTGGCAGCGGCGTGCAGCAACAAATTGTGCGCAGTGTGGATATTGCACCGACGCTGCTGGAACTGGCCGGGCTGGCGCTTCCCGAGACGATGGAAGGTGTTTCGCTGGCGAGCCTGGTACGGGGTGAAAAACGCGATCTAGGCCTGGCCGCCTACAATGAAACCGGTATCTGGATCACCGATCTGCCGGGTATGCCAGAAGGTCACCTGCGCTATCCCAATCTGCTGGAACTGCTGGAAGTCCCTGACAAGGCCAACGGTACCATGGCGATCAAGCCGCAATACCGCGACATCGTGTTTGAAGCCAAGGACCGCATGATCCGCGTCGGGCGCTGGAAACTGGTGTACCAGCCAGTGTGGAATGGCGCGCTGTACCAGTTATTTGACCTCGAAACCGACCCGGCGTGTCAGCACGATCGCGTCGCCGACGAGCCGGAGCGGGTGGCTGTACTTAAACAGCAATTAATGGCCTGGGTTGAAGAAGGGGGTGCCGACCGGCGCTAAGACAGTACGCCAGCCTGCATCCGGGTGCGTCGAGAGACACGTCATTTATGGGCAAAAACGGCAATAAGGATTGCCCGGCACACCGATTTTATCGGGTACCTGCGCAGGAGCGACTTCGGCAGTGGGCTTGGCTGCGGCAGCATCGCCAGGCGTCGCCGCTGCTTTAGTTGAAGCGTCTGGCGCCTGTTTGGGCTGTGCCTGTTCGGCGTTGGCAGGGGGCACAAATGCCTTACCCGCCAGTTGCCTGTAACGCCGTTGCAAGGGCTTATCCAGGGGCGCGTGTTGCAAACCCTGTTCCACACTGGCGAGGGCTTTGGCTTGCTGACCTAAATCGCGGTATATGTCACTCAAGGTCGCGTAGGCTGGGGCGTAATCCGGATTGGCCTTGAGCGCCACCTCCAGCGCGCCTATGGCGTCAGCATTGCGCTTGGCTGCGGCCAGAATGCGCGCCTTTTGCGTGCCGATCTCGGCGCGCATCCAGAAGTCCGGCGTGGCATGTTCCAGCACGTAGTCGTAATTGTTCACCGCTTGTTTCAGATCGTCGGCCTGCGCCATTCGATTACCGTAATCCCTGTAGTAGCGATTGGAAAAGTTCAGCGCGAAACAGTAGTGATGAATGTGCAGCCAATCCGGGCCAATGCTGTCGGAATATAGCTTGTCATCGGTGGGGTCGGCGCTCAGTTTTGCCTTGCAAAACGGTGGGAGAACAGCGATTTCGCTGGCTGAAGGCGCAAACGTGGCTGCACTGGCCTGCTGCATGCCCAGCCCGATCCAGATCGTCAGCGCTGCCAGCCCGAAAGCATGTCGTAATACCCCTGATTTCATCATTTTATCCTCTGTTCAAGTGGCGCATTGCTGCGGTTTTTCTGGCCACGACTTCCCATGAAAAATCATCCAGTACCCGTGCCAACCCCATTTGCCCCATTGCCGCCGACGCGTTGACTGACTGCAACATCTGTTGCAGTGCGTTTTCAACCGATGCCAGACGGGTGCCATCCACCTGCAATCCGGTCACGCCATCCAGCACGGCCGCACCCGTACCGCCCGCCTGCCCCGCAAGGGCGGGTTTGCCACACGCTGCCGCCTCGATGAACACCATGCCGAACCCTTCGGTGTCGCCGTTGATTTCGCGGTTGGGCATGGCAAATACATCACAGGCATTGTACCAACGCGGCAGATCAGCGGCGCTGACCTGCCCCAGCAAGTGTACGCGTTCTGCCACGCCGTGTTCACGTGCGAGGCTGAGCAAATAATCCTGATCTTCGCCGATGCCGATCAGCGTGTACTGCACATCCAGACCGGCGTTGACCAACGCAGGCAGTGATTTGATCACCTGATCAAAGCCCTTGCGCCGCGACAGGCGTCCGACAGATAAAATCAACTTGCCCGCTGCGCCCACCCCGACCGACTGCCGCAAATCGCCGCACGCCAGGCCGGGGCGGAAACGCGTCACATCGACACCAGGGTAAATCAGCGTGATGCGCACCGGATTGACGTCCATTTTGATCAGCTCATCGCGGGTGAATTCGCTGTTGGCAATCACGTGATCCGCATGGCGCAGGGCGAAGCGCATGGCCTGGTACTTGCCGCCGCGCCCCCAGGTGGTGAGTTCCTCGCCATGGGCGTAGATCGCCACCGGATGGAATGTCAGCCGCGCTACCAACCACGCGGTCAGCCCTTCCGGTAGCGCGCGCCCGGCGTGGATCGCGTCAAAACGGTGAGTGAGCGCCAACCACAGGGATTTGGCAAACAGATTGACGTACATACCCAGCGATTCGGGCTTGAGCCAGGGCACGCGGCGCATGTTGATGCGGTGCACGCTGTTGGGATGGCCGGCATCCACCTCGGCGGCTCCGGGCACGTCGGCAGTCACGATGTGGGTTTCCTTGCCGGACAGGCGCCGGTACACCTCGGCAAACCACACGGCGGTGCCGCCCTTGGTGGGCAGGAATAATTCGGTGAGTACCAGGTAACGCGGCATATGTAGGGCTCGTTAATGAATAATTTGAACATACGTTGCTATGTATTCGGGATGGATGCAAGGCGCGAAGCGCGGCGAATGGTTGTTTCATTCGCAAGCTTTGCAACGCCGCAGCCGCCCGAATACACAACAACCCTCCGGGCTGGGGTCGCTTTGGACGCATGCCGGCGTTGCAAGCCGCTTGTTGTGAATGACACAACTGCGCGTCTCGCGCCTTGGCCTGCACCCAAAGCGGCCCCAGCGTATGTCCATTTATTCATTAACGAGCCCTTAAGGATGCTCTGAACAACCCCGCCCGAAGTACAGCGGCAGGCCATCCTGTTTCAAATCGTAGAATGGGTGCCGTGAAACGCACAAACAATACTGTTTCCGACGCTGTTTTGGACGTTTTTCGCCCCGTTTAGGGCTTTTGCCCGGTTTTCAGGCGCACTCATCCCTGAGTCTCGATCAACTTGCTTCGTACCATCCACAAGTTGGACAGCGCAAACAGCGTGACAAGCTGCGCTGTGTTCTTCTTGAGGCCGCGGTAGCGCACCTTCACGTAGCCAAACTGGCGCTTGATCACCCGGAACGGGTGCTCTACCTTGGCTCGAATGCCGGCCTTGAGTTTCTCGACCTGGTCAATCAGCGCGTCTGTGGGTTTGTCCTTGTCCAGCGCACGGCGCTTGCCCGGGCGCATGGCCACGTGCCAGGTGACGCGGGCTTGGGCATTCGGGCGTTTGTCTGCGCCCTGGTAGCCTGCGTCGGCAAAGACATCCGTCTCCAGGCCCTGCAACAGGTCGTTGCCTTCGGTCACGTCGTTCACATGCGCGGCAGTGCCGCGCACGGTGTGCACCAGCCCGGACTCGGCATCGGCGCCAATGTGGGCTTTCATGCCGAAGTACCACTGCCGGCCCTTCTGGGTGGAGTGCATTTCGGGGTCGCGTGCCTTGTCGGCGTTCTTGGTGGAGGTGGGCGCTGCAATCAGGGTGGCGTCTACCACAGTGCCCGCTTTGAGCAGCAGGCCACGCTGGATCAGCAGTTCGTTGATGGTGGATAGAATGCGGTCTGCGAGCTGGTGCTTTTCCAGCCGATGGCGGAAACGCAGGATGGTGCTCTCGTCGGGCAGGCGGGCGTAGTCTTCAAGCCGGGCAAATTCGCGGTATAGAGGGATGTCGAAGAAGGCTTCTTCCATGCCCGGGTCGGACAAGGTGAACCATTGCTGCATGAAGTGGATGCGCAACATGGTTTCCAGAGAAAACGGTGGGCGGCCATTGGTGCCTTTGGGATAGTACGGGGCAATCAGCCCGACCAGCGCTGCCCAGGGCACGACTTGTTCCATCTGCTCCAGAAACTCGCGCTTGCGGGTCTTCTTGAGGCTCAGGTTGATATCCAGTGTGGTTTGTTTCATAGGCTCAATATTGCCATACTTGCCTTGAACAATGCGCTCTGGGTGGGGGAGTTTTGCAGAGTTTCCTTAACCTTTAAGAATGGACAGCAGATTGCGCACGCTGGCCCAGCCGGGCGACTCCATCAGCGACGGCAGCACGGCGCGCATGGCCTCCAGCCGGCGGCCTGATTTTGCAAGCGCATAGCCGAGGTTGAGCCGCGCCTGGCGCAGCCGGGTGGCATAGCCGCGGCGTACTGCGGGCGGCAAGCTGGCAGCCTGTTCACCCAGGGCAACCAGGGTACGGACGTTCTCGAACTGCGCGCGCACCGGATCAGCGCGGGTAGCGCTGGCGCTGTGGATGAGGTACACCGCCATCGGCGCACAGATCACTCCGGCACGGCGGCTGCGCGCGACCAGACGGGTGAGCAGGTGCACGTCCTCACACACTCTGAAACCGAGCGGATAGCCGCCCAATTCCAGGAACGTGGCGCGCGGCAGGCTCAGGGTGTGGGTGTCGCCGAAATGGTCGGCCGCGAAGGCTTCGAACTCTGCGCCCTCCATCACCACTTCGCGGCTGCCTGCAGCCTTGTCCAGCATCGCCCGGCCGGATGCCTTGCCCTGCATCGAGCGCCCCAGCAGCGCGCCGCTGGCGTCGCGGTATTCGTAATCGCCGGTGAGGAAATCCAGCGTTGGGTCGCGTGCAATCCATGCGGCGTGCCATTTCAAGCGGTCGAAGTAGTACCAGTCGTCGGCGTCGAGGAAGGCCAGCCAGTCCCCGCTCGCCGCCTGCGCGCCACGGTTGCGCGCCGCGGACACGCCCGCGTTGTCCTGGCGCAGATAGCGTATTTTGTCCCCATAGCCTGCCGCCACTGCGGCGCTGGCGTCGGTCGACCCATCGTCCACCACGATGATTTCATGCGCTGCATATGTCTGTGTCAGTACCGAATCCAGTGCGCGCGCCAGCGTCGCCGCCGCATTGTAGGCAGGGATGATGACGGAAAATCGCGGGGTGTTCATGCTGTCCACTTTGTCAGCAACCATAGCGGTAGTGCCAGCCCGGTGAGGCGCGCCAGTTTGGCAAAACGCGGCACGGTATGGATGCGTGCCAGCCAGGCGCGCAGACGCGGGTGCAGGCCGGTTTCGATCAGCTCCGCATCCCTGCGCGCCATTGCCGCGGCGATTTCCTGGGTGGGCAGGAAGCGCAGCGCGGGATAAGCGGCGCATGCCTTGCCCAGCAGCCGGTCGACTTCGTGCAAGGCAGCGTCGGCAGATTCGCCGAGAAAATTGAAGCGGTGGGTTTCCAGCAGCGTCGGACGAGCGCACGCAGTTTGCTGCGCCAGTGCCGCCAGTCCTTGTTCAGCGCGGTGGCCGAGCGCGGGCTCGAAATACTGGTCGCGCACCACGTAGAGCACGTCGTCCTGGCCGCGTTCGCCGTTCAGTATATTCCGCCCATCACCCGCCGGACGGCCTTGTGCATCGCGGTATTCGTGACGGGTGCCGGGGGTGACGATGCAGCGCACGCCATGCGCCGCCCAGGCACGTTCGACCGCGTCGCTCCACACAAAGGTAGGGGGCACGGCAACCTGCGCCGTGATGCCGAAAATGCGCTGGAATGCAGCAGTTTCATCGGCAGCGGCTGCGTTGATTTCCGGGATTGAGAGCGGCAGCGAGGGCAACACGGCAGCGGCAGTCCAGCGGCTTTGCAGGGGGGCGGGCAGGTCTTCGGTGCGCGGCAGGGCGTCGCCCGCCAGCCACGCTGCCACCCGCTTGTCGGTTTGGGCGGCGGCCATGACGGCAGCGGGCCAGTAGTGTTCCATGCCGTGCAACTGGGGGGCGAACACGCCTTCAGTGATGCCTGCACGCAGCGCAGCCAGCACCGGCGTCAGGCGCGCATCGTCCAGGGCGATATACAGATACTCACGGCCAGCAGCAGCGCGTATCGCCCCGGTGTCAGCGATGGCCAGCACGATGCCCAGCGCCATTACCGGGCACCGCCCGGTATGATCGCGGTGCCGGCCCAGCAGCGCACGCAGCGCATCCAGCGCTGCCGCCTGAGGCAGCACGCCCGCGCCCCAGTCGTCGCTTTCGATAACCAGTACCGGGCAGCGCCATGCCGGCTCGCGCCACAGGGCGATCAGCCGCTTGGCATACCCCGCCAGCACCAGCGCCCAGGCCAGCGGCAGCAGCCACAGCAGCGCCCACATGTTCAGAGTGCGTACCCCATCGCCCGCGCCACAGCGGCCACTTTCGGCAGCACGCGCTCGACGCGGTCACGGTTGCGCCCGTCTTTCCACTTATCCAGGCGGATTTCGGAGAAGGCGTTATACGGAGTATCCAGCACATTTTCGCAATGCGTCTGCATGGCCGCATCGAAAGGCAGGCCGGCCTCGCCAAACAGGCGTTTGAACCCCCCCACCGGATCACGCACCAGGTCTTCGTACAGCACCTCGCTCCATTGGCGGGCGGGGATCGCCGCTCTGGCGTCGAGTATGGCCTGGTTGATGGCGTTGTACTGGAATGCGCATACCTCTTCCACCGGCGCGTTGACATAGTCGCGCCAGCCGTCGGCGAGGAAAAAACACCATTGCGTGTAACGGCCGTTTTCCACTGCGACTTTTTCCGGAAGCCGCTGCGACCAGGTGGCGAATTCGTCCGGCTTGCCCCAGCCCTCGATCAGCGAATTGAGGTTGTCGCCGGGACTGCGCTTGATGAACACGAAATGGGCATCGGGGAACAGCGCATGCAGATAAGGCACGCACAGGCCGTTCTGGTTGTTCTTGTCGACGAAGCGGGATTGCCCGGTCCATCTGTAGAAATAGCGCGATACGTAGTCGCGGTCGGCGGCGCTGGCGTCAGCCGCATCCAGGCCGTGGGTGTCCCAGTTCTTGTTGGCGAGCGGATGCATGCCCACCCAGAAATCATGGGTTTCACGATTGAGCGATCCCAGCACTTGCGACTCGGAAAAGGTCTTGTACACCAGCGTGGTGCCGGCACGGCTGCAACCTACGATAATGACTGGCCGCTGTGCCGGCGTGCGCGTCACGTTCCACCAGCCAGCGCGTGCCGCACGCAGGGCCTGGCTGCCATGGTGGTTCAGGGTTTTTTCAACCTTCAGCCAGAATTCACTCAAAATTTTCTCTCATTATTAAATCCGGAAAAAGCAATTGACCACGGAGTTCACGGAGAACACGGAGTAAAAACAACGGATAGCAGGTCGCCTGTTATTCACCTGTTGGGTGGGCCATAAAAGCCCCGGGATTGCCTTCCTCCGTGCCCGCCGTGAACTCCGTGGTTTAGAACTAAGTTTTTTTGGTTCATGGTGTTACATGATTTTCTCATATCGCCCATTGGGTGAGGGGATTTGAATTTCAAATGCCTTGGTTTCCTCCATGCCTCCGTGGCCAGTGCCGTTTTTAGATTAAAAGCTTGGCGGGATTGGGTTACCATCCAATCACTAAAAAACGCTGACAGGGGAGATGCTATGGCCGGAATCTGCGGCTGGCTGGATAACAGGCTGGATCGGGTGCGCGGGCAGGGTGTCCTCGACACGATGTGCGCCGCACTCGGCCACCCTACTGCGCGACTGGAGAGCACCCTGCGCGATGGCGCGGCGCTGGCGGCAAGCTCGCCATTTGGCGACATCAGCCTGTATGAAGCCGGCGGCGTGATCGCCGTGTTGCGCGGCCGCATCCACAGCGGCGACCCTGCCATCGCCAGTGCCATCGCCCGGCACAACCCGGCGGCGGGGGTGCTCGCCGCCTGGCGCCAGGCCGGCCGCGACGGACTGGCACAGATCCATGGCAGCTTTGCCCTGGCGGTGTGCGAAACGACAACGAATACCCTGCTGCTGGCAGTGGATCGCGCCGGCGCGCAACCCTTGTGCTACGCGGAAGTCGCCGGCGGGCTGGCGTTTGCCGCGCGTGCCGACGCGCTCACCGCCCACCCCGAGGTGAGCAGTGCGCTCGATCAGCAGGCCATTTTTGATTATCTGTATTTTCATCTTGTCCCTGCCCCCACTTCGATTTTCCAGGGGGTGAAAAAGCTGCTCCCCGCCCAGTTTGCGGAGTGGCGCAACGGCCAGCTCAGCAGCGGATTTTACTGGCACCTGCATTACGACGACCACAGCAGCGCATCGCAAGCCGAGCTTGCCGCACGCTTTCATCCCATCCTGCGCGACTCGGTGGCACGTGCTGCACACGGCAATCAGCTTGGCGCATTTCTCTCCGGCGGGCTGGACAGCAGCACCGTCACCGGCACGCTTGCCGGGCTCGGCAACACACCCGTCAACACCTACTCCATCGGTTTCGAGGCCGACGGCTTCGACGAAATGGAATACGCGCGGCTGGCCGCCCGAACCTTTGCCGCGCACGCGCATGAGTATTACCTCAGGCCCGCCGATATTGTGGCCGCCATCCCCATCATCAGCGCCGCCTACGACGAACCGTTCGGCAACGAATCGGCGGTGCCCACTTATTTCTGCGCCAAACTTGCGCATGACGACGGTATCCGCATCATGCTGGGCGGCGACGGCGGCGACGAAATTTTCGGCGGCAACGCGCGCTACGCCAAGCAAAAAATCTTCGAGGTCTACGGTCTCATCCCTTCCTGGCTGCGCGCCGGCGTCATCGAGCCGCTGGTGCAGCTGCCCGGCCTGGCTGCGCTGCCGCCGGGACGCAAGCTGCAGAGCTATCTCCACCAAGCCAGGGTGCCGCTGCCAGACCGCATGGAGTCGTATAACTTCCTGCAGCGCACGCCGCTTGCCGAGATTTTCAACGCGGATTTCCTCGCCCGCATCCAGCCCGGCCAACCCGCCGAACTGTTGCGCGAAGTCTATCAACGCAGCGATTCACAGCATTTCATCAACCGCATGATGCACCTCGACCTCAAGTTCACCCTGGCCGACAACGATCTGCGCAAGGTCGGGCGCATGACCGAAGCGGCCGGCGTGGAAATACGCTACCCGCTGCTCGACGATGCCCTGCTCGACTTTTCCGGTGAAGTGCCGGTGCACCTCAAGGTCAAGGGCATGCGCCTGCGGCATTTTTTCAAGGAAGCGGTCCGCGACCTGCTCCCCAATGAGATCATCAACAAATCCAAACACGGCTTCGGCCTGCCGTTCGGGGTGTGGGCAACCACCCATGCGCCGCTACACGAACTGGTGCAGGACAGTCTGGCCGCGTTCGAGCGCCGCCACATCCTGCAACCCGCTTACCTGGCCGAGTTGCGCCGCCAGCACCAGGACGGCCACGCCACCTACTACGGGGTGATGATCTGGGTGGTGGTGATGCTGGAGCAGTGGCTGAGCAAGCGTGGGCTTTAACATGACCAAAAGATGGACAGGATTAACAGGAATATCTGATTAAATACGGATGTCGTTTTGTTCCTGTCAATCCTGAGAAATCCTGTTAATCCTGTCCCCGCCGCTCCTCACAAACGGCTGCGGCGCTGTTCGGATCGGTGTCATCACAACCTTGCCCGCAGCGGAACTCTGCTTCAGCGCCACCACCCCGGTCATCACCATGATTGCGATCAGGTGGTAATACAAATCAAAGTTCGCCAATCCCAGAAACGCCCCAGCCGAGGCAAAACCGACCATGCTGACCTGCAGCATGCGCGCTAAATCGGCCGCCCATTTTCTTTCCGGGTCTTTGCCGCATTCGCGAATGATCCTCGCGCCCTTGCGCCAGGTGAGCCAGGCCAGCAGCATGAACAAGCCAAAACCGACGTAACCGTGTTCGCCCAGCATCTCGAAATAGATGCTGTGTACATCGTGCACATTGTAGGGATCAGGGGCATATGCCTCGAACACCGCCGGCTGGAAAGTATCGAACCCACCCCCCACCAGGGGCCTGTCCTTGGACAGATTAAACGCGGTCCACCAGGCATTGATGCGGCCTTCAGCGGACGCATCATTCTGATAAGTATCAATGGTAGACATGCGTGCATGCCACTCTGCGGGCATGATCGCCAGAATCGCCACCACCGCCAATGCCATGACAAGACCGGTAAACAGCTTGTTGCGGGTTTTCAGCCAGAGGAAAACACCCATTGCCACACCCCCCACCAGCGCGCCGCGCGACTGACTGCCAATGACGGCTATCGCGCACAGGAACATCGCAGCGGTATACGAGTGGCGCATCCAGATTTTTTTTGCATTGAGATGCAGGTACCAGATCAGCGGTATGGTCATGATCAAGGCCAGCGCCATCTCATTGTTCCCGCCGATAAAGGTGCCGTACGGCCCCTGCACGCGGTAGGCGCCGCCGTGGACGATGGTGAAAATACCGCCTTTAATGCCGTAAAAACCCAGTGACAGGGCAATGATCAGCACCAGCGTTTCAAGCTTCTCGCGCGTGTTGATGAGCACCATGGTGAGGAAAATCATCAGCTGGATTTTCGCCACCTTCTCCATCTGCAACCACGCCAACTGCGGATACAGCGAGAAAATGGTGGTGACCAGCATCCATAAAATCAGCATGAGCAAAACGATACTCTCACGCGTCCACGGAACACGCCTGGGCTCACGTGAAAACACCAGCGCCGCCAAGGTGACGATGGCCACGATAAAAGCGAACGGGAAATTGTAGGCGAAGCCCCAGGCCAGCCGGTGCGGATTCATATAGCCCAGCCACGACCACAGATAAATGCCGATGTAAGGCTTGCCGAGTATGAAGGGAAGCGTGCCAAACACCACGGCAAAGACAAATATATCTCTCATGCTGCGTCTCTCCTGCCGCTGCTGGCACCGGATGGCGGCGCCACATGGCTGACTACATAACGGTATTTACCGGATTTTTCCTTGGGCACTTCATTCATCCGTTCTATCTCCACGCGCACGTCCGAGCCCAGGCGTTGCTGGATACCCGACAGGATTTTGCCGATGTTCGCCTCGTCAAACTGACGGTCGGTAGCGAGCAGGACACGCGTCAGTTGCAGATTTTCCTGCACCACCTTGAACTGGCGCACGCCGGGCAGATCGCGGATCATATACACCAGCGCCAGACCGTGCATCACCGTGCCGTCCTGCGCCACCACGAAATCGGTGCTGCGCCCTTCGATGGCTTTCAGCAGCGGCAGGCCGCGTCCGCAGGCGCAGGGCTGGTCATCAAGCACGCCGACATCGCCGGTACGATAACGGATAAACGGGAAATCGCCGGTGGCCAGATGCGTCACCACGATTTCGCCCGATTCGCCGTGCGGCAACACGCGGCCTGCTGCATCCACGATTTCCACGATGATGTCCTCGGCGGTGAGGTGCATCCCGCCTGCCGGGCACTGGTGCGCGATGAAGCCGGCGTCGCGCCCGCCGTAGCCATTCGCGACCGGGCAACCGAAAGTCTTTTCAATTTGTGAGCGCTGGTGGTCGTACAGCGCCTCGGAGGTGACGAAGGCGACTTTGATGCCCAGATCGTTCATGGCGATACCATGCCCGTCGGCGTGGCGCGCGATATGCGCCAGCGCGGACGGGTAGCCGAACAGCATTTTCGGGCGCATGGCACGAATCTCGCCGATGAAAGCGTCGAGTTTTTGCGCGGACATTTCAAACGCGGGCAGCAATTTCGTGCGCAGCAGCTTGTCGCGCAATTGCTTCACCCGGTCCTGCGCACCGAGTTCAATCGGCGATCCCCACACCACGATCTCCGGGTCGCCGATGTCCACGCCCCACCAGCGCGTGGCGCGCCACTTGGCGGCGACATCGTGACTGACGCGTTCGCGGCCAATCAAGAAAATCAGCGGCTCACCGCTGGAACCGCCGGTATTGAAGCGCGCCAGACCGATGGCGTTGTCCGCCTTGAGTTTTTCCAGATGGGCGCGGATTTCGGCCTTGGTCAGGAACGGCAGCCGCGCCAGATCGCCCGGATCGCGCAGCGCGCCGGGGTTGAAACCGGTGCGCCCGAACAGCTCGCGGTAGTACGGCACATGCGCCTGCGCGTGCATGAGCAGGGCGCGCAGGCGTTCCAGCTGCAAAGCCTGCAGACGTTTTGTATCCCACCACTGGGTCTCTTCCATGCCACGGCGCACCGCAACAGTTGTGTGGTGTTTGAGTCGCTCGTGCAGCGGGAACAGGATATTGGCGGCGAAGGCTGTGTACATGGGATGTTCGCTCAGTTCAGATGGCGTCGCAGCCAGCGCGCAAACGGGGTGAAAGCAGCAGTTTTCGGGGCCGCGTACTGGCGTGCCTGTCTGACCAGCCACAAGCAGTCGGACAGGGCGGTCCTAGCCAAGATGGCCTCCCTTATTCAGACTGATTTGCCTGCCGGCTGCGCGCGCGGCCAGCGTGCCGGCATGCAGTGCGTTGAATTCCTCCACCAGCACAGTGACACGTTTTTGCCAGTCGTTGTCGCGCGCGTAGGCAAGGATGGCTGGACGATCCCAGTCTTTTGCCAGTGCTGCCATGAGGGCAACACTCAAGGCGGCGTGGTCACCGAACGGCACGATCATGCCCAATTCGTCCCGGCACACCACCTCGGCATTGCCGCCCACATCGGTGCTGATGACCGGCAGACCGCATGCCATCGCCTCCAGAAAAACATTGGCCCAGCCCTCGTTGCGCGTGGCTAGCACGAACACATCGGCAGCCGATAGCGGCCATTTGAGCGAGGTGGCGGGGACGATACCGAGAAAGCGTACCGTATCGTGCAGGCCCAGCACTGCCACCTGTTGCTCAAGCTCGACGCGCATGTCGCCCTCGGCACCGGCGCCGCCGGCGATAAGGTAAACCAGTCCGGGGAAGCGTATTTTCAATTCCGGCAGGCATTCGATGACACGATGAAAGCCCTTGCGTTCAACCAGCCCGCCTACCGAAATCAGCACCGGCGCATCAGCGCCGATACCCAGCTGCGCACGCGCTTCGGCACGATCAACGCGGTGGAATTTGGCGCTGTCCACGCCGTTGCCCACCACGCGGATTTTGTCGCCGGGGATGCCCAGGCCAATGGCATGGCGGCGCAGCGAATCGGACACCGAAAACACCCGCGCCGCACGTGTCAGCGCGCGCACCAGCAGCGGGCGCAGTTTTGCATTTTTGGAATGAGGCACTTCCGTGCCGCGCAGGGTAATGGTCACCGGCACCCCCAGCCACTTGCCGAGCAGTGTGGCGGCATAGCCGTCGGGGTAGGCAAAGTGGGCGTCGAGGATGTCGAGTTTGCCGGCGCGCCGCAGTTTCTTCAGGGTGAAATAACTCCCCAGCGCCATGCACAGGCCATCCAGTTGTTTGAATGCGCCCGGCACCGAAAAGAAACGCGGGTGCAGCACTTCGATGCCATGCTGGCTCTCGTGAGGCAGCGCGTCCGGGCGAAAATGCGGCTTCCAGCGCCGCAGCAGCGATTGTCCCGGAAACCACGGCTGCGGCGACACCACGGTGAGCGGCAACACCTCACCCACACGGAACATGCGCTCGCGGATGAACGGGCCGGCATTGGGTGCACCGGCGTGCGGGAATAGCGTTGAAAAGACAACCAGATGCGGTTTCATGGCAGCAAGGTCTGACGTTTGGCGTAGTCGTAGACCGCTGCATAGCGCGCTACGCTGAGCGCCCAGTTGCGCTCGGTTTCGACAAAACGGCGGCCATGGGCGGCGAGTTGCGGCCAGCGCGCCGGCGCATTGAGCAGGCCAGGCACTTTTGCCGCCAGATCGGTCGCGTCGCCGGCGCGGAACAGCACGCCCGTCTCGCCGTCGCGGATCAGCTCCCGGTGGCCGCCCACGTCCGACGCCACCAGCACCCGCCCCTGCGCCATCGCTTCCAGCGGCTTTAACGGCGTGACCAGTTCAGTCAGGCGCATGGACAGACGCGGATACACCAGCACGTCGACCAGGTCATAGTACCGTTGCACCTGGTCATGCGG
Organism: Sulfuriferula plumbiphila; assembly: GCF_009938015.1. Lineage (NCBI taxonomy): Bacteria > Pseudomonadati > Pseudomonadota > Betaproteobacteria > Nitrosomonadales > Sulfuricellaceae > Sulfuriferula > Sulfuriferula plumbiphila. The sequence goes on along the minus strand of NZ_AP021884.1, from coordinate 239,891 downwards.
CACGCGCCCGCAGAATACCACCTTGTCCGCCACACCCAGTTGCACCGCCTGCGCCTTGAGCGCGTCTTCCTGCGGCCCGCCGCCCACCAGCAGCACGCGAATATCGGGGTTGGTTTGCAGCATCAGCGGCAGCGCGTCGAGCAGCAGGTTCAAGCCTTCGTAAGCATAGAACGAGCCGAGAAAGCCCAGCACCTGTCTGCCTTGCAGACCGAGCTGCGCCTTGAATGCGGCATCCGCCACGCCGCTCACGGTGAATTTCTCGATGTCCACCGCATTCGGTATGACCGTGATTTTTTCTGCCGCCACCCCCTTGCGCGCCGCGAGGTCGCTACGCAGCCCCTCGCATATCGTCGTCACCGCATCGGCATGCTGCACCGCCCAGGTTTCCAGCGAGCGGCTCAGCCGATAGCGCGGCCCCCACTCGGAACTGGTGCCGTGATCCACTGCGGCGTCTTCCCAGAACGCGCGAATCTCATATACCACCGGGATATTCAGCGCGCGCCCGACGCGAATCGCGGGCAGCGCGTTGAGCGCCGGCGAGTGGGCATGCAGAAAATCGGGCTTGCCGCGTTCCACCACTTCGCGCAGGCGGCGCTCGGTCGCATTCATCAGTGCGATCATGTTGAAAAACGGCAGCCGTGCGACCAGGCCGGTGACCGGCGGCGTGCGGTAGAAATGCAGGCCGTCGACCACTTCCTCGGCCACGCTGCAGTTGATCTGCTTGGGGCTGGTGAGGTGTTCGGTGTGCCAGCCGCGCTTGCGCTGCTCGCGCAGGATCGCGGCAGTGCGAAAGGTGTAGCCCGAGTGCAGCGGGATGGAATGATCGAGGATGTGCAGGATACGCATCGTTTAGACCCTCACCCCTGCCGGTCGACGACACACCAGCCAGAAACCCAGCCAGGACATATCTTCATCACTCAACTGACGGAACGGCCGCGCCAGATAGGGCCGTATTTCGTCAATCACCTGTTGCTCCGCCAGGGCGGTTGCCGTCAGCGTTACCGTATCCAGCCCCACATCGGCAAGTATTTGTCGGTAACGATCCACGCGCCAGCGGTTGGGTACACCTTTATGTCCATACATCAGCGCCCATAGAGGCAACGGCCAGGTCAAGAAATCCAGCTGGGAGCGTCGGTGCAAACCATGGCTTTTGAGATCCACCAGGTGTACGGCAATTCCTTTCGCGCGGAGCGCGGTGCGCATATCGACGAAAGTCGCGTACAGGCTGTTTACATGTTCCAGCACCGCTCGTGAAACAATCAAATCTGCCCAGTCTGTCAAACCGGATAGCCCACCCGGTTTGACCATGTAATGGATACGTTCCGGATTGAGGCCGCTGGCTGGCTCACCACGCCGCACGAAACACTGTTCGGCACGTTCACGCTGCCCTCCTTCAAGCGCGTCGAGCAGGTTCTGCAATACCTGAATGCAGCTATCCGAGAGGCGGCACAGTGGAAACCGGTCCACACAAATCACGCTTTGCGCACCATGCGCAATCATCAGCAGCGCCACCCCGGGCAAGTCGCCCGGCCCATACTCCAGCACGTGCTTGCCATCCAGATAAGTCTCAACTTGCCCGGAAGGCATGCCCGGCACCAGAAAATAATCCAGGAAACAGGTCCGGAAATAATCAGCGGTTCGCGCCACGCCCTCGTCATCACCACGTCCGGTCTGCCCGGTAAGGCGCACATACAGGGAGGGCGCCAACCACGCCACCTGATCAGTAAGCATGGCTCTTGCCATACGTTTCACATCCGCAACGGGATTGAGCCAGTACATCAGATACCTCCTGTCATCAGGATAGGTTCTTGACGCTGCAGCGGCGCTGTCGCTCCGGTTTCGTCGGCGTTGCGCAAAAAAGCCTCGAACATCAGCACCGACCACAGCGCTGCACCGTAGTCGCGCCGCCCGCTGGCGTGCTGATCGACCATTTCCTTGAGAAACGCCGCATTGAACAGACCGGTGTCGAGCAGGCGCGGCGACAGCACGGCGCTGCGCAAACGCTGCAACAGGGGTCCGCGGAACCATTCGGACAACGGAATCGAAAAGCCCATTTTCTTGCGATACAGAATGTCGTGCGGCAGATACGCTTGCAGGGCGTATTTGAAAATGTGCTTGCCCTCGGTTCCCTTGAGCTTCATGCCGACCGGCAGGCCGGATACCCATTCCACCAGCTGGTGGTCGAGCAGCGGCACGCGCACTTCCAGCGCGTGCGCCATGCTGGCGCGGTCCACCTTGGTCAGGATGTCGCCGGGCAGATAGGTTTTCATGTCCAGGTACTGTACCCGGGAAACGGCATCGCGGCCGGGGTTGCTGGCGTCGTGGCGGCGCAGCACTTCCACCGCCGAATAGCCTTGCAACTGGCGCTTGAGGTGGTCCGAAAACAGTTGCGCGCGCAGCGCATTGCTGCACACCGACACACCGTGAAAATAGCCTTCCACGCTATCGCGCGCCATGGCCTCGAAGGTGGTCTTGGCGCGCAATACTTTCGGCGCCCAGTCGGCCTTCGGGTAAGCGCGTCCCAGCCAGCCGAACAGAGGGCGGCGCATGCCCAGCGGCAGCAGCGCGCGCATTTTCTCTTCGTAGCCGTGCCAGCGGTAGCGCCGGTAACCGGCGAAATTCTCGTCGCCGCCGTCGCCGGACAGCGCCACGGTGACGTTGTTGCGCGCCAGTTCGCACACCCGGTAGGTGGGCATGGCGGAGCTGTCCGCATACGGCTCGTCGTAGAGATGCGCCAGTTCGTCAATCAGCGAAAAATCATCGGCCTCGACCTGGCCCACGCGGTGCGCAGTCTGATAACGCGTGGCCACCTGCCGGGCGTATTCAGCCTCGTTGTACCTGGGGTCACCGAAGGAAATCGAGCAGGTGTTGACCGGCGCATCGGACAGCTCCGCCATCATCGCCACCACGGCGGAAGAATCCACCCCGCCGGACAGGAAAGCGCCCAGCGGCACTTCCGCCACCATGCGGATTTTCACGGCTTCGCGCAGGCGCGCCACGGTTTCCTCGGCGGCGTCGTCTTCACTCATCGGTGCATGCGGGGTAAACGGGATGTCCCAGAACTGGCGTGGCTGGGGCAAGCTTTTGCCACGCTGCAAGGTGAGCGTGTGGCCGGGGGAAAGTTTGAGTGCCTGCCGGTAGATGGTGCGCGGCTCGGGCACATAGCCGTAGCCGAAGTAATCTTCGATTGCTAACGGATCGAATTCACGCTTGAAACCGGGATGGGCGGCGAGGGCTTTCAGCTCCGAGCCGAACACGAAGCAGCCGTTGTCGAGCAGCGCGTAGTAGAGCGGCTTCACCCCCATGCGGTCGCGCGCCAGGAAAAAAGTCTGACTATTGCGATCCCATAACGCGAAAGCGAACATGCCGCGAAAATGCGCGACGCAGGCTTCGCCCCATTGTTCCCAGGCATGCACGATCACCTCGGTGTCGGAGCGGGTGCGGAAGGTGTGGCCGAGGCTTTGCAACTGCGGGATCAGGTCGACGAAGTTGTAAATCTCGCCGTTGAACACCACCACCACGCTGCCGTCCTCATTGAACAGCGGCTGCTGGCCGCTGGCGATATCAATAATCGCCAGGCGCCGGTGACCCAGCCCGACGCCCGGCTCGATGTGCAGTCCCGCCTCGTCCGGCCCGCGGTGCGACTGGATATCGTTGATGCGCGACAGCAGTGTCCGGTCGATCGGGCGCACGCCTGTCAGGTCAAAAATTCCGGAGATTCCGCACATGGTAAAACAGTCCTCGTTTAGCCGCCATTGCGTGACGGTTCGTCATTATTGTCGGGTACGCAGCACTTGGTCATACACCTGTTCGTAAGCTTGCGTCATTGACTCAAGGCTGAATTGACGCTCAATTTTCTGACGCGCTGCCTGGCCCTGGCGGGTCGTCTGAGTGGGGTCATTAAAATAGCTCAGCAAGGTGCGTGCCATCGTCTCCACATCGCCCGCATTAACCAATGTTCCATTACCGCCGGACTGCACCAGCTCGACGTTGCCGCCCACTGCCGTGGCGATCACCGGCAGGCCGCTGGCCTGCGCCTCCAGAATGGTGTTGGATATGCCTTCACCCAGCGACGCCAGCACGAATACATCCATGGCACGCATCAGCTCGGGGATGTCGGTGCGCTCGCCGGGCAGCCAGGCCAGCGCCTCGGCGCCCGCCGCACGCAACAGTTCCAGGCACGGGGCGCGGGAAATCCCCTCGCCCACGATCACCAGGCGCGCCCGCTGCCGTGCCTCGGGGTGCAGCTCCAGCAGGCGCAGGAAAGCGCGCACCAGCGTGGGATAGTCCTTCACCTCGGCCATGCGCCCCACACTGCCGAACACCACCGCGTCATCCGCGGCAAAGCCTGCCGGCAGGCCGTTACGCTGCCCGGCGCGCGGATGGAAGCGCATGCTGTCCACGCCGCTGTAGATCTGGGTAATGCGGCTGGCAGGCACACCCACCATGGCTTGCAGCCAGGCCTGCAGGTCGCGGCTGACGGTGATGTAGTGCCCCACCAGCGGGCGTGCCGCGCGCCGCAGCAGGTTGTATTTGCGGCTGCTGCCGTACAGGTCGAACACGTCGCGCCCATGCTCGCCATGGACGCGGCGCCGCACCCCGGCAGCCGCGGCGACGAACTGGCCTTCCAGCGCCGACAGGTTGCGCGTGTGCACCAGATCCGGTTGCAATTCGCGCAGCTTGCGCCACAGCCGGGGGTAGATGGAAACATCCCGCCCCGGCTGCTTGTGCAGCGCATAAAACGGCACGGGCTGGGCCACGATACGCTGGGCAAAAGAGGTGTAATCGGTCAGGCACACCACCGCGTGGCGGTATTTGTGCGCCGGCAGGCTATTCAGGATATTGACCATGCCGTTCTCCATCCCCCCCACGGCGAAGTGATGCACAACGTGGACGATCAGCGGAATCCTTGCAGCGCTCAAGACTGTGCAACTTGCCTGAGGCTGGCAGCGATGGCCGGCTGCATGTCCCGCATGAATTCGCGCAGTACCGGCTGCGCCTGTTCCACACCGTCCGCATAAGGCGTGGCCATCACGATTGCCGCGCCGTCATCGCGCGCGCCGCGGACCCTTGCGCCGGCCAGCAGCAGCTTGGCGAGATAGTCATTGGTGGTGTCGCGCCCATCCAGTTGATTCCAGCGCCACACCAGCAGGCGTTGCGGCGCTGAACGCAGCCTGGCCTGGATTACCTCGGCAGGTTGCGCGCCTGCGCCCGGTGCGATATTGGTCTCACCCATGTTCAACCACTCCGGATGTTTCTGCCGGATCATGTAATTCTGGCTGCTGATCTGCTCGGCACCCTGGCGCTGGGTGCGGTAATAGGCCAGATACAGCATCACCTGCTGGTTGCCCTTGCGGTAATACAGGGCGCGCTCGGCATCCGGTCCGACATAGTGCGGATGCCAGTCGGTAAACGGCGCGGCCTCCAGCGCCCAGCCATTGGCCGGGGCGGGCGGCGCAATCTGCAGGCCATGCGGCAGCACTCTGCGCCCATCCAGCCAGGCTGCATACACAGGGCCGGTAAGCGCAACGGCAATACTCAGCAGCGCCGCCAGCGCTATCCTGGCTAGCGGCGCGGCGGGGGCATCGTGGGCCAATACCTGCGCCGACGGCACAACCGACGCTTCATCCTCGCGCCAGAAGCTGCCGATCCAGAACAGCAACAGCATCACCACGCCGAAAAACACCCAGCCGTAGATCAGGTGGTCGAAGCCCAGCGCCAGCTTCATGTCGGACAGCACAGCGATCATCACAATCATGTAGGCACGCAGGCCGTTGGCAATCACCGGCACCACGATGGCAGCCAGCGCAAACAGGATGCGCCGGACGTTACTGCGATAAGTGAGATAGGCATACAGGCAACCCAGCGTGAACGAGGCAATCAGATAACGCAGCCCGCTGCAGCCCTCCACCACCGACCATTCGCCACTGGGAACGGTGAAGAAAGTCCCTTCCTGATAAACCGGCATGCCGGTCAATTGCAGCGCCTTGACGGTGAAATTGGCGGTAAACGTCATCATGTGCGGAATCAGCGCCTCGCCCATGGGCACCGCGAGGAGCAAGAAACCCAGCGGAAACGCCATGGCGCGCACCACGCGGCTGCCGAGTATGGTCCACACTGCCGCCGGCAGCATCGCCACCAGCATGAGCTGCTCGCCCACCAGCACGCCGCCGCTGTGCGCGAACAGCCAGCCCGCCGCAAGCAGCAACAGCAACACCAGGCCGCGCCAGTCCGGCCGGTATGCCAGGCGCGCCAGTTCGCTGCGCCGGCGCCAGATCAGCCAGGCGCTGATGGGAAAAATCAGGAAACCATGGGTGAAGGTTTCAGAACGTTCCCAGATCGCCACCGTGGACGCGCTGGTGGAGTAAAAAATCAACAGCAAGGCAACGACAGTGGCAATGGCAAGTGCGGCGGCGGCAGGCCAGCCACGCACCATTGACGGTTCAGCAGCAGCGGGTTGCAAGGTAGCGCTCATGTGTGGTGTTCCCTGAGTGAAACCACCCTGGCGGCGGGCGGTTGTTGAATCGGAGAAGGGTTACGGCATTCCAGCAGGGCATCCACCCGGCGCAGATTATCCGGCCAGGCGTAATGCCCCAGCATGGCGGCGCGCGCTGCCGTGCCCATGCCAGGATGTGCGTCGCCCAACACCACCATGACCTGTTCGGCAAAACGGGCTGCGTTGTCCGCCACCAGCAAGTCGCGACCCGGCACAGCCTGGATACCCTCCAGCGCCTGCGCGCTGGCGACCACGGGCAGCGCCATCGCCATCGCTTCCAGCACCTTGTTCTGCACCCCCCGGGCGATACGCAATGGCGCCACCGCCAGACGCGCGTGGCGCAACCAGGGACGCACGTCCCCGACGCGGCCAGTCACCGTCACGCCCGGCAATTGCGCCAGATCCTGGACCGCCTGGCCGGGGCAGCCACCGACGATGACGAATTGCGCCTCGGCAAAGCGCGCGCGGATGATGGGGAAAATCTCGCGCGCAAACCACATCACCGCATCCACATTCGGCCAGTAGTCCATGGCCCCGGTAAACACCAGCGGCAGGCGGCCTGCCGGGTAAGGATCAGGGTAGTCGCGTTGCGGCGAGAAATACTCGGAATCCACGCCGTTGTTGAACCAGCCGATATGCGCAGCCGATTCGGGGGCAAGCTGGGTGAAATGGCGCGCCTCGGCTTCCGATACAAACAACGCCGCGTCACTGCGCGCCGCCAGCTCGCGCTCCCACGCCAGCAGCGTGCGGCCTTCGCGCCGATACAGCCAGGACAGCGGCCACGGCTTGGCCCGTGCGTACTGCGTCCATTTGTCGGAATCCACATCGACAAAATCCACCACGCTGTGCAGCGCGTGATCATGCGGCACGAACTGCCCCATCGCCGAGGAAAACACCAGCACTTTGCCCACGCCGCGCGCAGCGAGCATCTGCGTAACCCAGCGCTGCATCCCGGCGTGCGCGTAGTAGGGCAGGGTCAGCGGCGCGCCGCTGGCAAACCCGGCAAGGCTTTTCAGTTTGGCGCTGCGGGGTTTGAGCGGCGCGAAAAAAGTCTCGCCGCAGATGGCCTGCAGATGGGCGGTGTATTGCCAGTCTGCGGCATCGTCGACAAAACACCCCAGGTGCACGCGGTACCGCTGAGCGAGGTGTTTGAGCAGATGGTACGAGCGGATCTTGTCGCCCTTGTTGGGGGGAAAAGGGATGCGGTGCGCCAGGAAAAGCAGCTCCTCCATTGCCTAGCCCAGATTCTTGACAATATGCGGGCCGATGACATTGGCCAGCGCCAGCGGCAGCCGCTGCCACGCCTTGATGAACAGCCGGTACCTGGGATTGAGCGGGTTGTGGTCGGGCACGCTGCGGCCGCGCACCAGGTGGTATTCGTAATACAGGGGCTGCGCTTCAAAGCCCCAGTTTTTCTTGAAATCGTAGGAGCCGGTGCCGAGCTTGCTGCGCCCGTAGTCGAATACGCGGCAGCCCTTTTCGCAGGCGCGGCGCATCACTTCCCAGTACATGAAATCGTTGCCGGCCAGATGGCGCGCTTCCGCGGTACCGCCGCCGTAGTAAGGCAGCACTTCATCGCGGAAGTAAAAATTCATCACGCTGCTGATGACGCGTCCATCCAGGGTGATGGTGAGAATTTCGCAGGCCTCGCCGAACACCTGTTTCAGCAGCCGGAAATACTTGCGCGAGAACACCGGCGTGCCGAGCCGATGCACGCTGCTGGAATAAGCATGGAAGAAGCGCTGCGTGTGCGCGTCTATCGCGCTCACCAGCCCGGCCTTGATGCCTTTGCGCACCATGGCGCGCTGCTTGCGCGGAATGGCAATCATGTTGCGCTCCACTTCCGGGTCGATTGCCTTGCGGAAGGTGACGTATAAATCCTTGCCTGGCCAATCCGTATGGAAAGGCTGGCGGTTGCGATATTCGAGATGCTCGACGCGCAGCGCGCCGGCAAGCTTCAGCGCAGCTTGATCCAGCGCGCGCCTTGCCGCTTCGTTGAGTGCCGCCGGGCCGCCATATACGCAGAACGGCAGGGCAGAGAGCGAATGCCCAAACAGGCGGCTGTTGATTTCGGCGAGCGGCAACACACCGTGGATTTCACCGTCCACTTCGGCCAGCAAAAAATGCGTGCGATGGCCGAACGCCCGTTCGATCACCTCGCGCCAGCCCGCACGGTGAAAGAAAGTCGCCTCCGGGCAGGACTGTACAAAGGCATCCCAGCGCGCCGCGTCGGTTGCCAGCATGGGGCGCACGGTCACGCCGGCTGATTCGGGCGGGAGTTTGACGGATGCGTTCATGCCGCATCCTTCATGAACACCCGATCCACCCGATCCCACTGGAAATCGCGCAGCAGGTGGGCAATGCGCCCTTCCATGCGGGTGAGGTTCACATAGTGGCGAAACCGCGTCCTGAAACCGATACCGCGCTGGCGCGGCTGTTCCGGGTCGATTTCCCAGGGATGAAAATAGAACATGCAGGGCTGGCCGTCGGTGTGGTTCACGCGCCGCATCAGCCAGCGCGACAGGGCGTAAGGCATCAGGCGGAAGTAGCCGCCGCCGCCGGCGGGCAGGTTGCGCCCGAACAGGTGTACGGTGCTGGGCGGGAATTCCAGCAAGTCGTCGTCCAGCGGGCGGAACGCAAAGCGTGGCGCGTCGGGCATCCCGTAGTGATCGTGCGCCACCGGATAAATGCTGGAACTGTAGCGGTGGCCGGCTTCGCGCAACACTTCCAGCGCCCACAGATTGCGGCTGCCGATGGAAAAACTCGGCGCGCGATAGCCGCGCACTGCCACGCCGCCGATGTCTTCCAGCAGACCCTTGGCGCGGGTGATGTCGGCGCGAAACTGCTCCGGGGTCAGGTCTGAGGCGCGCTGGTGGCCGTAGCCGTGGCTGGCCAGTTCGTGGCCGTTGTCGACGATGGCGCGCACCACTTGCGGATAGCGCTCGGCTATCCAGCCCAGGGTGAAAAAAGTGGCATGGGTGTGATGCTCGTCGAGCATAGCCAGGATGCGCGCCATGTTGCGCTCTATCCGGCACGGCCGGGCATCCCAGCTGTCGCGCGCGATATGCGGGGCGAAAGCGGATACCTGGAAGTAGTCTTCCACGTCGATGGTCATGGCATTGTGCACGATAGGTCCTTTATGCGACGGCATGATTACGTGCGTCCAGCCAGTGCAGCAAAATCGCGGCAATGCGTACTGCTGCGCGGCCATCCCAGAATTCGGGAATACGCCCGGCCTTGCCGCCGCCATTGAGCAGCTCTTCCACCGCTCCCAGAATCCGCTTGCGCTCGGTGCCGACGATGGTGTTGGTGCCTTCGTCTACGGTAATCGGGCGCTCGGTATTGTGGCGCAAGGTCAGGCAGGGCACGCCCAGCGCAGTGGTTTCTTCCTGAATGCCGCCGGAATCGGTCAGCACGATACGCGCGTCCTTCATCAGGCCGAGCATTTCCAGATAGCCTTGCGGCGGCAGCACTTTGATACCCGGCCTATCCAGCCACGCCGCCAGGCCGAGACGGTCAATACTGGCGCGGGTGCGCGGATGCAACGGGAAAACGATGGGCAGGTCTGCGGCTATCATTGCCACGGTTTCCAGCAGATTACCGAGGATGTCGGCGTCGTCCACATTGGACGGGCGGTGCAGCGTCAGCACGCCATATCCTTCAGGCAAAACCTCGCCCAGCGTCATGGCAACGGGCACTGCGCGCGGCAGGTTGTGATGCAGGGTGTCGATCATCACATTGCCGACAAAATGCACGCGTGCGGCGGCTATGCCCTCGCGCGCCAGATTTTTGTGGGCGTCTTTTTCAGTGATGAACAGCAAGTCGGAAATCTGGTCGGTGAGCACGCGGTTGATTTCCTCCGGCATGCTGCGGTCATGGCTGCGCAGACCGGCTTCGACGTGAATCACTGCCACACCGCGTTTGGCCGCCACCAGCGCGCAGGCAATGGTGGAGTTGACATCACCCACCACCAGAATCGCGGCCGGCTGCTCCTGCTCCAGCACCGGTTCGAAGCGGCGCATGATTTCAGCGGTCTGCAGCGCGTGGCTGGCGGAACCGACTTCGAGATTGATGTCGGGGTGGGGGATGCCAAGATCGGTGAAGAAGCGGCCGTTCATCGCCGCGTCATAATGCTGGCCGGTGTGCACCAGCTTGGCACGGATGCCGGCGCCCGCGAGGGCGGCCATCACCGGCGCGATTTTCATGAAATTGGGGCGCGCACCCACCACGCACAAGATATCGGTCATGCTGATCCCCGGGCTTTGTTCTATTGGTTGGCTTCCGGCGACTCATTCGCCGTGGGCGTGTTTTTCTCCGATACCATGAACAGTATCTTGCGTACGATCGGCAATATGCGGTTGAGCGAGCGTTCCATCTGCTCGACCCGGCCATTGAGCCGCAGCATGTCGTCGGGCATGCCATGGCCGCCATCGGCAGAGGCGCCGTTGCCGCGCAACATACCAGCGCCGGGGATATCCTGATGTGCGACTTCATGGCGCAGGTCTTCCACCACCTCCTTCACGGCGACGCTGTCGAAGGCGATCTTTTCTTCCAGGAAGCCATACAGCAGCAGGCGGTCGCAAAAAGTATTGATACGCCGCGGTATGCCGCCGGTAAATTGATAAATGGTCTCGAATGCATCGTCGCTGAATGAAGGCACGCCCTTCCAGCCCACGGTACGCAGGCGGTGCTCGATATAGGCGCGGGTTTCAATCGCATCCAGCGGTCCGAGGTGGTAGGAAGCCGTCACGCGCTGGCGCAGCTGCTGCATGTCCTGGCTTTGCAGGATGTTGCGGAACTCGGGTTGGCCCAACAGGAAACTCTGGATCAGCGAACGCTCGTTGTTCTGAAAATTCGACAACATGCGCAACTCTTCCACCGCGCGCGGGGTGAGGTTCTGTGCTTCATCCACCACCAGCAACGCGCGCTTTCCCTGTTGTGCTGCGGCGAGCAAAAAAACCTCAAGGTTTTTCAGGATTGCGGATTTGTTGATGCCTTCGTGCTCCAGTCCGAACGATGCAGCCACGCTGCGCAGCGTGTCATCCGCATCAAGCTGGGTGCTGACCAGTTGCGCCGCAACGATATTCTCCGATTCCAGCTGCTTGAACAGGTTGCGCACCAGCGTGGTTTTACCCGCTCCCACCTCGCCGGTGATGACAATAAACCCCTCTCCCAGCGACAACCCGTACTCCAGGTAAGCCATGGCGCGCTTGTGGCCTTTGCTGCCAAAGAAAAAACGCGGATCGGGGCTCAGCTGGAATGGCTTGGCGTTGAGATGGTAATACGCTTCGTACATGTCATTGCATCCTAGAAGGTCATATTGACCAGTGCAGTGATGCTGTTTTCGGTAAAGTCATTGCCGGGCAGGTTGGAACTGCGTGCCTGGTGGCGAACGATGACGGAGCCGTTTAATTTGGGCTGGAACTGATGGGTCAATCCGCCCGCAATACTCCACAGGTCGTCCTGGCGGTTTTGGGATGGCACCTGAATGCGCGCCAGATTTCCATACAGATTGAATGTGGTACGCGGGGCAAAATGCCAGTTCCAGCCGGCGTTGACGCCCGACTGGCGATCATAAGTCCCACTCGTCTGCAAATCGCGGCGCAGGCTGTAGAGGCCCAGGTTGTAGTCACTCTTGCCCACATTCACGCCCACGCCCGCGGTCAGATTTTTGAGAATGAATACCTCGTTGACCAGGCTCAGGCTGGGGGTAACGGCTGCCACAGCCAGCTGACAACCTGCGGGAACCGGATTGCCGAGCGGAATCGCCACCACAAACCCGGTGGGTGACGCAGTGGAGGGAAAATAGGAATACCCGGCCGGGATGGTCTGGCATACATAAAACCCGCCCAGCACTGCGTACGACAGGCTGGTGGCGCTGCTGGTGGCGAGGTCTTCGCTGTAACCGGCGCGCCAGTTGGTATGACGGGTGCGTTCGCTGAGGTCAAACGAATAGGTCCTGCCAAAAAAACGGTGGCCATATGTGGCTGCCACACTGGTACGGGATGTGGGCGCCCAGATGAATCCCGCATTCCAGAAGGGGCCGCCAATCTTGCTGCCGCTCAGGCTGATGTAGTTATTGCGCTCCTGGCCGGCCGTGGCGTTAACCCTGAATTTGCGCGTCAGTGCATAACCCAGCGTGGCGGAAGCGCGTTCGAATTCGGTGTCAGCTATGAACTGGTTTTTGTTCTTGTTGTAGCTGTAATTGATGCCCCAGAACAGGTCGTTGAATGCGCTGCCACTGGTCAACGCCCCCACCACGCTGTCGGAAACCGTGTTGGAAATACCCTGGGTATCGTAATAAACGCCGCTCTGGCTTACCCGCAAATTGGCATCGGCAAAGCTGTCGAAACGTTTTTTAATATAAGGACTGATGCTGTAGGTCCCAACCGTGGTCAGATTTTTGGGCGCATTGGTGTTGCCGAACCCCACAGGTGCCAGCGCATTCAGGTTTTGCTGGGAAATCGCAGTGTTTGCATCGAGAAACAGGAAATCCTTCAGCAATTCGGCGTTGGCGGCTGCATAGAGCTGGTGATTGAGCGCATTGTAATTGCTGTTATTCAGGTAGGTCAGGGATTGCAGCGCGTAGCTGGCCCGGACCTTGAGGCGCGCGCCGTCCTTGCTGATTTGCACACCCGGACGAACCTCGGTAATGAAATCACTCTCCCTGGACTGGCCGGAAGGTGCGAGGTTGACGTTATCGGTATAGCGCTCGCTCACGGTCAGATTCGGCGTGATTTTCCAGTCGGCCGCCACTGCCGGCAACGCCCCCCCCGCGAGCAGCATGGCGTACGCGAGCGTAACGCGCACGCCGAGCCGTGTTGCAGAACTGAGCCGCGACCTATTTTCCGTATGTGCCATAGTATCCGTAGTAGTTATCGTTGCCGAGTACCGCGGTCGCCTTGTTCAGCACCATGCCGATGACTTCACATGACGCAAGCTGATTGAGTGCATCTTTGACGGCTTCCTGCGAGGTTTTTTCTGCTTCCACCACCATCACGATTTGCCCCATGTGGGTGGCCAGCACGCTGGCCTCACTGGTGGACAGCAGCGGCGGGGAGTCAAAAATGATGACGCGATCCGGGTAACGATTGGCCAGGTCTGCGACCAGCCGGCTCATCGCAGAACTCGCCAGCAACTCGGTGCCGTGCTTGTAAAGGTACCCGGCAGGCAACAAGGAGAGCTTGGGGATATTGGTGCGCAACATCACCTCTGACAGCTCCAGGCTGGGATCCTGCAGCACATCCAGCAAGCCCTTGCCGGCACGAATCCCCAGGTATTCGGGCAGGCGTGGTCGCGCCACGTCGGCATCCACCAGCAGCACGGTGCGTTCCATTTCCGTTGCAATACTGATCGCGAGATTGAGAGAGCAGAATGATTTTCCCTCTCCAGGCAGCGCGCTGGTCACCATGATCAGGTTGCCGTTCCTGACTGCCGCACCACCGTGACCAAACGCATTGGCCAGCAAGGGGCGCTTGATCAGACGGAACTCTTCTGCGACCTGGCTGCGTTCAGCGTCCGGCGTGACGCCACCCATGCGTGCCAGGCGCTTCAAATCAATCTCAACCCGCATGGAAGTTGCGGCAACGGCGTCTGCCTCGCTGTCCACATCCGCTCGCGTGGCGAGTGCACCCGACGCGGCCTGGGCATGCTCACGCTGCATTGCGGCTTCAATCCGGCTGGCAGGTTTTTCCATTGCCACATTCGCTACTGCGGCCTCCGGCCGCGACGCCGGATCGTTGTGTACCAGCTTGTTGGCTGCTTTTTCGATAATGCTCATCTATCACTCCCTATCCGGACTCAGCTTAACCGGCCGCTGAAACTGCTGCTGAGCATGTCTGCGACGTTGCGCGGTGCCCGTTCCTTCGCCATCGGCCGGGTATGTCCTGGGCGGCGCCGCGTTTTCATCGCGGTCAGCGCGCCATGAACATCTGCAGCGTCAGCAGAATGCCGTATGCACCAATCAAGCTGAAAAATGACAGCCCGTAGGCGATCAAACCTTTGCGTTTTTTGATCTTGACGGCGTCGGTCTCGATCCGGGTTACCGAGCCCAGCAATGGCAAACCGGTCAATTCGCGCAATACACGCCTGTCGGTAACGGTACGGCGCAGCTGGCTTACCAGAAAAGCCACAACAATGCCTGCGAGTATCCCTGCCAGCGGCACCAGCGAAATCAGCAACGGACGATTCGGCCAGGACGGTTTGAGCGGAACACGCGGCGGGTCGATCACCCGGAAATCCACTACGTCAGTTTTGCTTTCCACTTCACCGGACAGACTCGCCGTCTCGCTGCGCGCCAACATGGCGGCGTAGTTTTGCTTATACATCCCATAATCGCGCGTCAGCTGGGTGTACTCTGCCTCAACATCGAGCGAGCTGTCCACGGCCCGTTTGAGCTGATTAAGGCGGCTCTGATATTCGTCCACCCTTGCCTTGAGGGAAGCCACCGTGGCATCTGCCTCGGCAATGGCGATGGTCAATTGTTGGTAGACCGGGTTCTGTGCACGGCCACTGCCATTGTTCTTGATGGTTTTGGCCTCCTGTTTTTTCTGCGCCTCCAGTTCCTTGATGAGGCGCTTGGTAGACACGATATCAGGATGCAGCTCGGTATAGGTGAGACGCAGGGTATCCAGATTTTTTTGCAATGACTGGATACGCGCATCCAGCTCCGGATTGCTTTGCGTCTGTATCGCTGCGGCGGAAATCTCCGGCTCTTCATCGGCCAACTGGCGTTTGAGCTGGTCGCGGCGGTCGGTGGCTTCACGCAAATCCAGTTCCGCCTGACGCAACGCGGTCGAGGTTGCGGACAGCTTGGCGTAGTAGTCGCCACCTTCTCCAGGCATCAGGCCCATGTGTTTGCGCTTGAACTCCTTCATGGCGTTCTCGGTATCGATGAGTTTTTGCTCGTAGACCTTGAGCTGCTCATCAATAAATTTCCGGGAAGATGAAAGGTCCTTGCGGGTTTTTCCCAGACTGCTTTCGACGAAGATGGTCAATAATGCCTGCACCACGCGTTTGGCCAGTTCCGGGTGCTCATTCTGGTACGCGATGGTGTAGAGATTCGCTCCCGTATTGGACGCCTCCAGCTTGATCTGGCTGGCCAGACCATCCAGCATGGCCTCGGTCTGCTGCGGCGTCTTGGCCTTGATGTCCATGTCGGTCATGCGCGCAACCTTTTCCAGGTTGGGGCGGCTTACCAGGGTGCGCGTCATCAGCCGGATTTGCTGGTCAACATTGGGCTCGACAGTAAGCCCGCTGAGCAGCGGCTTGAGCAGGGTTTGGGTATCCACATAGACGCGCGCGGAAGCCTCAAACCGGCTGGGGAGGGTATATACCCAGAACCAGCCCGCAATCGAGACTACCCAGGCAACGATGACAATGTACCAGCGACGATGCCAGGTCGCCCGTACATAGCCCATCAACTGGTTTAACAGCTCATCCATGTTTCCCCCTACAGTTTTTCAGAAGTTCGTGGCAACTGAAAATTATTATCAGAAAAAGCTTTCCGGGATCACCAGCACATCGCCCGGGAGAATTGGCACATCGGCGCTGATATCGCCGCCGTTGACCAGATCGTCCAGACGCACTCCCAGACGCTTCTGTTTGCCGTCCACGGTACGCAAGATATAAGCCTTGTTGCCTGCCGCGAAATCGGTAATACCGCCCACATCGATCATCAGGTCAATCAGGCTCATGTGTTCGCGGTAGTTCAGCGCCTGCGGCTTGGTCGCCTGACCGATCACCCGAACCTGCTGGCTGAACGGACCAATACCGCCCGCCACCACCACTGTCACGATCGGTTCCTGAATATATTTGGACAGCGCTTTTTCGAGGTCGCGCGCCAACTGGGTCGGCGTTTTGCCGCTGGCGGGCATATCTTCCACCAGGTGCATGGTCATTTTGCCGTCAGGACGCACAGGAAAAGTGCCGGAGACTTCAGGATTACGCCAGACAAAAACACTGACACTGTCGCCGGGCCCGATCAGATAATTCCAGTCAGCCTGTTTGCCTGTCTGTGCTGGCGCCATTGGATAATTCGTTGCACATCCTGACAGGCCCATCAGCACAGCCAGCAATATCATCCACCGGAAAGAAATCAGGGGTTTGATTGCGTTCACGGTATTCCTCCCACTTATCAATTAGTTAAAAGTTTCGCAAAGCATTATGCCATAGGTGCCAAACGCGCAATTCTTTAAAACGACTGTTGCTGCAGTGAGCATGCCATACGCAGTGAGTCGTATCATAAGCACATTCCAGGCCAAACATCGATATATTTACTTATCAATCAGTTAGCATTTTTATGTACGTAATCAGCGCATGTCAGCGACGATGCGCATTACACACCCGTCGAGGTACCAACAGCCAGGTTACAGGCCAGCGCGCCTGAGCATACCCATGTGCAGCCACTACGCACATCATCCAAAAGTGATAGCGGCTGACATTCGTGGCCTTCAGTCCATGCGATCCATACCGGCGGCCTGCAATGCCGCCTGGCGCTGTAAACATTGCGGACAATGCCCGCATGGCTTGGCATAACCCAACAGACAGCTATATGTATCGCTTAAATTTATACCCAGTTTGAAAGCAAGTTCTATCACCTGTACTTTATTCAGTTCAGCCAGCGGCGTGTACACTGCAATATTACCCAGACTGCGCGCCATATTGCTGAAGCGCTGCACAAACAGCGGCGACGCGCCCGGATAGGCGCCCGCGTCATCGCGATTGAGCGCCAGATGCAGGCATGTGGCGCCGATTTGCGTGGCATAGCTCATCCCCAGCGCCAGCGCCACCAGATTGCGATGCGGCAGGGGCACGTGCAGGCGTTGCGTCTGCCCGGCGCGAAAAGCGTCTCCCACCGCCGCCATATCCAGCCGTTGCAGCGGCACACCCAGTGCATTGCTGTGAATGCTCGCGGCACGCAGCTCCTCGCGGCCGGCACGTTGGCCATAGTCAATGAACAGTGCGTGCAGCGGTGCACCCTCACTGTGCTTGAGATGCAGAAGGGTCACGCTATCGATGCCGCCGGAGAGCAGGACAAGTTCGGTCATGACGAGGATGCTACACTATCCACCCGCAACAGGAGGCACGTGCATGTCCACCGATAGCATTGAGCAACTACAGGCCGAGATTCGCCGCTTTGCCGAAGATCGCGACTGGCAGCCGTTTCATACGCCGAAAAATCTGGTCATGGCGCTGGCGGTAGAGGCCGCCGAGCTGATGGAACATTTCCAGTGGGCCACCCCGCAACAGAGTCAGCACCCGGACCCTGCCAGGCTGGCTGCCGTCGGCGAGGAAATGAGCGACGTGCTGATTTATCTGGTGCGCCTGGCGGATGTGCTTGAACTGGATCTGCTTGCCGCCGCGCGCGCCAAACTCATCCACAACGGGCAAAAATATCCCGCCGCTGCAGCGCGCGGCAACGCCAGAAAATACACCGAACTCGCGCAGGATCCCCAATCATGAGCTACTACAAGCACCACGTTTTTTTCTGTACCAACCAGCGCGATGACGGCGCCAGATGCTGCGGCGCATCCGGCGGTCAGGCCATGCGCGACTACGCCAAAAAGAAAATCAAGGCGCTGGACCTCAATGGCGAAGGCAAGTGCCGTATCAACAGTGCCGGCTGCATGGATCGCTGCAGTGAAGGACCGGTGCTGGTGGTGTATCCGGAAGGCACCTGGTACACCTTTGTGGACGAACAGGACATTGACGAAATCATTGAACGGCACCTGCAACATGGCCAGATCGTCGAGCGATTGAAAATCTGACGTGAAGCGCTCCAGACTCCGTATCAAGACCGCCATCGGCAACGTGGAGACCGTGGTCAACGACCCCGGCAGCCAGCGGCGCGGCCTGGCGTTCATCGCGCATCCTCATCCGCTGCACGGCGGCACCCTGGACAACAAGGTAGTGCAGACCCTGGCGCAGACCTGCCACGATCAAGGCTATGTTGCGGTGCGCCCGAATTTTCGCGGCGTCGGCGGCAGCGACGGTGTCTACGATGGCGGCATCGGTGAAACCGAAGACATGCTGGCGGTGATTGAATTCGTGCGCGGCCATTACGACCTCGCCCTGCCCGTGCTGCTGGCCGGCTTCTCGTTCGGCGCTTATGTGCAGCACCGCGTGGCGCAGCGTATCGCCGTCCGCAAGCTGATCCTGATCGGCCCTGCCGTGAACCTCTACGAATTCAGTTGCGTGCCCCCCGCGACCACCATCATCCACGGCGAAACCGATGAACTGGTACCGCTGGCTGCTGCGCAAGCCTGGGCGCAGGCCTGCGGCACGCATATCGAAATCATCTGCGGCACCGGGCACTTCTTTCATGGCAAGCTGGCCGAACTCAAATCGGCGGCGCTGGCGGCATGTCACTCATAAGCGTGCGCAGTCTTGGCAAACGGTATGGCGACACCGCAGTGGTACGCGGGCTCAATCTCGACATTCATGCGGGCGAATGCTTCGGCCTGCTGGGGCCCAACGGCGCCGGCAAAACCACCACGCTGAAAATGCTGCTCGGGCTGATCGCGCCAGATGACGGCACGATCGAGATCCTGGGTGAGCCGGTGCCGCTACGCGGCCGTGAGGCGCGCATCCGCATCGGCGTGGTGCCGCAGATGGACAATCTCGACCCGGATTTTTCCGTGGCGGAAAATCTGCTGGTGTACGGGCGTTATTTCGGCATCAGCGACATGCTGATCCACAGCCGCATCCCGGCGTTGCTGGAATTTGCCGGACTGATGAGCAAGGCGGATGCGAAAATCACCACGCTATCGGGCGGCATGAAGCGGCGCCTGACGCTGGCGCGCGCGCTGATCAATGATCCGGAGCTGATCGTGCTGGACGAGCCCACCACCGGCCTCGACCCGCAGGCGCGACATGTGATCTGGCAGGGTTTGCGGCGGCTGATTGCGCAGGGCAAGACCATCCTGCTCACCACCCATTTCATGGAGGAAGCCGAGCGCCTGTGCGACCGGCTGGTGATTCTCGACCATGGTGCGGCCATTGCCGCGGGCAGCCCGCGTGAGATGATTGCCGCCGAGATCGAACCCAGTGTGATCGAAATTTACGGCGAGGGCGTAGCCGAGTGGGGCAGCACCCACGCCAAGGCGCTGTGCGCGCGCCATGAAATCACCGGTGAAACGCTGTTTTGCTATACCCATGACGGCACCGGGCTACTCGCCCGGCTGCATGCACAAAACAGCCTGCGCTACCTGCACCGGCCATCCAACCTGGAAGACGTGTTTTTGAAATTTACCGGACGCGAGCTGCGTGATTCATGATTGCAGCCACAATGAACATTCAACACTTTTCCCCGCCTCGCCTATCGCTGCGCTTCATCCCGGTATGGCGGCGCAACTTTCTGGTATGGAAAAAACTCGCCGGACCCAGCATCCTCGGCAACCTGGCCGATCCCATGCTCTATATGCTCGGCTTTGGCTACGGCCTGGGCAGCCTGATGCCGGAGGTAGGCGGCGCGCGTTACATCACGTTTCTGGCGGCCGGCACCATCTGCTACTCGACCATGAACAGCGCCACCTTCGAGGTGCTCTACTCCGGCTTCTCGCGCATGCATGTACAAAAAACCTGGGATGCCATCCTCAACGCTCCGCTCAATCTGGACGACGTGATGCTGGCCGAGCTGGTATGGGGCGCATCGAAGAGCCTGTTGTCCGGGCTCGCCATTGTGGCGGTGATCTGGGTCATGGGACTGCAGCAAAGCTGGCTGCTCAGCCTGTGGGTACTGCCGGTGGTCATCCTCATCGGCCTGACTTTCTCCGCGATGGGGCTGGTGATAACCGCGCTGGCGCCCAGCTACGATTTTTTCATGTACTACTTCACCCTGGTGATTACGCCGATGGTACTGCTGTGCGGCGTGTTCTACCCGGTGGACCGGCTGCCGGATTTTCTCCAGATTGCAGCCGCCTGGCTGCCGCTGTCTCACGCCATCGACCTGGTGCGCCCGCTGATCCTCGGCCACATCCCGGCGCATATCGCCGGGCATGTGGGGGCACTGGTCGCATGGGGTCTGCTGAGCTACTGGCTGGCGCTGGGATTCACCCGCCGCCGACTGCTGAAATAGCCCCCGCCCTTGCCAGCCCGACCGCGGAGTGCGCCTGAGCCAGCCCGGCGGCGCCAGGCGAGCTGCTTTACTTTCAAGCCCGCGCCGACCCGCGACACGCCTTCCGGCATCCTCAACTCCGCTGCCGGCAACCCGGGATTCCCGCATCAGCGCAGCGCCGGCCGGCGCTTCCACGAATCCCCGCTGGAGAGCTACCGCAAGCTCGGCCATTACTTCGCCGCACGGGTTTTCGACGATGCCTGCCGGGAAATGCCCGGCAACGATTACAATACGGAAAAAAGACCTTCCCCAGCACAACCGGGCCGGGCTGTTTCAAACTCTGCGGGCACGCGCTGACACCGCTTTCCGCAAACAAAACGGGCAATAACCAACACATGGCATCCCACGCACTCGAAGGCTGGCTGGAAGAAAAACGCTCGGTGTATCTGTACCGGGCCGTGGCCGCGGCCGAATCCGGCACACCGCGTCAAACCCTGTTCAACGAGCTGGCCGCGGCCGCGGAGGGGCAGGCACGCCTGTGGGCCGCGGAAATCCGCAAGCAAGGAGGCACCCCACCCGCCGCCTATCATCCCGATATGCGCACCCGGCTGGTGGCATGGCTGCTACACCGGCTGGGCACGCACGCCATGCGCCACATCCTGGCGGCAATGAAAGTGCGCGGCATGTCGCTGTATTTCAAGCCTGGTGCCACACACGGCATGCCTACCACGCTGGCCGAGGTAGGCAAGCGCCACCAGGGGCACGGCGGCAACGGCAACCTGCGCGCGGCCGTGTTCGGCATCAACGACGGGCTGGTGTCCAACGCCAGCCTGATTCTGGGCGTGGCCGGGGCGGCAGCCAATAGCCAGACCATACTGCTGACGGGTGTGGCGGGTTTGCTGGCCGGCGCATTTTCGATGGCGGCGGGAGAGTATATTTCGATGCGTTCGCAGCGCGAAATGTTTGAATACCAGATCGGTCTCGAGCGTGAAGAACTCGACCAGTACCCGCAGGAAGAAGCCGCCGAACTGGCGCTGATTTACGCCGCCAAGGGCATTCCCGAGGCCGAGGCGAAAAAACTCGCGGATACGCTCATCGCCGATCCGGCACGGGCACTGGATGCGCTGGCACGCGAGGAACTGGGGCTCAACCCGGATGAACTGGGCTCGCCATGGGGCGCGGCAATTTCCTCATTCATTTCGTTTTGCGCCGGGGCGGCCATTCCGCTGGCGCCCTTTCTCATCACCAGCGGCAATCCGGCGCTGCTGGTGGCGGTGGTACTGACTGCTGCGTCGTTGTTTGCGGTGGGTTCCACACTGAGCCTGTTCACCGGCCGCCATGCCATTCTGGGCGGCCTGCGCATGTTGGCAATCGGCGGCGCGGCGGGGGCTGCGACTTACTTCATCGGCAGGCTGATGGGAGTGAGTTTGGGTTGATTCCGGTTCTCTAAAAACGATCATAAAATTTTCAGAGTATTTAACCTAAAAACCGTAGTAGACCGCTCATTTCCCTCATGAGAGCCGCATGAATACTGAGTGTTCCGCCTTCGTTCGCATTCACCTTCTGGGTGACATCGCTACGCGCCCGCCGGTACGTCCGGTCGCGCGCCTGCCTTTGTCGCGCCTCGTTGCAGGCCCCGGCCTGGCGGCAACAGCTTGCTCCGGCTCTTGCCGGCAGGCATCTGTATCCGTTGATGTATATTGTACCCACAAATGGGGCGCATGCCTGAATATCGCCGCAATCAGGCGGCACGCTTTTTCGCGGCGGACGCGTTATCTTTCAGGCTGTCGCGCAAGCGCTTGCCCTCGTCCAGCAGGTAGCGCTGATAGTCATCCAGATCGCCATCAAATGGCTCCACGCCGCCGCGCGTGACCAGCCAGAATTCGTCGCAGACGGCACGCAGCAGGGCGCGGTCGTGGCTGACCAGCATGACCGTGCCTTCAAATTCGTTGAGCGCCATGGCGAGCGCCTCGCGCGTGGCAAGGTCGAGGTGGTTGGTCGGCTCGTCCAGCAATAACAGATTGGGGCGCTGCCACACGATCATGCACAGCACCAGCCGCGCTTTTTCGCCGCCGCTCATGGTGCCCACGGCTTGCTTGACCATGTCGCCGCTAAAGTTGAAGGTGCCTAAAAAGCTGCGCAGGTCCTGTTCGCGGGCGTTGCCGCGGCCATTGGCGGCGGTTTCCTTTACCAGCCGTATCATGTGCTCCAGCGGGGTGTCTGTCGGGCGCAGCACGTCCAGTTCCTGCTGCGCAAAGTAGCCGATATTCAGCCCGCGTCCCTCGGTAAGCTCACCGCCGGTGGCCGCCAGCGTGCGCGCCACGGTTTTCACCAGGGTCGATTTGCCCTGCCCGTTGGCGCCCAGAATGCCGATGCGCTGAGCGGCGAATACCGAGCGGCTGACGTTTTGCACGATCACTGTTGACGGCGTCCCGGCAGGCGCATCCGCAGGTGGCGGATAGCCGCAGCTGACGTCCTGCATCGCCAGCATCGGGTTGGGCAGGAAGGCGGGCTCCTTGAACTCGAAGGTGAAGTCGGCACTGGCCAGCAGCGGTGCCAAGCGCTCCATGCGATCCAATGCCTTGACCCGGCTTTGCGCCTGCCTGGCCTTGCTGGCCTTGGCTTTGAAACGGTCGATGAACTTTTGCAAGTGGGCGATTTTGTCTTGCTGTTTGGCAAACGCCGCCTGTTGCAGCGCCATTTGCTCTGCGCGCATGTCTTCAAATGTGCTGTAGTTGCCGCCGTAGCGGGTAAGCTGCGCGTTGTCGATATGCAGCGTCACCAGCGTCACCGAATCCAGAAACTCCCTGTCGTGGCTGATCACCACCATGGTGCCTGTGTAGCGTTTGAGCCACGCTTCCAGCCATACCAGCGCATCCAGATCCAGGTGGTTGGTGGGTTCGTCCAGCAACAGCAAATCAGACGGACACATCAGCGCCCGCGCCAGTTGCAGGCGCATGCGCCAGCCGCCGGAAAAGCTGTTGACCGGGTTATCCAGCTCGCTGGTTTTGAAGCCCAGCCCGAGGATGAGTGCCTGCGCGCGCGCCTGCGCATCGTGCGCGCCCGCGTCGTACAGTGCCATGTACGCATGTGCCATGCGCTCGCCATCCTCGCTTGCCTCTGCGGCGTCCACCTCGGCTTGCGCCGCTGCCAGCGCCGTGTCGCCCTCGATCACGAAGTCGGTCGCGCTGCGCCCGGTCTCGGGCATATCCTGCGCCACCTGCGCCATGCGCCACTGCGCGGGCATGGAAAAGTCGCCTTTGTCTTCATGCAGGGTGCCGTTGAGCAGCGCAAACAGCGTGGATTTGCCCGCGCCGTTGCGCCCCACCAGGCCGATCTTTTCGCCGGGATTCAGGGTGACGGATGCGTTATCCAGCAGCACCTTGGAACTGCGCCGCAAGCTGAGGTTTTTAAGGATGATCATGGGTAGGGTTTACCAGCCTGTTTGGGGAGTGCGCGCAATAAAAACGGGGCCAGATGCCCCGTGATTCATTGCGCAGATTGATGCCTATAGTACTTGTTTCAGCGACGACAGGCAGTAATCAATATTTTCCGTGCGGCTGGCATGCCCCATCAGGCCGAAGCGCCATACCTTGCCCGCCAGGTCGCCCAGACCTGCACCGATTTCCAGATTGAATTCGTTGAGCAGGCGGGTACGCGCGGCGGCGTCGTCCACGCCTGCGGGGATATACACGGTATTCAATTGCGGCAGGCGGTAATGCTGGTCCACTACGAATTTCAGCCCCAGGACCTCGAAGCCGTCACGCAGCATTTCGTGATTGTGGGCGTGACGCGCCCAGCTGTTTTCGATGCCCTCCTCGGCCAGCATGACCAGTGCTTCGTGCAGGCCATAGAGGGGGTTGACCGGCGCCGTATGGTGATAAGTGCGCCTGCCCGCGCTGCCCCAATAACCCAGCACCAGGTTGAGATCGAGGAACCAGCTCTGTACCGGAGTTTTGCGCGCCTTGAGCCTGGCGATGGCGCGTTCGCTGAAAGTCACAGGAGAGAGGCCGGGCGTGCACGACAGGCACTTCTGGCTGCCAGAATACACCGCGTCGAGTTCCCATTCGTCCACCATCAGCGGGATGCCTGCCAGCGAGGTGACGGCATCGACGATGGCCAGGGCGCCGTATTTGTGCGCAATGGCGGCCAATGCCTGCGCGTCGGAGCGCGCGCCGGTCGAGGTCTCGGCATGGACAAATGCCAGCACCCTGGCGTCCGGGTTGGCGGCAAAGGCTTCTTCCACCTTGACGGTATCCACCGGCGCACCCCAGGCATCGTCCACCACCACCGGCACGCCGCCGGTACGTTTCACGTTCTCCAGCATGCGCCCGCCGAATACGCCGTTCCTGCATACGATGACTTTATCGCCCGGTTCCACCAGGTTCACAACGCACATCTCCATCCCCGCCGAGCCAGGCGCGGACACCGGCATGGTGAGCGCGTTTTCAGTCTGGAATGCGTAACGCAGCAACGCCTTCATCTGTTCCATCATGTCCACGAAAGCCGGGTCAAGGTGGCCGATGGTGGGGCGTGCCATGGCGTCGAGAATGCGCTGGGGTACGTCGGAGGGGCCAGGCCCCATCAGGGTGCGGCGCGGCGGGATAAAGGAAGGGATATTCGGTTTTTGCATAATTGACCTGTGGATTCTCGGAAAGTTGACAAAAAGTGGGGGGCACGTAACCTGAGCGCCGAATTCTAACCTAACTGGCGCCATGCAAATACCATGCTAATCATGGGGTTGTTAATTGATGCAGTTGACACCGCGACAGGGGGCAAGCTAGCTTGGACCAATACGAGCGGAGAAGTGACAACCATGCGCTAGCAGGAAGAGCGGCGTGGAAGAAACCATGAACTTGAAAAAAGCCGTTAGCCGGAGACACTTCCCCGGGGTCGTTTTTTGTCTTTCCATTTTTGCCTTTTGCCTTCCCCATGTTCCCGCGGTTAGTGCCAATTTCAGGATTAACAGTATGAAAAAATTCACGCTATTTTGCATGGCTTTTCTGAGCGCGCTAACCAGTACTTTTGCGCTGGCAGACGCGACTCCAGTGAAGGGTATTGCCCCTGCCGGCGCTATTCAGGATGTGTGTCATCCCCATCCCGAACCTGGCCAAAACCAGTACATTGCCGGCTACGGCAGCTTGCTGGAAAAAGCGTCGCGGCAGCGCACCGTGCCGAATGCTGGCGCAGCAGTACCGGTGCGCGTGCAGGGATTTCGGCGCGCCTGGATTGCGCAAGGTTCGCCCACTGGCTTCAGTACCACATTTTTAGGGGTGTCGATGGATGCGCGCTCCCGAATGAATGCCGTACTCTTTGCCCTGCCGGATGAAACTGCAATCTCCGCCATGGACAGGCGGGAGAATGGCTATTGCCGGGTCAAAATCAGCGCAGCGCAAATCACCGCGCTGGATAAATCTCCGATCCAGCCAGGAGAACGCTGGATTTACGTGAACAAGCCGCAAAATACTGCGCCACCTTCGAGAACCTACCCCATCGTTCAGTCATACGTGGATGTGTTTCTTTCAGGGTGCCTGGAAGTCGAGCGGGCGTTTCAACTGGAAGGTTTCGCACGCGAATGCATCGTCACCACGCATGGCTGGTCAAGCCACTGGGTGAATGATCGCATTTATCCGCGCCGCCCTTTTATTTACCAGCCAAACGCAGGCGCGATCGATGCGTTGCTGAAGCGCGAACTGCCGCTCCGTTTCCGCTCGATCCGGATCGAGTGAACACCGCTATAACCCTGATGCCCTCACCACAGGGGGCTCGGGGAAAACCATGCGATACCATGATTTAAGATGTATCCCTGCGTGCTCGCCGTGATTTTTCCAGAATAACCGGCGGCAGAGTCAGGCAGGCGGTGATTGCATCAATGGCCGCATCGCCGTCAACAAGCTGGAGAACAGCTTGGGATGCGCCTTTTCCTGCTCGGCCAGCAGCAGTTTCATGCTTTGGCGCTGCATCGGCATGGAGAAGCACGCCGGGCAGTTTTCGGGGACCACGGGCAGCGCGGCATGTTTGGCGAAAGCGGCGGTCTGGCGTTCACGCACATACACGAACGGCCGGATCACGCGCACATCGCCGGCGTCGTTGGTGTAGTGCGCCTGCATGGTGCGCAGCTTGCCGCCGAAGAAGGCGGACATCAGAAAGGTTTCGGCCAGGTCGTCCAGATGCTGCGCCAGCGCCAGCACGCTGTAGGCGTTTTCGCGTGCCACGCGGTAGAGTATGCCGCGGCGCATGCGCGAACAGTAGGCGCAGAACGAGTCGCCGTCCATATTGCGTTTGGCTTCTTCCAGTACCGGCTGGCTTTCAAAAAAATACGGCACGCCCAGTCCCGCCAGGTAGGGTTTCAGCACGCCGGGGTCGTAGTCCGGCGATTGCGGGTCCACGGTGCAGGCGGCAAGTTCGAATTTCACCGGCGCGCGGCGTTGCAGATCGAGCAGCACATGCAGCAGCGACAGCGAATCCTTGCCGCCGGAGATGCCCAGCAGGATACGGTCGCCGTCACGGATCATGGCAAAGTCGCCGATTGCGCGGCCTGCTGCGGAGAGCAGCGAACGCGGTGGTTTGACGGGCTGGATGGTAGGTTCGGTCATTTTCTTGAAAATCTTTTAGCCCCACAGAGAACACGGAGCGAATCGGCGTTTGCTGACAAGCCACTTCGGTCGCCCAGAATACGAGTGGCTTGCCAAAATAAAGGGTTTTCTCTGTGATCTCTGTGGCAAAAGGGACTCATCATTTTGGCTCGTGGAATTGCAGGCGATGCAAATGGGCGTAAGCGCCGTTTTTATCCAGCAGTTCGCGGTGGCTGCCGATCTCGATAATACGCCCCTGCTGCATCACGGCAATACGGTCGGCATTCTCGATGGTGGACAGGCGGTGCGCGATGACCAGCGTGGTGCGGCCCTGCATCAGGGCTTCCAGCGCGGCCTGGACGTGGCGCTCGGACTGGGTATCGAGCGCCGAAGTAGCCTCGTCGAGGATCAGCACCGGTGCGTCTTTCAGCAGCGCGCGCGCGATGGCGATACGCTGGCGCTGACCGCCGGAGAGCTTGACGCCGTTCTCACCGACCATGGTTTGCAGGCCGTGCGGCTGCTCGCAGATGAACTCCATGGCGTGGGCGGCCTCGGCGGCACGGATGATGTGCGCTGCAGTTGCCCCGGCCTGGGCGCCATAGGCGATATTGGCGGCGATGCTGTCGTTGAACAGCACCACGTCCTGCGATACCAGCGCGATATTGGCGCGCAGGCTGGCCAGCGTGATGTCGGTAATGACCTGGCCGTCGAGCAGAATCTGTCCCGAATCCGGCGTGTAGAAGCGCGGGATGAGATTGACCAGACTGGTCTTGCCGCTGCCCGAGGCGCCGACCAGGGCCACGGTTTCGCCGGGACGAATGGCGAGGTTGATATCGTTGAGCGCCGGGGTGGGCTTGTCCGGGTAGGCCAGGGTAACGTGGCGGAATTCCAGTGCGCCCCGGGCGCGGCCAATCACCTGGCTGCCGGTATCGGTTTCGGTGTCGCGGTCGATCAGCTCGAATACCACTTCCGCCGCGGCCAGACCGCGCTGCAATTGCTCGTTCACCCCGGTGAGCCGTTTCACCGGCCCGAAAATCATCAGCATCGCGATCATGTAGGAGACAAAGCCGCCCACGGTGAGTTCGCCGC
The DNA here is from genome assembly GCF_009938015.1 of Sulfuriferula plumbiphila. Lineage (NCBI taxonomy): Bacteria > Pseudomonadati > Pseudomonadota > Betaproteobacteria > Nitrosomonadales > Sulfuricellaceae > Sulfuriferula > Sulfuriferula plumbiphila. The sequence continues at coordinate 211,675 of NZ_AP021884.1, read as the reverse complement.
GCTGCGCCTGCTGGGTGGCGATGTATACCACCAGCGCCACGCCCAGCGCGGCCACCAGTTGCACCACCGGACCGTTGGCGGCAGCGGCGGAAATGCCTTTCATGAAATAGCGCCGGGCGTTGTTCACCGCCGTGCCGAAGCGCTGCAATTCGTAATCCTGGCCGCCGAATATTTTCACCACCTTGTGCGCGCCGACCGATTCTTCCACCACGTGGGTAATCTCGCCCAGATTCTGCTGCGCCTGGCGATTGATGTTGCGCAGACGGCCGCTGACTGTGCGGATAATGAAAATGGCCAGCGGGGCGATGGCGATAATGATCAGCGTAAGTTTCCAGTTCAGCCACAACAGCCAGCCCAGCAGCCCGGCGATGGCGAGCGTGTCGCGCACCAGCAGCGTCACTGCGCTGGTGGCGGATTGCGTGACCTGGGTGACGTTGAACACGATATGCGCGATCAGCGTGCCGGTGGAGCTGTCATCGTAAAAGCGCGTCGGCATCGCCACCAGCTTGCGGAACATCGCCGTGCGCAAGTCCATCACCAGCCGGCTGCCCACCCAGTTCATGCCATACGTCGCAGCAAAGTCGGCCAGTCCGCGCACCACAAACAGCGCAATCATCACCAGCGGGATGAGCCGGATCATGTCCGGGTCCTTCTGCACGAAACTGCCGTCCAGCAGCGGCTTGAACAGCGCCGGGATGGCCGGCTCGGCCGCCGCGGTCACCGCCATCGCCAGCAGCGCCCCGGCGAACATTTTCCAGTACAGGCGGACGTGGCGCAGCAGGCGCAGGTAGAGGGACAATCCGGTCTTGGGAGGCGAGGTCATAATGCTGTTTTCAGTTTTCGTCCGCCGGCAACGCTGAATCCTTCGCGCTCGTAGAATCCCAGCGTGCGGTCAAATTGGGGCAGTTGTGGCGTGGTCACTTCCAGACGTTTCCATTGTCTGGTATGGCCGAACGTCCTGGCAGCCTGGATCAGCTGTTGCCCGACATGCTGTGAACGCAGTTCCGGACGTACATACAGTTCGGGGATGGTTCCGTAGGCGCCTTCGGCATACAGCGCAAAGCTTTCGCACAAGGTAAGGAATCCGACTTCCGTGCCAGCCGTTGCGTCGCGTGCGACCAGCACATGGTATTTCTCCTGTTCGAGAAATGTCCTGAGTCGAGCCGTGGTTTCTTCCAGGTTGAAATGGAAAGCCTGGTTGCCCGTGGCACGCATGATTTCATTCAGCAACTCGCCCACCATTTCAGCGACGACGGGCGCGTCGGCAGCGCAGGCATGGTCGATGCGGATGGAAGATTTCATTCGGATTATTCCCCAAACACCTGCTGCGCCAGTCCCCACTTTGCCGCCAGCGTCTCGGTCGCATTCTGGATTTCCTCGGTTCTGGCCGGGTGGTTGTAGAACATGCCGGCGAACCGGGCCAGGGCGTCGTCGTGGCCGAACTGCTGGGCGATGGCGTGGATCATTTCGCCGGCTTCGGCACCCACCACCTCCGCGCCCAGCAACGCGCCGCTGTCCATGTCGGCAATCAGGCGCACGAAGCCGTCGGTGTCGTCCTGGCCGAGCGCACGCGGGTTGGTTTCGAACGCGGCAAAGCCGACGGCGGGCTCCAGTCCGGCGTCTTCGGCGTCGTCCTCGTTCATGCCGATGCGCCCCAGCTCGACCGCCGAGTAAACCAGTTCCGGCACGGCGCCGGCATCCTGCTGGCGCGAACCGGAGCTGAGGATATTGGCGACGGCCACGGCGGCATCGGCCAGCGCCTGGTTGGCGGTCATGCGCGGATTGGCGACGTCGCCGATGGCGTAGATGTGCGGCACGCTGGTTTGCAGGTAAGCGTTCACTTTGACGTAGCCCTGGGCGTCGAGCGCCACACCGGCCGCGTCGACGACGAGATTGTCGGTATGCGGGCGGCGCCCGGTGCCGAGCAATACCCAGTCCACGGTTTCCACGCTGCCGTCGCCGAGGGCGAGCCTGACGCCGTCCGGCAGGACCTCCACGTACTCTGCGCGGCAGCCGGTGCGGGCCTGGATATCGTGCCGGGCCAGCGCTTCGTGCAGGATTTTCAGCGCCGGTTGTGAGTAGGCGCTGCCGGCCAGCGGTTTGCTGTTGGCGATCCACAGCACCTCGCGTCCGAGCTGGCTGAGGATGAAGGCGAATTCGGTACCGATCACGCCGCTGCCCACTACCGCCACGCGCTTGCCCGCGGGCGGCGCATGGTTGAACAGATCATCGGTGGTGAGCACGCGGCCCGGGGTGAGCGGATAAGCGTCGGGAACCAGCGGGCTGGAGCCGGTGGCGATGATGATGTGTTTGGCGTTAAGGCTTGCTTCTCCCACGGCGACAGTGTGGGCGTCGACAAAATTTGCTGCGCCATTGAAGGCGCCAATGCCAAGGCGCTTCATGTAATCGGTGTAGCTGTCACGCACGGTTTCCACGACCTTTTTCTGGTGCTGCCAGGCGCCGTCCAGTTCTGCGCTCAGCACACCGCTGATGCCACGCCGGGTGAAATGTCTGCTCGCCGCTACCAGTTGCGCGGTATGGTGCCAGTCCTTCTTGGGCACACAGCCGCGGTTCAGGCAGCAGCCGCCCCAGTCGGCTTTTTCAATGATGGCGACCGACAGGCCGCGCAGGGTGGAGAGCACGGCAGCGCGGTAGCCGCCCGGGCCGGAGCCGATTACGATGAGGTCAAATTGCTGCATGGTGTATTCCGTTCATTTAATGAAAAACTGGAGGGACAGGATTTACAGGACAAAGCAAAAACCAACCAGAAACCAGTTTAATGAATTAAGGTGTTTTCCTGTAAATCCTGCAAAAAAATCCTGTCCATGCCCTTACCCCAGATACGCCATAAACAGCGTCGCCAATCCCAAAAAGATGAAAAACCCGCCGCTGTCGGTGACGGCGGTAATCAATACGCTGGAACCGACAGCCGGGTCGCGGCCGAATTTGTGCATGAGCATGGGGATGGATACGCCCATCACTGCTGCGAGCAGCAGGTTGAGCGTCATCGCACCCATCATCACCAGGCCCAGCGCCGGTTTGCCGTACAGCAGGTAGGCAAACAGGCCGACCATGCTGCCCCAGATCAGGCCGTTCAGTGCGGCCACGCTGATTTCCTTGGTGAACAGTTTCCTGGCGTTGTCCGGGTGGATTTGCCCAAGCGCCAAGGCACGCACGATCATGGTGATGGTCTGATTGCCGGAGTTGCCGCCGATACCGGCGATGATGGGCATCAGCGCAGCCAGCGCCACCAGTTTGCCGATGGTGTTTTCAAACATGCCGATAACGCGCGAGGCGATGAAGGCGGTCACCAGATTGATGGCGAGCCACGCCCAGCGGTTTTGTACCGACTTCCACACGCTGGAAAAGATGTCCTCGTCCTCGCGCAAGCCGGCGATGGAGAGCATGTCGCTGTCGGATTCCTGGCGGATGTAGTCCACCACCGCATTGACCGTGAGCCGCCCCACCAGCCGGTTGCGCGCGTCCACCACCGGCGCGGATACCAGGTCGTAGCGCTCGAACGCCTGGGCGGCATCGGTGGCGTCGTCCTGGGGGCGGAAGGTCACCACTTCTTCCGCCATCACATCAGCCACCTTGGCCTCGGGGTCTTGCAGCAGCAGGCGTTGCAGGGGCATCACGCCGCGCAGCGCACCATCGCGATCCACTACAAACAGCTTGTCTGTCTGATCCGGCAATTCCTTCAGCCGGCGCAGGTAGCGCAGCGCAACTTCCAGCGTCACATCGGCACGGATGGTGACCATATCATAGTCCATCAGTGCGCCCACGCTGTCTTCCGGGTAGGACAGCGCCGATTGCAGGCGCGCGCGTTTTTGCGCGTCGAGCGACTCCAGCAGGTCCTGGATCACGTCCTGCGGCAGGTCGGGTGCCAGGTCGGCGATCTCGTCGGTGTCCAGCGTCTCGGCAGCAGCGAGCAGCTCGTCGCTGTCCATGCTCTTGATGAGCGACTCGCGCACCGCGTCGGAGACTTCCAGCAGTATCTCGCCGTCGCGTTCGGCCTTGACCAGGTCCCACACCAGCAGGCGATCGCCGAGCGGCAGCGCTTCCAGCACGCGCGCCACGTCCGCCGGGTGCATGTCGTCGAGCACCGTGTGCAGTTCGGCCAGGTGCTGTTTGTGCACCAAACCCTCCACCAGGTCATGGTGCGGCATATCCTGTTTATGCACCAGATTCGCCACCAGATGATGCTTGCGCAGCAACGAGACCACCTGATCCAGGTTGTCTTCGATGTTGTCGTGGGCTTTGCTTTTTTCCGGGGTGTCGTCCATGCGTTAGACGTGAATCAGGGAGCGTGGCTAAAGGCGTGATTGTACGGGAACTTGCCTGACGCCCGAAAGCGCCTTGTCGTCGGCACAGACGACGAAATTGTGCAGGTGTTGAAAGGCGTGAGGAAACGAACTCAGCGGGTACCGAGAATAGCTTGTTCGGCGTGCAGGTTTTGCAGTATGCCCATACCAAAGCGCAGCACATTTTCTGGTTCCGGGTGGTGCATTTCTTCGGCCAGCCGGAGCAGCGCTGCACGCCCGCTGAGCTCACCTGTTTCAAGCAGGCTGACCAGGCGCGCGCTGACCGGATTCAGTACAATAAAACGTATCCGATCCGCCAGGTCGCGCAACACCAGCAGCTGGGTGATTTGGGCAGGTGCCTGGACAGGCTTGAACCTGGGGCTGATGCGATGCACCGGGTAGACGTAGCTGAGCAGTGCCAGGACCGGATTGAGTGCGGGACGTCTTTCCAGCAGGTCGGCGCGCGGATCGAGTTCGCTCAGATCCGCTTCGCGCGCGGAAACCGACAGTACCAGCTCGATCCATTCGTAATGCGCCAACTCCAGCATAAACGGCGGGTAATCGGCAGCTGGCGTCCACTCGTCCTGCAGAAACCGGATGAACTCGTCGGGTATCTGGCGGACATACGGCGTGCGGCTGCGATGCTGTGCAAAAAAGCTGCGTATCAGCTTACCCCATTTGCGTTTCCCCAGTACCCGGCGCAGCACCGGAAAACAGGCCAGCAGCGCGCTTTCCACGCTGTTGTAGAGCAGTTCGTGATATACCGCCATGCGCCGGGCTTCGACCGCGCGTGGGCGTGGATGTGCCTTGGGATCGCGGAGGTGGGCGGTGAAGGCGAACTGATAGCGCTGGAATGCCAGCAGTTCAGGCGCTTTGGCGGCGCTCATGAGGGAGGGTGTTGATGGCTGCGTTGCAGGGCGGCGATACGCTCGACTTCGCCCGCCAGCCGGTCCAATGGGGGAATGTTGAAATCGCGTTCCAGTAGCGTAGGTAGCGCGCCGGCATGGCGGTATGCCTCATCCAGCAGTGCCCATACCGGCTCGATGACGTCCGCGCCGTGGGTGTCCACCAGCAGGTCGGGGGCCTCCTGGTAATGTCCGGCCGTGTGCATATACACCACGCGCTGTGCGGGCATGGCGCGGATGAAGGCGCTCGCATCGAACTGGTGGTTGACGCTGTTGACATAGACGTTGTTGACGTCAAGGTGCAGCAGGCAGTCGGCTTCTTCCAGCACGGCATTGATGAAGCTGGCCTCGTCCATTTCCGCGATGTCGGCCATTACATAAAAAGAGGCGTTTTCGATGGCGATTTTGCGTTCCAGGATATCCTGGGTGCGGCGAATGCGCGCTGCCACGTAAGTCACCGCCTCGTCAGTGAAGGGGATAGGCAGCAGGTCATATAAATGCCCGTCATCCCCGCAGTAAGACAGATGTTCGGTAAACAGGGCGATGCCGTGCGCATCCATAAAGGCCTTGGTTTTGCGCAACAGGATTTCGTCCAGCGCAGCGGGGCCGCCCAGCGATAGCGACAGACCATGGCAGACACACGGATAGCGCTCGGTAAATGGGCGCAGGCGACGGGCCAGTGCCCCGCCCATGTCGATCCAGTTTTCCGGCGCGATTTCGAAGAAGTCGATTGCGGAGGGAACCCGGACTTCCAGAGCGTTTAGCAGTTCTCTGCGCAGTCCAAGCCCCGCGCCATGCGGATTGAGCGGGCCCATCTTTGTCGCGAAGCCTTAATTACATGGCGGCTGGCGCGTCAGCCGCTTTCTTATTGGCGTCGTTTTTGCTCTCCTCCATTTTTTTATGGCTGCCCTCTTTGCCTTTTGTCATCTTTTTCTTGCCGGAACAATTGCCTTCATTGGCTTTCGTGTGGGCGGCCCCGCAACTGCCTTCCATTGCCTTGCCATCTTTGGCCATCTGCGAGTCGGCTGTCATATACCCCTTGTCCATGCTTTGCATGGCAAACGGGTTTTGCGCGGCGTTAACCACCGCAGCGGTGCTGAAAGTGGCAACAAAAGCGCCGCCCAGGGCAGCGTTCAGAACATCTTTTTTGCTGATCATGGTTATCTCCAAAATTAATCCAGTTTGCTGGCTATCCGGTGTGAATGTCCAAGTGTTTCGCGAAGGGTTCAAACCTGGCATCGATTCACCTGGCTGTGAGTCGGGTGAGCTTGAAATACCTTACAAGAAATTTCTTTCCGGCGCTGAAATTTTTACTACACAACGTAATTCAATCGCACATCGCATTGAACCGGTCAGCCGACAGGTACGGTTAGTTCGAACTTGGATGAAAAAGTTCGCCGCAACAAGCGCCCCGAATCGCAGGGCCTTGGCCGGATGTAGCAGATGCGAAAATGATGCGCCGCTTTTTTGTTTTCCCCCGTGCAGTTAGAATTCAGCCAGTCCATTCCGAAGCCAGCCATCATGCCGACCAGCAAATTCACCCCGGGCGATAAGGCCAATATCCTTTCCGAAGCGCTGCCGTACATTCAGCGCTTCTTCGACAAGACCATCGTCATCAAATACGGCGGCAACGCGATGACCGACCCCAAACTCATGGAGAGCTTCGCCCAGGACGTGGTCTTGCTCAAACTGGTGGGCATGAATCCGGTCGTAGTCCATGGTGCCGGGCCACAGATTGGTGATTTGTTGAAACGCATCGGCAAGCAGAGCGAATTCATCCAGGGGATGCGCGTCACCGACGAGGAAACCCTGGACGTGGTGGAAATGGTGCTGGGCGGCCTGGTCAACCAGGACATCGTCACCCTGATCAACAAGCACGGCGGCAAGGCGGTCGGCCTCACCGGCAAGGACGGCAACTTCATCCATGCCAAGAAAATGCTGGTGGAAAGCAAGGAAGAGCTGGGGAAAATGCTGGACATCGGTCAGGTGGGAGAAATTACCAGCATCGACCCGGAGATTATTCAGCTGCTCGACTCCGGCGATTTCATTCCGGTGGTCGCGCCGCTGGGTACCGATTCCCAGGGCAACGCCTATAACATCAACGCCGATGTGGCCGCCGGCAAACTGGCGGGTGTGCTCAAGGCAGAGAAAGCGGTATTCCTGACCAATACCGCCGGCGTGCTGGACCAGGCAGGCAAGCTCCTCACCGGCCTCACACCCAAACAGATAGACGCATTGATCGAGGATGGCACCATCTCCGGCGGCATGATTCCCAAGGTGGGCTACGCGGTGGACGCGATCAACAGCGGCGTGCACTCCGCGCATATCATCGATGGCCGGGTCGAGCATGCGCTGCTGCTGGAAATCCTGACCAAGGAAGGGGTGGGCACGCTGATCAGGCGCGCATGAGCCGGTCACCCACCTGCGCATTGGCATACCAGGCATTCAGGCTGGCGTCGTCCAGCTCGACCCCGGGGAGATAGTCGCCCGCGGTAATGGGCAAATACGGCCCATGCTTCACTTCAAAAATCACCCCGCCTGCATCCAGCGATAACACCCCATGCCAGACACCGGCGGGGTGTTCCAGCGCCTGCACATCTTCACTCAGCACGGCACGCGCAACCACTGTGCCGCTATCGTCAAAGTGCAGCACCACGAAACGCCCGCGCAGCGCGGTGAGGAGCTCCCAGGTCTGCAGATGCCGGTGCGGGCGGATGCAGGTATCCGGCTCCATGGCAATCGCCAGGCGCTGGATCGGGTCGCTCAAATCTTCGTGCAGATTGTGGTTGGCGCGCTTGCGCGGCGACTGTTGTGCCTGCTGCGCAAGCGTGTCGAGCATGGCGTTGTCGAGTTGTTTCAAATGCGGTTTCCTAATGCAGGGTTGTTGGTGCCGGAGTGAAGAGCGGCACGTCGTGGCGGTGTGCGCTTATGGTGAGAAATTCCGCACGCGGCAGGGGCGAAAAATTTGCGACCTGATGATTTTGGTTGACTGCGTCATAGCACTCCGATTCGGCACCGATCAGCGCCGCGAAATAGACTTCAAGTTCTTGCGGGTCGACGCGCAGTTCGCCAAATGGGTCATGTGTGTCATGCGGTTTCCAGAACAGCACCGGATCCCAGTCGTGGTACTGAATTGCTGGGTGCTGGAACCAGTCTTTCAGTTTCATTTCCAGGTGAGTCATGGCAGTCTCCTTAAACGGGGAAGGAATACCAATATAGACCCTGTCAGGCATAGACGCGAGTCAGCAGCGGCAACTCGTGACGGCGCGCATTGGCCGCCAGAAAATCGCCACGCAGCATGTAATCGCCGCGCACCTGCGATTCGGCATTGAGCGCAGCCATGCACTCGGAGGGTTCGCCAATCAGCGTGGCAAACAGCACCTCCAGTTCGCGCGGCTCCACTTTCAGCGTGCCGAACGGATGGCGCGCGTCGATTTCTTTCCAGAACAGGCGCGGTTCCCAGTTGTGGGCTTGCACGGCGGGTTCCTGATACCAGCGGATGAGTTTTTCTTCGAGCAGGCTCATTTGTATTTCCAGTAAAATCGGAAAAATCCGAAGAACTGATTATATGCCGAGGAAGCCATGCGTTACTGGTTAATGAAATCCGAGCCGTCCGATGTGAGTATTGATGACCTTGCCGCGCTGCCCGGGCAGACGGTGGCCTGGTACGGTGTGCGCAATTACCAGGCGCGCAATTTCATGCGCGACCAGATGCGGGTGGGGGACAAGGTGCTGTTCTACCATTCCAGCTGTGCGGAGCCGGGCATCGCCGGACTGGCCGAAGTCAGCCGGCAGGCTTATCCGGATGAAACGCAGTTCGATCAGGCCAACAAATATTTTGACCCCAAGGCGACGCGGGAAACACCGCGCTGGTTCAATGTGGACGTCAGGCTGGTGAAAAAAACCCGGCTCATGCCGCTCAAGGAAATCCGTGCAGCGCCGGCCCTCGCCAGCATGCGCATCCTGCAAAAGGGTAACCGGCTGTCGATTACGCCGGTGGATCCCAGGGAATACGATTTCATCGTCAGTCACTTGTAGCGCGCAGGCTGCCCTAAACAATGACAACAGCGCAGCCGGAACGCGCAGCACGGTCATGCGGAGAACGCCTTCGCCTGTTCCATTACTGGTCATCCATGCCCGCGCAGCGGGTGCGTCTGGCGCTGGCTTGCAAAGGTGTCGATCATGAGCTGGTGGCGCTCAGCCACGACGATGACGCAAGGTTTTTTGAACTGGGCATTGCCCACGCCGATCTGGTGTTATGTCTGGCGGACGGCAGCTTGCATACGGATTCGCTGGCAATATTGCGCCAGCTGGATGGCTGGGTTGGGGGCAGGCCGATCTTTGACGGCCTGGTTGAACCGGCCGCCTGGCAGGCGCTGCTGGATTGGCGGCAATCAGTCGAACATCTGCTGGTCAGGCTGTATGCGCCAGTGGCACCCGCATTTGCCGATATTGGCGCTGACCCGGCGATGCAGGCGGCTTATAAAGCACAAATCGAGCACCGCTTTGGCATGAGTGTGGAGGCGTTGTCCAATGATCGCTACGATGGCTTCAACCAGTTTGCAGCGCAGTCCCGGCTGGCTGAGCTGGCGCGTCATTTGGGCCGTCAGCGCTTTTATGTCGGCGGCGCGCTCAGCGCCTGCGACGTGCTGCTGGCGTGTGACCTGTTTCCGCTACAATTGCTGGACGGCGTGACCATGCCGCTGGATTTGATGTACTACATCGAGCGTGTCGAAAAGGCTTGCGGCGCCAGTCTGCGCGACGGACTTATCATGCAACATTAAGGAGTTACATATGACTTTTATTGAACTTTTGACTTATGTTGGCAGCCATTCCAAATATGACGTCATGGATGGCGATGCGATGGCCACCCTGGAGGCGGCACGTAACGGTTCGCACAAAAACCCGCTCGCGGGGAAAGTCATCGCCGACATGTATCAGAACAGCGGCCTGGCCACACCGGCAGACGCCATTGAACGCGCCCAGGCCATCAAGACCCTGGGACCGATCCGGCTGTTCTACATGAAAGACGACGCGCCGGTAGAGGGTTTCCGCATGGTGGAAGACATCGTGCACAAGATAGACGGCGCGTTCAACGAAGAAGCCATGCGCCAGAAAGCGCAAATCTAGGCACCGGCGTGAGTCCTTATCTTCCGCACTACCTCGCGCTGGGTCTGGTATCGGGCTTTGTGGCGGGCTTGCTGGGCGTGGGCGGCGGGCTGCTGATGGTGCCGGTGCTGGTGTTTATTTTCACTGCCGAGGGATTCCCCGCTGATCGCGTGCTGCTGTTTGCGCTGGCCACCTCGCTGGCGATCATCGCCTTCACTTCACTCTCCAGCGTGCGTGCGCATCATGCGCACGGGGCGGTCAACTGGATTGCGCTGCGTCGCATCAGTCCGGGGATAGTTACCGGCACGCTGCTCGGCGCCCTGCTCGCGACCTTGTTGCCTGCCACGTTTCTCAAGTATTTTTTCGTCGCGTTCCTGTTTTACGCCGCCACCCAGATGCTACTCAACATCAGGCCGCAGGCCCATCGCGGCTTGCCCGGCAGCGCCGCGATGTTTGTCGTGGGCAATGTGATCGGCATGGTGTCGAGCTGGGTAGGCATCGGCGGCGGCACGCTGTCGGTGCCGTTTCTGCTATGGTGCAACGCCAAAATGCACGAGGCCATCGGCACTTCCGCAGCGATCGGTTTTCCCATCGCGCTGGCCGGCACGCTGGGCTACATTCTGTCCGGTTGGCACGCCACGGCCATGCCCGCACATAGCCTTGGCTATGTCTACCTGCCGGCACTGGTACTGGTGGCGCTGGCGAGTATTTTTACTGCGCCGCTGGGCGCACGCGCTGCACACAGGCTGCCCGTTGCGACGCTGAAGAAAATTTTTGCGATACTGCTCTATAGTCTGGGCATAAAGATGGCCTTGAGTCTGACTTAAGCTCAATCCGGGAAGGAGAAACAGAATGCGCATAGTGTGGATGTTTGTTTTGTTGGCGATGACCAGCAGCGCCTTTGCGGCGGATTATGCGCGCGAGAAAAAGTGGGCGGACGAGGTTGTTCCCGGTGTGGTGGTGGGCGACCCGGTCTATCTGGAACAGTCTAACGGGCACAAGTTTTTAACGCTCTACACCCCAGCCAAGGATGCCAAAGCGGCCCTGGTGATCGTGCATGGGATGGGTATCCATCCGGACTGGGGTTTCATCGGCGAGGAGCGCAGCCAGTTGCCAGACCGTGGCTATACCACGCTGTCGGTGCAGATGCCGGTGCTGGATAATGCGGCCAAAGCGGCGGCATACCCGGCCACCTTTCCGGAAGCGGCGCAACGCCTGAAACTGGCCGTGGATTTTCTCAAGGCCAAGGGCTATAGTAAAATCGGTTTTGTTTCGCACAGCATGGGGTCGCGCATGAGCTATGTGTATCTCTCTGACAAGCCCGACCCGGCGGTCAAGGCATGGGTCGCGATTGGCATGCCGAGCCGCGCGGATTACCGCAAGGTCAACATGCCGGTGCTGGATTTGTATGGCCAGAACGACCTGCCCGACGTGCTGAACAATGCGGCGGCACGCAAAGCTGCGCTGCAGGGCAAGCCGGGATCAGAGCAGATGCAGGTGGCGCATGCCGACCATTTTTTCACCGATATGCATGCACAACTGCTGGATATCGTAACGGCCTTCATGAACAAGCAGTTCAAGTAGTCAGGCGCGCTACCGCTTCCCGATATTTCTCTCCGGTTTTTGCAGCGACTTCAACAGGTAATTCTGGGGCAGGCGCCTGCTTGTTCCAGCCGGAGGCCTCCAGCCAGTCGCGTACGAACTGCTTGTCGTAGCTGGGCGGATTGCTGCCGGGCTGGTACTGATCGGCCGGCCAGAAGCGGGAAGAATCCGGGGTCAGCACTTCGTCGATCAGATACAGCTTGCCAGCGGTATCCACGCCAAACTCGAACTTGGTGTCGGCGATGATGATGCCGCGGGTGAGCGCATACGCCGCCGCCTGAGTATACAGGGCAATGCTGGCGTCACGCACCTGGGCGGCGATGCCGGCACCCAGCAGTTGCTCGGCGCGGGCGAAATCGATGTTCTCGTCGTGCGCGCCCATCGCCGCCTTGGTGGAGGGGGTGAAAATCGGCTGCGGAAGTTTGCCCGCCTGTTGCAGGCCAGCGGGCAGCGCGATGCCGCAAACGCTGCCATGGCGCTGATATTCCTTCCAGCCCGAACCCGCCAGATAACCGCGCACAATGGCTTCCACCGGCAGCGGTTGCAGGCGCCTCACCAGCATCGCCCGGCCTGCCACCTGGTCGCGCTCGTTTTCCGCCACCACCGATTCCGGCGTGTCGCCAGTCAGGTGGTTGGGGATGACGTGCCCCAGCTTGCCGAACCAGAAATGCGAGATTTCCGTCAGCACCGCGCCCTTGCCCGGGATCGGCGTGGACAGCACCACATCGAAGGCGGACAGGCGATCGCTGGCGACAATCAGCAGGCGCTGGTCGTCCACCGCGTAAACATCGCGCACCTTGCCACGCGACAGCAGTTGCAGGGAGGGAATGGCGGATTCGAGTAGCGGCGTGGTCATGGCAGTAGCAATCGTGGCAAAAGCCACATTATCCTGGAAACGCCGGCTGGACGCACCCGGGTGTTGATATCGGGGACACGGAAATCACAATTCACGCGCAGCCCCAGCCAGAGAGAGGGGGCAGCAGCCATTCCCGGGATTGTACCGTTCAATCCTGATACAGACTGCTGTGCTGATAGGCCGCCCGGATGTGACGCAGTCCCACCAGCAGTATGGCGGAGATGGGCAGGGCCAGCAGCACGCCGAAAAAACCGAATACTTCGCCGAACGCCAGCAGCGCAAAAATCACCATCACCGGATGCAGGCCGATGCGTTCGCCGACCAGGCGCGGCACCACCACATAGCCCTCCATCAGCTGGCCGATGCCGAATACCACCCATACCGGAATCATGCCCGACAGGCTGGAGAACTGCACCAGTCCGGCCAGGGTGGCCAGCGCCATGCCCGAGATCGCACCCATATACGGCACGAACACCAGCAGTCCGGCCAGAATGCCGATCGGCAGGGCATAATCCAGCCCGGCAATCCACAACCCGGTGGTGTAGAACACCGCCATGATGAGCATGACCGAGAGCTGCCCGCGCAAAAACTCCGACAACACTGCATCAATCTCCGTGGCCAGCTTGCGTACTTTGGCGTGCCAGCGGCGCGGTACCAGTTCATCCGCCCAGTTGACCATTACACACCAGTCGCGCAGGAGATAAAAGAACACCACCGGCACCAGCACCAGGTTGGCGACAAAGCTGACTATGCCCAGCGTACCGGTTTTCAGCCATCCTGCGGCACTGCCAGCGGCGCTACCCGCGCCTTGCAGATGCTCGGACAGTAGCTGCTTGAGCCCGGCGGCATCCGGCAAGGTGATGCCCAGGCGGGTCTGCAACCAGGGTGCGGCGCGGGTTTGCAGCCAGTCCACGTATTTCGGCAAACTGGCAATGAAGTGGCTGGTTTCGGTTTGTATCATCGGCAACAGGATCAGTGCCAGCAGGAAAAACACCAGCCCCAGCACGATGATCACGATGCCTGCCGCCGCCCCGCGCGGCAGTTTCAGCTGCTCCAGCCGATCCGCCAGGGGGTGGCAGATATAGGCCAGAATCGCCGCCAGCAGAAATGGCGTAAGAATGGGGGAGAGCAGGTACAGCAGCACACCCGTGACAAGCACGGCGGCGAGTATCCAGGCAAAATCGCGGTTCGGTCGGGTAGCGTTCATTTGCGGTAAAATAGCATGAATTTCCCAATCAAAACGCGAGCCTGCCGTGACTTCTCCCAACAAACCTTCCCTCTCTTACCGTGACGCAGGCGTGGATATCGACGCCGGCGATGCCCTGGTAGACCGCATCAAACCCTGGGCAAAACGCACCATGCGCCCGGAAGTGCTGGGCGGCATCGGCGGTTTCGGCGCGCTGATGGGCCTGCCCGCCAAATACAAAAACCCGGTGCTGGTGTCCGGCACCGACGGCGTCGGCACCAAGCTCAAACTCGCCTTCAAGCTGAACCGGCACGACACCGTCGGCATCGACCTGGTCGGCATGAGCGTCAACGACATCCTGGTGCAGGGCGCCGAGCCGCTGTTCTTCCTCGACTACTTCGCCTGCGGCAAGCTCGACGTGGACGTGGCGGAACAGGTCATCAAGGGCATTGCGCAGGGCTGCGAGCAGGCCGGTTGCGCGCTGATCGGCGGCGAGACCGCGGAAATGCCGGGCATGTACCCGGCCGGCGAATACGACCTGGCGGGCTTCGCTGTGGGCGTGGTGGAGCGTGACGCGGTCATCGACGGCCGCACCATCCGTCCCGGCGACGCGGTGCTCGGGCTGGCCTCCAGCGGCGCGCACTCCAACGGCTACTCGCTGATCCGCAAAATCCTCGAAATCAGCGGCGCCGATGTGAACGCCGATTTCCATGGCCGTCCTTTGGGCGACGTGTTGATGACCCCCACCCGCATCTATGTCAAACCGCTGCTGGCCCTGATGCAGGCCATGCCGGTGAAAGGCATGGCGCACATCACCGGCGGCGGACTGACCGGCAACGTGCCGCGCATCCTGCCCGAACATCTGATGGCGGATATCGACGTCCAGTCGTGGGACATGCCGCCGCTATTCCACTGGATGCAGAAACACGGCGGCGTGGCAGACAGCGAGATGCACCGTACCTTCAACTGCGGTATCGGCATGGTGGTGGTGGTGGCCGCTGAACATGCCGAGGCAGCGATGCAGAATCTGGTTGCGGCGGGGGAGACGGTTTACCGGATCGGGGAGATCCGCGCGCGCGGCGAGGGCGAGGCGCAGACGATGGTACGGGTTTGGTTTTGATGAGCTGTTCATGGTTCGCTTGTCAGCTTTGTTTTGATGCTGGTCCTGGGCTTGTGGCGTAGAAACCGTGGTTTCCAGTTGCTCGGTTTGGATGCAATAGCGCAAATGACCGGGCTACGCTGCGAAGCCATACCACGCAGTAGATACAAGCTAAGCCTGATGTTCTGCTACATACTTTATGTTCTGTTTTCAGGGAGAGAATAACTATGAAAAAGATCATTTTTACTTTTTTTGCTCTTGTTGGCATTTTTGCACTTGGCGGGTGTGCTCATCACCCCGTAGATTGTGCAGTTGGTTTTGCTTGGGCTGATTGTCTTCCAGGGACGGCTGGATATAACAATGGTGTAGGGCAGCCGACCAAAGAAAATGAAACTAGGCAATCCAACGTTAATATTGCACAACCTGAAAAAGCAAAGGACGTGTACACGGAGTTAACCAAGTTAGACGAACTACGAAAGAAAGGCATCATCAGCGAAGCTGAGTTTGATGCACAAAAGAAAAAAATTCTTAATGAGAAATAAAAACGTGAATCTTCGGAGGCTAGTCTCTGGTCAATGGCGCCAAGTCTTGCCTTGTGTCTTGTCAGCTGTACCAGCAAAAGGCAAGATTTGATCCAAAACTGTGCGGAAGGTCCAGGGGGCACTTTTCTGAAAGTGAGTTTAAAGTGAATCTGGACCCCTGTTGCTTTTTAGGTTACGAAAGGAGAGCAGCATGGGCGCTGTACGCCAAGCATCAATCCTCCTGGTTCTTCTCGGAACTCTGTTCGCCTTTTCCGATGCAAGCGCACAACTGCGTGTGCCGATGTACGAATGGAGAAAATGTACCCCTATGCAGTAGCACCATGGAGATTCCTCCAATTTGCTCCCCTATGGTCTGCCCCATCGTACCACCGTCGATTGAGCCTATTCAGCCCCCGCAGTTGCCTCCACTTGGGACACAAAATTGCTGGCAGCAGCAAGTCTTGAATCCCTATACCAATCAATACGAGTGGCAGCGTGTGTGTCGCTAAGCGAAAGAAAAACAAAATGGCACTCCTTCAAGAAAGTGAAAAGCAAGATTTCTGGGCTACGGTTGTTGACGCTGGTTTTTTTAAGGACGACTTCGATCTGAAAGAGATTGAATACAAACCAGCGAACGTGAGTATTTACGCTGTCACAGGCACCGTTATCGTCCGAAGAAAGTCCACAGGTGTGTCGCGCCAATACTCAGCAGGGCATGGAATTGCGTGGTTGGCTGACTTCGAGACCGAGTTGCGCGGTCATGTTTTCGGCGTGGCCTAACAGGCTGTTGAAATTCGCATAGTTAGAGTGCTCTGAAAAATGACTGCCTCTCAAAACGCACCACATTCGACTTCCTCGATGTCGGAAGGGATTTTGGCACACCGAAAATGCCGCAATTTGACCGTATGAATCGAATTTCAACAGCCTGCTAACGTTTCATCCCATGGGACACTTTGTCTATCGGCGACGCGTCTCTGAACTCGAACGCCAAGCATCGGAATAGGAGACCCCAATTGGAATCTGTAGAGCAGAAAATGTCGCGCCGGGTCTATATTTTCAGGTGGGTTGCGGTACTGCCCGGCGCCTTGCTTTGTGCATTTCTTGTGCTATTTCCGATTCATTGGATTGTCTTGCTTATTCAATACCTCGGCACAAGCTCTGACGACAGCGGCAGCGGCAGTGCTCTCAGCGTCTACTACTACTTGGCGGCTCTTCCGCCTGAGGTGCTCCAGTATTTTGGAAACGCCTTCTTTACTCCGTTTGTCGTTATTACCGCTGGCGCAAACATAGCTCCGAAATTCAAATTTCCAACGGGCATAGCTTTAGCCATAGCTCTCGGAGTTGTCTACGGTGTGGTTGCCACCATAATTGTCGGTGAAATCTCGAACGGACTGTACACGCCTGAGCGGTTGCTACGCTTGGGAATTACAGTATTTCTTTGTGTTGGAGGCATTGCTGCCGGTCTATTTCAGGCCCGCAAGGCGGAAAGACAAGCTATCACTCAGGCTCTACTCTAAACAGGGAAAGCGTCGTTTGTTCGCGCGCGGGATTATGCGGACGGCATGCTGATCAAGATGTAAGCTTAGTCGTTATAATTTGCTTATAAGGAAGTGCAACTATGTTCGATGACTTGACGGGAAATATCGATGCGATGTTCGGACAACTTTCCGATGGGTACGAAGGTAAACACCAACAGGTGCTCGATCTTATCCAAGCGGCGCGTGCAGCCTTGACGCAGGAAAATGGGGAGCTCGGCCCGTGGGAGGCTCATCAACTCGACTATGCTGAGAGCGCGTTGAAATCCAACTATCTCCGTTTGGCACTTGGATCGACAGAAAAAGCCCTTGTCGTGAGCCAGCTTCCGCGTGACGAGTACGACTATGGTTTTAATCGCCCAGAATGAAGGGGTTCAAATCAATTGATTTCCGTGGAACTGCCCTTGCGATTCTTTACGAACAAGTCCGGTAGGGCGCAATCATTATTGCGCCGAATGAAGACATCCGGTGCAATGCGCTTCGCTTATTGGCACCCTACGTACCGCCTTACGCGGGTTGGTCCAATGTTGCTGCGCTTGCGATCGCCCGGTCGTCAAACGAAGTTTTTGCATTATGCATACTATATATGCATAATTAGCTCATGCATGTTGAATTCGACCCGACAAAAGCCGCCACCAACCTGAAGAAGCACGGGATTTCATTTTCGGATGCCGAGCTGGTGCTGTTTGACCCGATGGCGCTGACGAATGAAGATGATGCGACACAGGGCGAGGCGCGGTTTGGAACAGTTGGCGTAGGTGCGCAAAATCGGGTGTTGACGGTGGTATGGACGCAACGTGGAAATATAATTCATCTGATTTCTGCACGCCTGGCAACCAGCCATGAACGGAGGACTTATGAAAGCTGAATACGATTTTTCCAAGGCCAAGCGTGGTGCGATGATTGATCCTGCGGGCAAGACGCGCATCACGATTTATATTGACGACGAGGTGCTGGCGGCGTTTCGCGCGCGCGCCGAAGCCGAAGGTCGCGGCTACCAGACGCTTATCAACGAGGCACTAAAAATATCGATGCAGGCAGGTGATGCGCCGCTTACGCTGGATACGCTGCGCAAGGTGTTGCGTGAGGAATTACACGCGGCGGCTTAGGCCACCAGTGCAATACGTGAAAACATAAACCAGACTAACAGAACCTGGTTTACAAGAGACTCCCCATGCGCACCGTTAATATTCATGAAGCTAAAACCCACTTGTCGCGGCTGGTCGAAGAAGCCGTCAAGGGTGAGTCGTTCATCATTGCCAAAGCGGGCAAGCCGCTGGTCAAGGTCACCGCATTGAATGCCCCGACAGCCGGGCAGATGCAACGTATCGGTTTCATGGCGGGTGAAATTGAGGTGCCGGACGATTTTGACCGGATGGGCAGCGCGGGAATCGAACAACTGTTTGGTAACGATGCCTGAAGTTGTTACTGGATACACACTTGCTGCTATGAGCTGCCGGGCAACCGGGTGGCCAGGTGCTGATCGAAGGCATCACCTTGCTGGACTGCAGATCCGCTCGTCGCGCAATATCCCGGCCCAGTGCGTAGCGTTTAACCTAAAAACGCCGATTTATCCACGAAAGACACGTAATGCGTAATGCGTAATGCCAGGGTCTTGCATTAACTCATGCCAATGAGCTAAAAGGGGGTGCGTCTTGTGTTGTGATATTCCAAAAAAGATGGCGCGCCTATTCGACATGTATCGCTTAAGCATAGCTTGCCGGGGGTAGCCCGGCGGCTAGTCACCTTTTCTTGTGTGGCCAAGAAAAGGTAACCCAAAAGAAGGCCACCCCACTGCGCCGTCCCTTCGGGATGCCTTCGTCTGAGCCGGTCAGACGGGGGCTGCGCAACTCGCCCTGACAGCTTGCACAACCCGCAAGCTGCTGCGGAGCTCGGACAGTGCTCGCCTGAACCTCCCGCCCGACCGGCTCAGACGAAGCGACGCAGAAGGGGATTCCGGGCTGTGCTGCCTAAGCTAATTCTCTCAACAGCCGCTCCATCATCCCCTCCGCCTGTCGCGCATAGCTGCCGCCGAACAGATTGGCGTGGTTGAGGATGTGGTATAGGTTGTAGAGATTTTTGCGTACCGAATAACCTGCATCCAGTGGCCAAGCCTCTCGATAAGCTGAGTAGAAATCAGCCGGGAAGCCGCCGAACAGTTCGGTCATGGCGATATCCGCTTCGCGGTCACCATAATAGACAGCGGGGTCGAAGATGACGGGTTCGCCCGCTTGCGTATAGCCGTAGTTGCCGCTCCACAGGTCGCCGTGCAGCAGCGAGGGTTGCGGCTGGTAGCCGTCGAACAGGCCGGCGAATTTTCCCATCAGGCGCTCGCCTTGGCTTTGCAGGCTGCCGCCGAAACCGTTGCGCGCGGCCAGTTCGAGTTGAAATCCCAGGCGCTGGTCGCGCCAGAAGTCTATCCAGTTGTCGGTCCAGGGATTGTGCTGAGGGGTGGCACCGATGGTGTTGTCGGACGCGAAGCCGAAGCGCGGTGCGCTGGTCCGGTGCAGCGCGGCGAGTTGTTGTCCGAGTTGTGCGGCGCTGCCGTGGCCGTCCAGATCCAGCCATTCCAGCACCAGAAATGCTTCGTTGCCCGCCACGCCGCTGGAGACGGGATGCGGCACGCGCAGGGTGTGGCTGGCGGCGAGTGCGGCGAGACCGGCTGCTTCCGCCTCGAACATGGGCAGTTTGGCAGCGCTGTTGGTTTTAACGAAATAACGCGTTGTGCCGCTCTCGATGCACCAGGCGGCGTTGATGCAGCCGCCGCCGACCGGAGTGGTGCGCTGGATAGGGAATGCTGCGCCGGTGGCGGCCTGGATGCCTTGTGCTACGCTTTTCCACAGGCTCATCGGGTTGGACTTTTGGTCAGCGCCACGTCGGGCTGGATATCAAAAACCAGTTCGGCATGGGCGGTGCGCAGCGCGGCTTCGGCTGCTGCAGAAGTGGCAGCGCGGCTGAAGATGAAGCCGAGGTAGCTGGCGCCTTCCGGGGCGGACGCAATGCGCTGGCCGGGGGCAGCGGTAATGCGGATGTCTTCGATGTGCGGCACGCCGCGTGCGGCTTCCAGCCCACTCACGTTTTGGTAAATGCCGCGCGCGGGCACCGGGATCATCATCACGCCAGTGGCGTCGCTATGTTCGGGTTGGGTAATCGGCAGCCCCAAGGCATGGCGCAGGATGAGTTCTTCCAATGTCATGCCCAGGCGCCGGCGCAACATGCGCCCGCACAGGCCGCCGATGGAGCGCGCGGCGATTTCAAGCAGCCACACGCCGGCGTCGTTCACGCGCATTTCGGCGTGAATGACGCCGTGGCTGAGTCCGGCGGCAGCGCAGGCGCGTTGCACGCTGTCGGCGATGGCGGTCTGCAGCTCATCGGACAGCCGCGACGGCGTGACATAAATGCTTTCTTCGAAATACGGGCCGTCCAGCGGATCGGGCTTGTCGAACAGCGCCAGCACGCGCAGCTGGCCGTTTTCCAGCAGGCCTTCGAGGGCATGTTCGCTGCCGGGGATGAAGCTTTCGACGATCAGGCCCAGTTCGCTGGCGTCGCGGTCGGCAATAGACTGGATGCGGCTGACCCGGCGCACTTGCTGCAACAAATCCTCGGCGTCATCGGCGCGAATCACGCCGCGGCTGGCGGACAGCCGGCGTGCCTTGACCACCACCGGATAGCGCAACTGCGCTGCGCGCGCGCGCGCCTCCGGTTCGCTGGCGAGGTGGTGAAACGCCGGGCAGTTGAGGCCGTTTTGCTGCAGCAGCCGGCGAAAGACGAGCTTGTCGCGGGTGGGGCGCACCGCCTCCGGCGAATTGCCGGGCAGGCCGAGTTTTTCGCGCAGCAGGGCGGCCAGTTCGACGCCTGCATCGTCCACCGCCAGTACCGCATCCACGCGCCGCCCCAGCGACGCCAGCACCTGCGTAGCAGCGGCCTCGGGCTGGTCGAAATGCAATGACAGGATGGGACTCAGTCCGCGTTGCGGGGCGAGCTGATGGCAGTGGTCGGCGCCGCTGACTACTTCCACACCCAGGTGGTGCGCGGCGTCGAGGAAATCCTGATTGCGGTAACTGGCAACCGGCAGCAACAACAGCACCCGCGGTACGGGCAAAACAGGGACAGGATGAACAGGATTTTTTGCAGGATTTACAGGGCAGTCCATACCATGCGCTTGTGCTTTCATTTGCCAGGAAATCCTGTTAATCCTGTCTGTTTTTTCAAAATGACTGCAATTGCTGGTCGGTGGGTTCGGCGCAGCAGTACCACGGCTCGGACAGGTGGGCGATGGTCTCGCCGAAGTCGGCGTGTTCCAGCGTTGGTGCGGGGAGCCCTGCGGCGCGATGGGCGAGCAGCCAGATGGCACGAAACACCTCGCCGCGCGGTGCGTTTTCCATCTGCATCGCGGTGCTCATGACCTGTTGCTGCAGGGCGTCCACGCGCGGGTCGGCGTGACGCCAGGGGTAGCCCAGCAACGCCGGGTCGAAGGCTTCGAGCCTGTCGGCAAAGCCGGAAAGCTGCAGCAGATAGGAGCCCTGCGGCACCAGCAGACGGATGGCGAGCTGTACCGGCGGCACCGCTTGCACCAGTTTCAGGCGCAGCAGTTCGCCCAGCAGATCAATGTAGCCGGTCAGCGTCGTCCACGGGTTGAAGGGCACAAAGGTGGGCGCGAGGAAAATGCCGTTCGTGCGGCACAGGCCGAGCGCGCGTTCGAAGCCGGCGCGGGTATGGTTTTTGTCCAGATACTCAAGGACGGCATCGTCCACCGACTCCACCGCGCTGGTGATGAACAGGCAGCCGTAGTCACGCAGCCTGGGCAGCAGGTCGGCGTGGTCAAGCAGGTGCTGGATCTTGATGGTGGCGTCGAAACTGAGGTTGGGAAAACGCCGGTGCATGGTTTCCAGCACGCGCAGGGCGTGGGTGGGGCCGTTGAAAAAATCCGGGTCGCCGAAGGATATGTGTTGCGCGCCTGCCACCACCTGCTGTTCGATGTCGGCCAGCACCACGTCCACCTGCACCGGGCGGAACCTGCCCTGATACACCGGCACCACCGGGCAATGCCGGCACAGGTGCTTGCAGCCGCGCGTGGTCTCGGTGAAGCCGACGACTTTTTTGCCGCCGTCGGGCAGGTTGAGGTGGGCGTAACGGGTAAGTTTGGGCAATCCGCTGCGGTCCGGGAGCAAAAATTCCACTTTGGCGAGCTGCACCATCGGCGTGCTTTGCGCGCTGATATCACCGTCGCGCAGGCGTTCAGCCAGCGCCATCAGGGCCGGCTCGGACTCGCCGCCGAGCAGGGTGTGTACGCCCAGTCCGCGCAGCAGGTCTGCGTTCATCGGCGCATACAGGCCGTACATGGCGAGGTGCGCGCTGGGCGCCAGTGCGCGGATTTTCGGCAGCGCGGCGATGGCGATGCGGGTGGCGGTGTGCATGCCGAGGTGGATGGCCACCAGTCCTGCGCCGCGCAGGGTGCCGGGTTCCAGCTTTTGCAGTGTCAGGTCGAGACAGGCGACCTCGCACCCGGCAGCCTTCAACAACGCTGCCGGGGCAGCCAGGTTAAAGGACTGGCGGCCGAGCTCGTAGGGATTGATCAGCACGACTTTGAAAGGTGCGCTGCCGGTGCCGGTTTCGCCCCAGTCTACGGCGAAATAGTCATTCATGTTTATTTGGTCTTGGGACGCTCTTCAAAACCGGGGATGGGCTCGCGTGAGGCGCCCGCAGCGGACAGGTTTTGCAGGTAGCGCGCCCACAGCGTGTCCTGGTTTTGACCCAGTTCGTAAAGGTAATCCCAGGAAAAAATTCCGGTGTCGTGGCCGTCCGAAAAAATGGGCTGCACGGCGTAACTGCCGACCGGCTCGATACCGGTGATTTCTACATTCAGCTTGCCCACCTGCAATACTTCCTGGCCGTGGCCGTGGCCGCGCACTTCGGCGGAGGGTGAATACACGCGCAGGAATTCATAAGGCAAATGGAATCGGCTGCCATCAGCGAAGGCGATTTCCATCACCCGCGATTTCTGGTGCAGCTTGATTTCAGTGGGCTGAGGGGTGTTTTTGTCCAGTCCTGCCATGTGAGCTCCGCCGGATGGGATTGCAAGGTGTGGTGCGCCCAGCAGGATTCGAACCTGCGACCCTTGGCTTCGGAAACCAATACTCTATCCATCTGAGCTATGGGCGCGAGAACTGTCAAGAATAGCGATTTTCGCACCCAGCGTCTATATCAGGTGCTTTTGCCAACTCGGCTTTTGCCGCTATAATCCGCGTTTTAAACTTTTTTCCGCCAAGTTAAGGAAGCAAGCATGAGCGATGATCACGCCAAGATGACCAAAACAACGCCGCAACAATTTTTTGTTGCGCTATGGGCGGGGATGTTTGCGCCCATTATTGCCATTGCACTTATACTCGGTCTGATAGCCAAGATTGAGGGCAGTCATGGTGAAAAAGATTCGCTTGCATACAATGACAAGGCTACGCTGGCGCGCATCAAGCCGGTTGGCGATCTGAACATTGTCGACGCCAGCGCGCCGCGCGTGGAAAAAGAAGGCAAGCAGGTATTTGACGAAGTGTGTACCGCTTGCCATACCCCTGGTGCGCTGGGCGCACCCAAGTTCGGCAACAAGGCCGACTGGGGGCCGCGCATCAAACAAGGCTACGACACCCTGATCAAGCATGCGGAGCAAGGTATCCGCCAGATGCCACCACGCGGCGGCAACCCGGATCTGTCCGATATCGAAATCGCCCGTGCCGTGGCCTATATGGCGGATGCTGCCGGAGCTAAATTTACCCCGCCGGCTGCCCCGGCCGCAGGTACCGCCCCGGCCGCCAAACCGGCGGCAGCGGCCAAAAAGGCTGGCTAATCACCACCAGGCTGGCGCGTGATGGTTAAGCATTACAAGGGCGACTGACTTGTCTGGCGCCGCGCTCATGTACAGGAACTGTCCTGCGTGCGGAAGCGCCAAACTGCGCGGCTCCTCTGCCCACGCGGGGGATACGCTGGTGCAGCGTCTAATCTACACGCCGCTGCGCTGTCGCGAATGCCGCGCGCGTTTCTGGATTTATAGCCCGTTCAAAATCGTCTTTTTGGTGCTCGTGCTGTTGGGGATAACGTTGTGGCTGGTGCGTGTCCGGCTGAACCCTGCCCCGGCATCCGATGCAAGCAACCTTACTGTCGCAGATCGGCAGTTCTCCAGGCTGTCGGCACAGGCACTCAAGGGCGATGCGGATGCGCAGCTACGACTCGGAAAAATGTATGCCAATGGCGAGGGCGTGATCGTCGACGTGACCAAGGCTGCCAAGTGGTTCGAAAAAGCCGCGCATCAGGGCAATTCCGAAGCACAGTTCCTGTATGGCACCGCACTGCTTGATGGCCGCGGCCTGGTACAGGACTATCAGGCTGCGCTGAAATGGATCGAGATGCCGGCCAGCCGCGGCAACCCGGAGGCGCAATACCGGCTGGGCCAGATGTATCGTTTCGGCATCGGTACGCCGGTGGACAAGGTCAAGGCTTATATGTGGTTCAATCTGGCTGCCGCGCAGGGTAAGGACGACGCAGTCAGAGCGCGTGAAAGCGTGGTGGGACAGCTGAAGCCGGAGCAGATCGCGCAGGCGCAGACAGATGCGCGCCATATCAGCGAGCAAATGCATCATAAAGCGGGCGCCGGCAAGCGCGCGACTACTTCCCCGCCAGCATCGCCTTGAGCTGCGCCAGGCGCGCGTTACCCTGCTGGCGCTGCTCCGCCGGGTCGGCGTCTTGCCCGGTCTTGCGCACATCTTCCTGGGAAATCTCGCTGATGAAGCGCGACGGCTCGCAGAGCTGAAACTCCCCGGCGCGTTTGCGCTTCTTGCAAAAACTGATGGTCAGCGAGCGTTCGGCGCGGGTGATGGCGACATACATCAGGCGCCGTTCTTCCTCCAGCGTGCCGTTCTCGACCGCTTCGCGGTGCGGCAGGATGTCTTCTTCGGCGCCGACCAGGAATACGTGCCCGAATTCCAGTCCCTTAGCGGCGTGGATGGTGGACATGCGCACCGCATCGATCTCGGCGTCGTCGCGGTTTTCCAGCAGCGTGATGAGGGCGATGGTCTGGGTCAGCGCGATCACGTCCTTGCCGTCCTCCTCGCCCTTCTTGCCGAGCCAGCCGACGAACTCCTGCACGTTGTTCCATTTGTTCTGCGCACTGCGGGTTTCCTCGCTGTCGAACAGATAGGTTTCGTAAGCTATCGCCTTCAGCAGGTCGGCCATGATCTCGGCGGCGGGCGTCTTGCGCACGCGAAATTCCAGCGCGTTGATGAAATTGCAGAACTCGATCAACGGCTCCAGCTGGCGTGCCGGTAGCTGGCTCTGGAAGCCTGCCTCGAAGGCCGCTTCGAACAGGCTGACATGGCGCTGGCCGGCATATTCGCCGAGCTTCTCCAGCGTCGCCGCACCCACCCCGCGCCTGGGCGTGGTCACCGCGCGGATGAAGGCCGGGTCGTCGTCGCTGTTGGCCAGCAGCCGCATGTAGGCGATGATGTCCTTGATCTCGGCCTTCTCGAAAAACGACTGTCCTCCGGACATCACATAAGGCACTTTTTCATTGCGCAGGAATTGCTCGAACACGCGCGCCTGGTGGTTGCCACGGTAGAGGATAGCGTAGTCGCCATAGCGCGTGCGATGCTCGAATTTATGCGCCAGCAGCCGCATCACCACGTTTTGCGCTTCTTCCTCCTCGTCCCTGGCGGCCATGACGTGCAGCGGGTCGCCATGGCCGTGCTCGCTCCACAGCTGTTTGTCGTAGAGCCGCGTGTTGTTGGCGATGACGCTGTTGGCGGCACGCAGAATGCGTATCGTGGAGCGGTAGTTCTGGGTAAGCTGGATCACTTTCAGGCGCGGATAATCTTCGTGCAGCTGGTGCAGGTTTTTCACGTCCGCGCCGCGCCAGCCGTAGATGGCCTGGTCGTCGTCGCCTACCGCAGTGAAGGCGCCGGACACGCCGGTGAGCAGTTTTACAATCTGATACTGGCAGGCATTGGTGTCCTGGTATTCGTCCATCAGCAGGTAGCGCAGTTTTTTGCGCCATTTTTCCAGCACCTCGGCGTCGCTGGCGAATAATTCGGCGGGCAGACGGATCAGATCGTCGAAATCCATCGCCTGGTAGGCCTTGAGGGTGTCCTGATAACGCAGATAAATCTTGGCATAGGTGGCGTCGATGTCAGTAGCAGCGATGTCCAAGGCGGCAGTGGGCGAAACCAGCGCATTTTTCCACGCCGAGATGCGCCATTGCGCACGGCGGATCTCCTGCTTGTCGGTGGTTTTCAGTATCTCGTTTACAATCTGCATCGCATCCGCAGAATCGAGAATCGAAAACTGCGGTTTGTAGCCGAGCCGTCCTGCTTCCTGGCGCAGGATCTGTACGCCGAGTGCGTGGAAGGTGCATACCGTCAATCCCCTGGCGGGTTTGCCCTGCAGCAGCCTGGCGACGCGTTCCTGCATTTCGCGCGCAGCCTTGTTGGTGAAGGTGATGGCGGTGATATGCTGCGGCGCGTAACCGCATTCTTCGATGAGATAGACGATTTTCTGGGTGATGACGCGGGTCTTGCCCGAGCCGGCGCCGGCCAGTACCAGCAACGGGCCATCCAGGTATTTGACCGCTTCGCGCTGGGGGGGATTGAGATGAGACAGCATGAGAAACCACAACGGGACAGGGTGGCAATTTTAACCCAGATTCGGTAGCGGGATTGTTGAACAGGCAATCATGACTTACCGAGAAAGCGCAACTGCCATGGATTTAAATCACCAATTAAGCGTTCAACCACCGAGCCTGGGTTTGCTGCCATGAGCACCTACGCCATCGGCGACTTGCAGGGCTGTTTTCAGGCCTTGCAGTTATTGCTGGAAAAGATCCGCTTTGACCCTGCGCATGACCGCATCTGGCTGGTGGGTGACCTGGTCAACCGCGGTGCCGATTCGCTCGCCGTGCTGCGCTGGGCGCGTGCCATGGGGAATGGTGTGACCGCCGTGCTGGGCAACCACGACCTGCACTTGCTGGCAGTCGCAGAGAATTTTGTAAAGCCCCATCGCAACGACACGCTGGGCGGCATCCTCACCGCGCCCGACCGCGACGAACTGCTCGCCTGGCTGCGTCACCGGCCACTGGCGCACACCGGGGAAGGTTATTTTATGGTGCATGCCGGGCTGTTGCCGCAGTGGACCACGGCGCAGGCGCTGATGCTGGCAGCCGAGGTGCAGGAGCGCTTGCAAGCGCCCAATTACCGGGGGTTTCTGGCGCACATGTACGGCAACCGTCCGAATCGCTGGGACGAGAATGTCAAGGGGATTGACCGTTTGCGCCTGATTACCAACGCCATGACCCGGTTGCGTTTTTGCACACTGGACGGGACGATGGAATTCAAGACCAAGGGCAGCCCGGGGCAGCCGCCACCCGGTTGCTTGCCGTGGTTTCAGGTGCCGGGGCGGGCCAGTGCGGGCAGCCCGATCGTATTCGGCCATTGGTCGGCGCTGGGGCTGCGCGTGGAATCCGACTGCATGGCGCTGGATACCGGCTGCCTGTGGGGAGGCCGCCTCACTGCATTGCGCCTGGAGGATCGGCAGGTGTTTCAGGTGGAATGCGCGGGACTGACAGGGACAACACACTGGCAATAGCTGTCTCGGCCTGTAGCGCGAGCGCGCGCCGGGTCTGGTGGGCACCTGCCATGCACGGACAAAAAGTCAGTTCGGCGACGATGCCGCGTGCGGCCGCGATGCGCAGGATGGAATCCGCAAAGCTCATCTCGCCCACCCAGATCGGCGCCGGATGCGCGCGGCCCGCTTGATCGACATAGCGAATCGCCACCGGACACAGGCGTGCGCCAGCGGCGCACGCCGCCTGCAACAGCGCGGGCTTGAACGGGTTGAGCGCCGTGCCGTCGCCAGTGGTGGACTCGGGAAACAGGCCGACATTCTCACCTGCGCGTAATAGCCGAGTGAAAGCGGTGCTAATCCTGGCCACATCCTGGCGCCGCTCACGTTCGATAAACAGCGTGCCGGATTGTGCCGCCAGCCACCCCAGCACCGGCCAGCTGCGCACCTCGGACTTGGCGACAAAATGCGCCGGACAATGCGCCAGCACCAGAAATGGATCCAGCCAGGACAGATGGTTGGCGGCAAACATCACGCCGCCGTCCGCTACCTCCGGCGCGGTGCCGGACACACGCAAACGGATGCCCAGGGTGGCGAGCAGGATGCGTGACCAGCGCATCGTCAGTGCCGCGCGCGCCGCGCGGCTGGCCCACGGGAATATCCCGGCCAGTATCAGCAGCCCTACCAACACCAGTACAACGACGCCACCCAGGCGCAGCACGCGCAGCATTACCCGTCCCCACAAAGCAAAAATCCAATTGTGCCCGGAGCGGCGCGTGATCGCAGCCTTATTTGCTCATGAAGTGGCGTGCGTAAAGCTGGTTCATCTGTTTAATGGACAGCAGCAGCATCAGGTCGGCGGTATTGAAATCCGCGTCCCATGCCGGTTCTCCGCATACATAAGCGCCCACACGCAGATAGCCCTTGATGAGCGGCGGGATGGCCACCTGGCGGCTGCCATCAAGCTGGCCAAGCGCCAGGGGATTGCGCGGAAACACGTGCCATTCCACCGGTGCCAGGCGGGTTTGCGCCAGGGTGTTGTACAGGCTGGCCGCAGTATGGCCGCCGTCATCCATGCTCACGCTGGCGCAGCCAATCAGGTAGCTGTAATCACGTGCCCGCAGATAGTCCGCCAGCCCCGACCACAGCAGCGTGATGACAGCGCCGCCACGATAATCCGGATGCACACAGGAGCGGCCGATTTCGACCATGCCCGGGCGCAAGTGTGCCAGACGCGTGAAGTCGAACTCCTGCTCGGAATAATAACCGCCGATCTGCCTGGCGCGGTGCGGCGGCAGGATGCGGTAAGTGCCGATTACCTCTCCGCTGCCGTTGTCGCGCACCAGCAGATGGTCGCAATAGGCGTCGAAAACATCCTCATCCAGCCCGGCTTCGCGCGAGGCCAGCCGGGCGCCCATTTCCTCGGCAAATACCTTGTAGCGCAGGCGCTGGGCCTCGCGCACTTCGCCGCTGGCGCGCGCCAGGGATACGCAGAGGCGCGGTTTGCTGCGGGTTTGTGCATGGATTTGCGGGTCAGGCATGCTGTGCACTCCATTTTGGTGACAATGGAATGCACAATAAGCAGCGCCCGTGACGCTGAAATTACGGCCAAATGAAAATTCGGTGACGCAGCGCAGGAGAAAAACCTGCTCTCAGGCCAGGGGATTGCGCTTGGCGAATCAGCGCGTGACGCGGGTGGTGCCACCTTCGCTCAACACGCGTACGCGGTCTCCGGGACGAAAGTATTCATCTGCTCCCTGGGTGACGGCAATGGTGCGGCCGGAATCCAGCCTGACGGTGATTTCCAGGCCTTGTTGCCGGGTTACGCCTTCTTCGACTGCCGAACCAGCCAGCCCGCCCACCACGGCGCCGAGCACTGCCCCGGCAATGCTGCCGTTGCCACGCCCAACCTGGCTCCCAGCGATGCCACCGACCACTGCGCCGGCGCCGGCGCCGATCGGCGTTTTGGTGCCCTCGATGTTTACATTGCGCACTTCCACCACCACGCCGGTTCGTACTTCCTGCGCGCCGCGTGCCTGGTCGCGGCTGTAGTCACGGCTACCGAGGCCGCTGGCACACCCGCCCAGGGTGAGTACGGCAGCCAGGCCAAATGCAGCTAATTTGAATGGATTCATGATAGGACTCCTGCGTATTAATCTGACATTTGCAAAGACAGCCCAATACAGGCTTAGTTCAAGGTATAGCCAAACTGCGCGTGAAACAGAGCGCTAATTTCGTCACGGCTGTGCAGGTGATTCTGTGCGCCCTGCCGTGCAATCTTGAGCGCCCCCATCAGGCTGGCGAGCCGTCCGGTGGTGGCCCAGTCCATGCCGTTTTCAATGCCGTACAGCAACCCGGCGCGGTAGGCATCGCCACAGCCGGTGGGATCCACCACGGCCACCGGTTTGGCGCAGGGAATCTCGATCACGCCGCCACCGGCATGGATGCTGGAGCCTTGTTCGCCGCGCGTCACGATGAGCGCGCGCACCCGTCTGGCAAGCTCGTCCAGGGACTTTCCGGTACGCGTTTGCAGGAGCTCTGCTTCGTAGTCGTTGAGGGTTACGTAATCGGCCAGGTCGACAAAATGCGTGAGCTCTTCGCCATTGAACATTGGCATCCCCTGACCCGGATCAAAAATGAACGGGATGGCTGCCGCATGAAACTGCTCTGCGTGCTGCAACATGCCATCGCGGCCATCCGGCGAGACGATGCCGAGGGTGACGCCGCGGGCATCCTGCACGCGGTTGAGGTGCGATTGGTTCATTGCGCCGGGGTGGAATGCGGTGATCTGGTTATCCGACAGATCGGTGGTGATGAATGCCTGTGCGGTGAAGCTGCCGGGTACCGGGCGGATGTGGGTCCGGGCGATGCCCAACCCGTCCAGGCGTGCTGCGTAGGGCGCGAAATCTTCGCCGCAGGTTGCCATGATCAGCGGGTCGCCACCGAGCAGTTTGAGGTTGTAGGCGATATTGCCCGCGCAGCCGCCGAACTCGCGGCGCATTTCCGGCACCAGGAACGACACATTCAGGATATGAATCTTCTCCGGCAGGATGTGGTGCTTGAAGTGATCCTGAAACACCATGATGGAATCAAACGCGAGCGAGCCGCAAATCAGAGCAGACATTGTGTAAGCCGTAAGAATGAAATAACCGGCGGATTATAACAGCGCGAACCCATCCTGCTTTCATCAAGGCTTCACCCGGATTTAACCGCACTGTCGCAGGCACGCCTTAGCCTGTTGCGAATGAAACAGGCCATGCGCGTATTGTTGTGGAGCATCCCGCTGCTGTGCCAGTCACACGACGCGCTGGCGTGGGGACTTTATACCCACGTATTTTTTGCGCAGTGGCTGCTGTGGGGGGTGTCGCTGCTCGACCCCAGGTTACGCCATGCAGCATGGCGCTATCCCAGGCTGGTCATGGCCGGGGCGTGTCTGCCCGATCTGGCGCTGGTGGGCAAACACGTGGGTACCCAGGCTTTCAACAATACGCATGACTGGGACAGTGCCCTGCGCATGATGCGCGAGGCGGATAGCGATGTCCGGCGTGCGCTGGCGCTGGGTTACCAGAGCCACCTGCTGGTGGATGTGATTGCCCACCATCATTTTGTTCCCGCCCATGAACATCTGTGGCTGAACCTGCCGGTACTCACTCACGCGGCTTCCGAATGGGCAATGAACGCGCATATCCAGCCCCATTTGCTGGCGACCCCGGACACCCTGCTGCGCGATGGCGCGGACGAAATCGGTCAGCATATTGCCCGGCATTGCAAATCCGCCGCGGTCAGCCGTTGCCGGGCGATTGCTTTTACAGCAGCAGCGAAGCCATTGCCACCATACTACCCAGTGCAATGCCAGCCAGCACATCGGTAGGGTAGTGCAGCCCCAGAATCAGGCGCGAGACTGCCACCAGCGCAGTAAATGGCAATACCAGCCAGATCAGGCCCGGGTAGTAATGCACCGCCACCAGACTGAATGCCACCGCATGCAGGGTGTGTCCGGACGGGAAGCTGAAACGGTCGAGCGGTGCGGTCAGGCACAAAATATCGCCAAACTGCTGGAATGGGCGCGGGCGCAAAGTCTTGCCCTTCAGCCATGTATAGAGCAGTGTCGCAACCAGACCGGCACCCGTCATGTTGAGCACGGCCGGAACCGCCGCATAGCCATCCCAAGCCAGCAGCGCCAGCATCAGCGTGTACCAGAATACCCCGTTGCCCAGGCGGCTGATCAGCCGGAACGCGTCGGCCACCCCGCGAAAGCGCCGCGCCCGGTTGAAGCGCGCGGCCAGCGGCGCCTCCCACTCAGCGAGTGTTTGCCAGTGCCAGTCGAGTCGTATCATCGCGCCCCTCCTTCGCCACGATTGCGTATAACACCTGCTCAAAACGGTCGTGAATGCTGTCCCAGCTCATTTTCTGGGCGGCATGGCGCGCTGCCTGCGCCATGCGTTGTGCCAGCGCGGGGTCAGCCGCCAGACGCGCCGCCTGCGCAATAAAAGCTTCCGCGTCATCATGGGCGGCCAGCACCCCGCTCCCGTTGTGGCGGATTAGTTCCCCTGCCGCTGCATAGTTGTATGCCACCACCGCCAGGCCGCTGGCCATGGCCTCGATGGTCACGTTGCCAAAGGTTTCGGTCAGGCTGGGGAACAGGAACACATCCGCCGACGCATAGTGGCGCGACAAATCCACGCCGCTGCGCATGCCGCAAAATACCGCCTGCGGATACGCTGCCTGCAACGTTGCCCGATCCGGGCCGTCGCCCACCAGCACCAGACGTGTGCGGGGATTGCATTGATGCATCGCGGCAAAGGCAGCGAATACCAGATTCAAATTTTTTTCCGGCGCGAGGCGGCCAACATGCAACACCACCTGGGTCGCCTCATCCACGCCCCAGCCGGCGCGCAGGCTGGCATCGCGGTGTGCCGGGGAAAACAGTTCGGTATCCACGCCGCGTGCCACCACCTCCAGATTGCCGTAGCCGTGCACCTGCAATTCGCGCCGGATACCCTCGGTGGGTACCAGCGTCACGCATGACTTGTTATGAAATTTGCGCAGATACGCCAGAATGGGGCGACGCAGCCAGCCGATGCCATAGTGCTGGCTGTAGCTGTGGAAGTTGGTGTGGAAATCCGTGCTCACCGGGATGCGCAGCTTGTTGGCCGCCACCAGGGCCGACCAGCCCAGCGGTCCTTCGGTGGCGATATGCACCAGATCAGGCCGTTTCAGACTCCACAGCCGGGTCAGTGCCGATTTGGCAGGCAAGCCCATTTTCAGCCCGGCGTAACGCGGAATCGCCACGCCGGGCTTGAGCACTTCCTCCAGGCTGGCGCTGGACGCTGCCAGGTCACGCGCAGTCTGGCGTGGACGCACCAGCTGAATCTGGTGCCCGCGTTGTTGCAGATCCGCCACCTGCCGGCCCAGCGTCATTGCCACGCCATTGATTTCCGGCGGATACGTCTCCGTTACCAATGCAATCCGCAATGGCAACGGGCGAGTAGAAAATGTCTGTAGTAGCAGGTCATCGTCATCCATGCCGCCAGTTTCGCGACTAATGGCGACAATTTTGTGACGGAAATTTGAAGGTTTGGAGTATGTCCCCGATCACTACCGAGAGTGCCAAAGGTCATAGGCGGAAGACGTCCGGCGAGAGTTGATTCGAAACCTTGTGTTTTTTGTAACCGGACACCTATTTCTGGTTCAGATCATCGCGTTTTTGCAAGTAGGCCTCGCGTGTCAATTCCCCGCGTGCATACGCTTCATCCAGAATATCCAGCGCTGCCCGGCGCGTTTCTCCCGTGGGACACGCGCCGGATTCCCGATTGCCGAACAGATATTTGACGAGAGCGAACAACAGCAGGATGGGTACCAGCCCAATGAGCCAATGAGTGCCATCCAGAACCAGCCGAAAATCATCCAGCCACCGCCGTCACCGAACATCCAGCTGCCGTGATCCCATCCATACATGTCGTGCTCCTTTCAATATGCTGCCGCGGCTGGTGGTGCATGACTTATGCCTTCAGGCTGTCGCGCACGCGTTCCAGTCGGCTACGCGCTTCGCTGGCAACCGCTTGTACTTCCGGATTGCTGACCAGCTTTGCCATGATGCCGGGATCAAGAAAGGCGACGGTGATTTTCCCGTCTGCTTCTTCACGCACCACGACATTGCAGGGCAGCAACAGACCGATGTCGGCTTCCGCATCGATGGCGCGATTGGCCAGCGGCGGGTTGCAGGCGCCGAGGATGCGGTAGGGGCGCTTGTCGAGATTGAGCTTGGCCTTCAGGGTGGCCTTGACGTCGATGTCGGTGAGCACGCCAAAGCCTTCCTGCTTCAGGCCTTCGATGGTTTTTTCTACTGCGGTGTCAAACGGCATGTCGAGCTGAATGCTGAAACCATACATGATGCAATCTCCCTAGAAGGTATCGATTTGAACGCAATCCATGCGGGCGCGCATTGATGAAATAACAATATAGCCCAGCATCGGGTTGTTTTCGGAGAATTTGCAGATGCAGGCAGCCGGCGTCATTTTACTTGCGGATTTTTACCCGCTTCATCCACAGGCTCCAGGTGCATCACCGTGAGCGCGCCACCTACCTTGTCTGCGGCAAAGCGGATTTTGTCCCCGTTTTTCACCTGTTCGAGCATGGCAGCATCCTTGACCCGGAATACCATGGTCATGGCCGGCATGCCGAGGTTGGTGATGGGGCCGTGCTTGAGGGTCAGTTTGCCGGCATCCTTGTCCACCTTTTTCACTTCGCCGTCGATCAGCGGCAGGCTGGATTCGGCAGAGGCAAGTTTGGCTTGCCCTGCGGATGTGCCGTGATGCTCGGCAGCGGCAACGGCGGTGCCACTCAGGGTGAGCAGCAAAGCAAACACAGGGGAAAATTTTAGCAGCATGTCGGCTTTCCTTATACAGGGGTGATAAAAAGGGTGAACTGGCTCGCGCAAGATTTGGCCTGGATCAATCGCCGGCATGCGTGTGTCCGCCATGCATGTGGCCGCCTGGAGCCGGCATGGCTGCACCGTCCATCGGGCCCATGTCTTCGTCCGGCGGCGCCTTGGCAACGATCTCCTGGTACTGCGCAGGCGTCATGCCCGGCAGCTTCTGCAGGAAAGCAACCATGCTCCAGATCGTCGCATCATCGTGGCTCATTCCCCAGGCCGGCATCGCGCTCATCTTGATGCCGTGCTTGATCACCCAGAATGCCACGCGCGGGTCTACGCTAACCTTGCTCAGATTGGGTGGCTGGGGATACAGTCCAGGGCGCAGCTCGGAATTCTCCTTGCCTGGCGCCAGATGGCAGCTGGTGCACATTGCCGCGTACTGACCGGCGCCTTTCAGTATTAGCTGCGGGTCATTGAGATTGGCAGGTACTGTGATTCCTGAGGAATGATAGGCAAGAGAACGTCCACGCGCGACCTGCAACAGCGCGTAGGTGATTTTCCAGTGTGGGCTGTCTGCGGCAATGTTGAATATACCCGACCCGATGAATATGCCCACCCCAAGCGTGAACACCAGCAGCAGGGCCAGCGCCATCTTTACGTGTTTCATGATCTCCCATTCAAGGAGCGTGCCCAGGCTTGTCAATGCCCGCTTTAAAGTATTCATGGTTCCCTTTGCAAAATTTTAAACAAGCATGGAGTAAAGTCTTTCCTGTCTATCCATGCAGACAGTAGTGCAAGTGGTTCGACATGGCTGGAGAGACAGTTCAGAACCAGATACGCACACCAGTTACGAGTTGGAAGTCGTGTGCCGGTGTTCCTTCTGCACGCGAAAAATCCGCAGTTTTCCCGTATTTTTGCACTGCGTTAAATCCTATGTAGGGCGCGAACTCGCGACGGATTTCATAACGTAAGCGCAAGCCAAAGGATGCGTCGGATAGCCCTGCACCAACCCCACGATCGCGGTCATCCTTGCTGTAGAGGTTGGCATCCAATTCGGGCGTCAGGATCAGTCGTTGCGTCAACAACAGATCGTACGAGGTTTTCAGCTTCAGGGCAGTGCGGCCGGAAGATCCCACGTATGCTGTAGCTTCGACATCAAATTTGTAGGGCGCCAGCCCCTGGATTCCCAGCGCTGCCCAGTCTCGTGACGGTCCTGTGCCAAAATCGTGTCGCGCACCGGTCATTACCGTCCAGAAGGGCGCAAACGTGTGACCCCACAGCAATTCCGCTTCTGCGTCCTGAATTCTTCCCTTAGCCCGCTGACCTTCACTGCGAATCCACAATTGATTCAGATCGCGGCCTAGGCGATAGCGCCCGTCCCAGACCATGCTGTCACTCTTGCCATGGACATATTCCAGCTTGTCGAGCATGAGTTGGCTGATTAGCGCATTGTCGCCCATGCGTGTGGTGATGCCGTAATCGGCGTAGGGCTTGCCTGCCGAACCATCGCTGCGCGGCAAACTACCCACCGGCGGTCCGGGCTGCGGTTGGTCCGGGTTGCCGGCTCCCTCCATGCCCTCCATGCCCTCCATGCCCTTCATGCCCTTCATGCCCTTCATGCCCTTCATGTCTTTCTTGCCTTTCTTGCCGGGCATGTCATGCATTCCGTGATTCATGTTTTCCATGGAGCCGGCCTCCATGTTTTGCATTGCGGGTTGTTGCGCGGGGAGGGGTTCCGGGCTTTGCTGGGCAGATGCGTTTGTATCGGATGGTAATTCCTGAGCGAACGCGGCCGCAGGGAGGGCAAGCAGTGCACACAGCAAAGACTGGACAATGGGTTGAATGTTTTTCATTGAGATAATCCCGATCTGTTCATAGACGAATCAAGCGACCACGATGGCGCGGAACATGCCCGCCTCCATGTGATAAAGAAGATGGCAGTGATAAGCCCACTTGCCGCGCGCATTGGCACTGACGCGATAAGTGATGCGATGCCCCGGCGCCACACTCACGGTGTGCTTGCGTACCTGGAATGCCGCGTCGGGAGATTCAACCTCGCTCCACATGCCGTGCATGTGAATCGGGTGATTCATCATGGTGTCGTTGACAAGGACGATGCGCAGGCGCTCGCCGTAATGGAATAGCAGCGGTTCTGAATCGGAAAACTTCTGTCCATTGAAGGACCACATGTAGCGATCCATATTGCCGGTCAGGTGCAGCTCTATCTCGCGCGTTGGGTCGCGCGGATCCAGCGCGCCGCCCACAGTATGCAGGTCAGCGTAGGTCAGTACACGACGCCCGTTATCGCGCAGTCCCGCACCAGGATCATCCAGCCGCGTCGACACTTCTTGCGCACGCACTGTATTGCCCGCGCCATATTCTGCCGGGGCGTGGTGCTTGACCGGAACGTCACCGCCCTGAGCATCATTCGGCGGTGGCGGGTTTTTCTGCGCGCCTGACATATCCATGCCCTTCATGTCGGAGGCTTTCATGCCATTGATGCCTGCCATATTCATTCCGTGCATGCCACCCATGTCCATGCCGCCTTTGCCACCCATGTCCATGCCACTCATGCCCGCCATGGACATGCCCATGTCAGCCATGGTCAACATCGGTACGGGGTCGAGTTTCGGGACGGCGTCACGCATCCCTTGCCGCGTAGCCAAGGTTGCCAGCGCATAGCCGGATCGGTCGATTGCCTGCGAAAATATGGTGTAAGCCCGGTCTCCAGTGGGCTCGACGATGACGTCGTAAGTCTCGGCTACGCCAATGCGGAATTCATCGATGCTGACCGGGTGCACATATTGCCCGTCTGCCGCGACTACGGTCATCTTCAACCCCGGGATGCGGACATCGAAGTAGGTCATCGACGAGCCGTTGATGAAACGCAGGCGAACTTTCTCGCCGGGCTTGAACAGGCCGGTCCAGTTTCCCGCCGGCGTGACGCCGTTGGTGAGATAGGTGTAAGTCGCCCCGCTTACATCGGACAAGTCACGCGGACTCATACGCATTTTGTCCCACGTGGCGCGCGTCGACAACGCTTTGGCCCAGCCTTCTTTTTCAGCCTGCCTGACAAGATCGCCGGCGGTTGGCCGGATATAGTTGTAGTAGTCGCTCATCTGCTTCAGATGCTCGAAAACCTCTTCGGGATTTTCGTCAGTCCAGTCAGACAACATCACCACATAATCGCGGTCATAAGCGAACGGTGCGGGCTCGCGGGGTTCGATGATGATAGGACCATACATCCCGGTCTGTTCCTGAAAGCGGGTGTGGCTGTGGTACCAGTAAGTTCCAGCCTGGCGAACATCGAACTGATAGACATAGGTTTCACCCGGCGCAATGCCGTTGTAGCTCAAACCAGGAACGCCATCCATGGGTGACGGCAGGAGGATGCCGTGCCAGTGAATGGAACCCGATACCGGCATACGGTTCTTCACCCGCAGGGTGACGCGATCGCCTTCGCGCCAGCGCAGTAACGGCCCCGATACCTGACCATTCACCGTCGTCGCCATGCGCGGTGTGCCGGTGAAATTCACCGGCGCTTCAATAAGGTCAAGCGCAAAGTCGGTTCCGCTGAGTACTGCGGGCTGCCCGGGACTGGTCGCTGCCCAGGCGGATGTGGTCCATAGCCCTGTCCCAGCCAATGCGCCCCCTGCGACAAGGCCTTCAACAAAGCGGCGGCGGGATAAGTTTGCAGGCGGGGTTTTGAGAATCGGTTTTTTCATGAAAAGAATCCTTGAACAATCGATGGGTCCATTAGTATCAATGTCCTGTACATATCGGGTTAGAGGCGTGCAGTTGCAACGCAGAATGCTGTCTTACGCTATCTTCCGGGCAGTCGCTTCAACTGCGCCAGCCGGATGATCGTTGACTCAGCAATAACGCGCGTTTCCGAGTTGCTGTTTGAACGGAACCAGATTAGACGGCTGGCCATAACGCCAGCCTGACAGCCGGATTACATTTTTGTAATGTCGCGTTCGTGCGCTACGGGATGCTCACCTCCAAGGTCGGCGCTGCGCATGTCGCGCCCCATCGCCTGCAGGGTCGACCGTGACGCCTGCATCGCCGGGCTGATCTTCGTGTTCACCAAGATGCTTGGGCACAAGCTGACATGGTTGGGTTTACGCTGAAAATCCAGGGAGTTAAGTGCGTTGTCGAACATAGGCTGACTTGATTAATCGTCGGGTTGGCCTCGATATCACCCCCCTCTTCACCTGCATTACACCGCACTGACGCGATGGTTAACCATCATGCCCTGGTCTTCGAGCTCCAGGTTTGCGTTCTGGATGTCCCATAGCTCGACGCTGTTGCTGCGGCTCTGGATCGGATAGCGGTCCATCCAGAAGCTTTCGTTGTTCTGACGGATGTTCGTCGCGTATTTGTACAGATAACCGCCACCCAGCAAGCCAAGCCCGGATGCTGCGGCATATTGGAGAAATTTGCGTCTTTGCATGCCGGTTTCTCCCTGGGAGAGGCGTTTTCCTAAAACCAGCGTAGACCGCTAATCGTAACGCCAGCCTGACAGCTTGATTAAATTTTTGTAATGTCGCATTCATGCGCCAGAGGGCATAATCAACAGGATAATTGGGGGAGTGCAATGAAGATTCTGGTGGTGGAGGACGAACCCAAAACCGGCGATTACCTGCGCAAAGGCCTCACCGAGTCCGGTTTTGCCGTGGACTTGGCCCGCACCGGGACGGAGGGCGAATTGTTGGCGCTGTCCGATGAGTATGACCTCATTGTGCTGGACGTGATGCTGCCAGGCAGGGATGGCTGGCAGGTACTGCAAAGCATCCGCAAGACGAAACCGGTGCCGGTGCTGTTCCTGAGCGCGCGCGACACAGTGGAAGACCGGGTAAGGGGGCTGGAACTGGGCGCCGACGATTACCTGCCCAAGCCGTTTGCCTTCGCCGAACTGCTGGCGCGCATCCGCAGCCTGCTGCGGCGCGGAATACGGCAGGTGCCGCAGACGCTGCATGTGGCCGACCTGGAACTGGATCGCATCAAGCGCCGTGTGAACCGGGGCGGCCAGCGCGTCGATCTCACCGCCAAGGAATTTCTGCTGCTGCAACTGCTGATGGAGCGGCAGGGGGAGGTGCTGTCGCGTTCGCTGATCGCCTCCCAGGTGTGGGACATGAATTTCGACAGCGACACCAATGTGGTCGATGTGGCGATACGGCGGCTGCGTGCCAAGGTGGACGACCCCTATCCGCACAAACTGATCCACACCTTGCGCGGCATGGGCTACGTGCTGGAAGCCCGGCCGTGACGTTGTGGCGCGGCATTTCCCTGACCCAGCGGCTGAGCTTGCTGTTTGCCGGGGTAACCGCCCTGGTATTTGCCGCCACCGGTTTCTATCTGTATCAGGCGCTGGCCCGGCAACTGGAAATCCGCAACGACGCTGAACTGATCGGCAAACTGCAGCAGTTGCGCCACCTGTTATCGGAAGTGCCCGATACGGCCACTATCCGTGCCAATCCCCACCGTTTCCATGATGTAGCCATTGGCACTGAGGGGCTACGCCTGCATATTCTGGATAAGGACGGCCGGGTGGTAGTGGCCGTGGGCGCGGTGCCGGGCATGCCCCTGCCTGCGGCCGTTCCTGCGGCAGATATGCCTACGGCAGACGCGATACACGACTGGCGCATGAGCGATGGCGGGCATGGGCGTCTGTTGGCGGCATGGGGCCGCCTGGGAGTGAATGGGGCGGGCCCCCGCGTGCTGGTGGTGCTGGCGCGGGAAAGCCCGGAGCGGATGGCGTTACTGCAGAACTACCGAACCAGACTGCTGATCGCGCTATGTGCCGGCGTGGCGGCCATGGCCCTGCTCGGCTTCGCCGTGGCGCGACGCGGTCTGGCGCCGCTGGGCCGGG
Source organism: Sulfuriferula plumbiphila (assembly GCF_009938015.1). Taxonomy (NCBI): domain Bacteria; kingdom Pseudomonadati; phylum Pseudomonadota; class Betaproteobacteria; order Nitrosomonadales; family Sulfuricellaceae; genus Sulfuriferula; species Sulfuriferula plumbiphila. Next base: position 171,210 of record NZ_AP021884.1, on the reverse strand, counting down.
TCACCGCTGCGGCAGGCAGCATTACCCCGAGCCAGCTGGATAAGCGTCTCGATATCGCCAAGGCACCGGCAGAAATCGCCGAGCTGGCCCGCGCCTTCAATCACATGCTGGATCGCCTGCAGGAAGGCTACGAGCGGCTGAGTCAGTTTTCCGCCGATCTTGCCCACGACCTGCGTACGCCGATCAGCAATTTAATGGTGGAGAGCCAGGTGATTCTGGCGCGCCCCCGTTCCGTGGAGGAATACCAGGCGCTGCTGGCCTCCAATATCGAGGAATACGAGCGGCTGGCGCGCATGGCGGAGAGCATGCTGTTCCTGGCGCGGGCCGACAATGCGCAGATCGCGCTGCGCCGGGAAGACCTGGACATGGGGCGCGAACTTGACCGTATCGCGGAATATTTCGAAGGCGTGGCGGAAGAGGCGGGGGTGACGCTGGCGGTGAACGCCGCGGGCACGCTCAACGCCGATCCGGTGCTGCTCAACCGGGCCTTGAGCAACCTGATCGCCAACGCCATACGTTACACCCCGCGCGGCGCGACGATCCGGGTCACGGCTCAATCCCGTACAGGGGGAGGATATGGTATTGAGGTCGCCAATCGCGGCGCAGGCATTGCGCCCGAGCACCTGGGCCGTTTATTTGACCGTTTCTATCGGGTGGACAGCGCCCGTGCGGGTTCCGGGGCTGCCTCCGGGCTGGGGCTGGCCATCGTCAAGGCGGTGATGGTGTTGCACGGCGGCGCGGTGCGCGTGGAAAGCGGGAAGAATGGGGAGACACTGTTTGCATTGACGTTTCCGGCAGCCGGTTCCTAAACCAATACAATCAACCAGATGACTGCCACATTGATCAAGGCAACCAGTACCGCCGCACTGCCCATGTCCTTGGCGCGCTTGATGAGGTGGTGGTTTTCCATGGAAATGCGGTCTACCGCGGCTTCTACGGCCGAATTCAGCAGTTCGACGATGAGCACCAGCAGCACCGGGGCGATCATCAGCGCACGGCCAATGGTCCCGGGTTCCAGGTAGAGCGCAAGCGGGATGAGGATGATTGCCAGGAGTGCTTCCTGACGGAATGCGTCTTCGTGTTTGAGAGCGGCCTTGAGGCCGTCGAGCGAATAAAAGAAGGCATTGAAGACGCGCTTGACGCCGGTTTTGCCTTTGAATGGGGATTCTTGCATATCGGCCCTGTCTTGGTATAAACCCATAGCCTAATTAAAACGCAGGCACTGTGCTACCGTGCCCGCGTTACCCGGAGGTGTGACGGATCTGCTTTTTCCAGGTCAAATCCAGCTCGCGTGCGGCTTTGACGTCATCGAGGCGCCGTACCGGCTGGGTATAGGGCGCGCCCTTGACCAGCTCGGGATTGCGGCGCGCTTCTGCCAGGATGGTTTTCATGGCCTCGATGAAACCATCCAGGGTTTCCCTGGATTCGGTTTCGGTCGGCTCGATCAGCAGGCACTCCGGCACCAGCAACGGGAAATAGATGGTGGGGGCATGGTAGCCATAGTCGAGCAGGCGCTTGGCGAAGTCCATTGCGGTCACGCCGGTTTCGTCCTTGAGTTTTTTCAGGGTGACGATGAACTCGTGACTGGCGCGGCGTGTGGGAAAAGCAATGTCGAACCCGGCTTTTTTCAGCTCTGCCAGCAGGTAGTTGGCGTTGAGCGTGGCGAATTCCGCCACGCGGTGCATGCCTTCCGCGCCCAGCATGCGCGCGTAGATGTAGGCGCGCAGCAGCACGCCGGCATTGCCGTTGTTGGCGCTCATGCGGCCGATGGATTGCGGGATGTCGGCTTCCACCAGCAGGCGGTAGGCACCCCTGTCATGAGCGACAACCGGCACTGGCAGGAACGGCAGCAGGCGCTCGGCGACACCCACCGGGCCGGCGCCGGGGCCACCGCCGCCGTGCGGGGTGGAGAAGGTCTTGTGCAGGTTCATGTGGATTACGTCGAAGCCCATGTCGCCGGGTTTGACGCGCCCCAGAATGGCGTTGAGGTTGGCGCCGTCGTAATACAGCAGGCCGCCTGCGTCGTGCACGATTTTCTGGATGTCCTGGATCTGTTTCTCGAACACACCCAGGGTGGAGGGGTTGGTGAGCATCAGTCCGGCGGTGTGCGGGCCGACAGCGGCGCGCAGCGCCTCCAGGTCGACGTCGCCTTCGCGGTCGGTGGGAATTTCACGTACTGTATAACCGCACATAACAGCGGTGGCCGGGTTGGTGCCGTGCGCGGCGTTGGGGACGATGATCTCGCGGCGGGCGTGGTCGTTGCGCGCATCGTGGTAGGCGCGGATCATCGCCACCCCGGCGAATTCCCCCTGCGCGCCGGCCATCGGTGCCATCGACACCCCGGCCATGCCGGTGACGTCTTTCAGCATTTCCTGCAGTTCATACATGCAGGCCAGAAAACCCTGTCCGGTTTCTGCCGGGGCATGCGGGTGACGCGCCAAAAACTGCGGCAGCATCGCCAGCGAGTTGCAGGCGCGCGGATTGTACTTCATGGTGCATGAACCCAGCGGGTAGAACTGGGTGTCAATCGAGAAGTTTTTCTGCGACAGGCGCGTGTAATGGCGCACCACATCCATCTCCGAGGCTTCGGGTAGCCTGGGCGTATCTTCGCGCAACAGGTGAGCGGGTAAATCGCTCACGTCGGCGACGTGTTCCGGCATCTGCGCGTGGGCGGCACGGCCCGGGCGGGAGTGTTCGAATATCAGCATGGGTCCAGCCTAATTTTGTACTTGATAAAAAAGCCGCGTGCGCCACAGAGAATGCAGGGATTTTCCTCCGGGTCCTCTGTGTTTTCTGTGGCTAAGTGGTTTTATTGCAACACCGCCAAAGCAGCGTCGTAGTCGGGTTCGTCCTTGATTTCCGGCACCAGCTGGGCGTGGATAACCTGGTTCGATTCATCCAGTACCACAACAGCGCGGGCGGTGACGCCAGCCAGCGGGCCATCGCTGATTTTCACGCCGTAGGCCTGCATGAAATCGGTACCGCGCATGGTGGATAGGGTAACCACATTGTCCAGCCCGGCGGTACTGCAAAAGCGGTCCTGGCCAAACGGCAGGTCGGCCGAGATGACGAGTACCACAGCGTTGTGCATGCCTGAGGCGGCTTCGTTGAAGCGTCGGGTGGACTGGGCGCAGACCGGGGTGTCCAGGCTGGGCACAATGTTGAGTATCTTGCGCTTGCCGGCGAAATCGGCCAGCGAGACGTCTGCCAGATCCTTGTTCACTAGCCTGAAATCAGGGGCGGTATCACCTGTTTTGGGGAAGTTGCCTGCCACTTGGATGGGGGTGCCGCCTAGGGTTACTGTACTCATGGTCGTGTCTCCTTGGTGGGGTGATAAATCAGGATTTATACGCGCAGGGTGGGCCTTCGCGTCGCTTGGACAGTATGCGCGCCAACTGTTGCGCGTATAGATCGAGGTCGGCGGCGGTTTTGGTTTCGGTGGCGCAAACCAGGATGGCGTTGCCGAGCTCAGGGTAGTGTCCACTCAAATCATAGCCGCCCAGGATGCCTTGCGCCTGCAATGCGCGCAGCACTTCACCCGCGGGCGCGTCGATGCGGATCACCGCTTCGTGGAAGCAGTGCGCGCTGAAAACGCGCTTCACGCCGGCAATGGCGGTCAGCTTTTCCAGCAGGACGCGGGTATTGGCGTGGCTGGCAGCGGCGACCCGCTTCAATCCATCCGGGCCCAGCAGGCTCATGTAAATGGTGGAGGCGGTGACCACCAGGCCCTGATTGGTACAGATATTGGAGGTGGCCTTGGAGCGACGGATGTGCTGTTCGCGCGCCTGCAGGGTCAGCGCAAAGCCCTGTTTGCCGTCCAGGTCCACGGTGCGGCCGACGATGCGGCCGGGCATCTGCCGCACCAGTTCCTGTTTGCAGGTCATGAAGCCGTAATAGGGGCCGCCGCTGGACAGCGGCGCACCCAATGGCTGGCCTTCGCCTACCGCAATGTCAGCGCCTTTTGTGCCCCATTGACCGGGCGCTTTCAGTAACGCCAGCGAAGTCGGGTTGACCAGCGCAATGACACGTCCGCCCTGTGCGTGCGCCCAGTCGGTGAGCGCATCCACGTCTTCCAGCGCGCCAAAGAAATTGGGCTGCGGCACCACCAGCGCGGCGAAGTCACCCATATCCGCAGTCGGAACAGGGGTGGCGCCGGTGGCCGGGTCGTAGCCCAGCTCGATGATTTCGATGTGCTGGTTTTTGACGATGCCGCGCACCACGGCCCGATACAGCGGAGAGACGGTCCTGGGCATCAGCACGCGCGCGGCGCCCTTGTGCGCGCGCACCGCCATCAGCACCGCTTCCGCCAGGCCGGAACCACCGTCGTAGAGCGAGGCGTTGGACACGTCCAGCCCGGTCAACGAGGCCATCATGGTCTGGTATTCGTAGATCAGTTGCAGCGTGCCCTGCGAGGCTTCCGCCTGGTACGGCGTGTACGCGGAATAGAACTCGCCGCGCGTGGCGATCTGCCACACTGCCGCCGGAATATGATGCTCGTAGGCACCGGCGCCGATGAAGTTGAGATAGCGGCCGTCGGTTTCGGCGCGTTCCTGCATCAGGCGGCTGACTTCCATCTCGTTCAGCGCGGCGGGCACCTTGGTGAGCTTGCCGCTGCGCAGCGCCGCAGGAATTTCGTCGAACAGCGCGTCGATGGAAGGCGCGCCGATCTTGGCCAGCATGGCCTGGATGTCGTTTTCGGTGTGCGGGATGAAGGGCATGACGTGTCCTGTTGATTCAGTTTAATGCGCTTCGGATTCCACCAGTGCCTGATAGGCGGCGGCGTCGAGCAGGCTGTCGAGGTCGGCGGCATTGTCCGGCTTGAGGGTGAACATCCAGGCAGCGTGGGCGTCTTTGTTGATCGCTTCAGGGGCAGCTTCGACGGCGGCGTTGGCGGCAACCACTTCACCGGCGATGGGCGCATACACGTCGGACGCGGCCTTCACCGATTCCACCACCGCGCATTCTTCACCGGCATTGAGTTTGCGGCCTACCGCAGGCGTTTCCACAAATACCATGTCGCCCAGCAAATCCTGGGCGTGGTGGGTAATACCGACAGTTACCGTGCCATCGGCATTGAGTTTGGCCCACTCGTGGGACTTGGTGTATTTCAGGTCGGCGGGGATGCTCATTGTGTTCTCCTGGAGAAGTATCGAATTTTTAAACCAAAGCCTTGCCGTTGCGGGCGAAGGGGTAGCTGACTACCTTCGCCTTGCGTTTCCTGTCGCGGATTTCCACTTCCACTTCCGCACCCGGCGCGATGCCCAGCGGGATACGCGCCAGCGCGATGGATTGCTGCAGGGTGGGCGAGAAGGTGCCGCTGGTGATTTCGCCGACGCCATGTTTGGTATGGACGGGCTGGTGCGCGCGCAGCACGCCTTTATCCAGCAGCACCAGGCCGACCAGCTGGTGATTGATGTCGCGCGCTTGCAGCGCGGCCTTGCCGATGAAATCGCGCCCGCTGTGCAGGTCAACCGTCCACGCCAGGCCCGATTCCAGCGGGCTGGTGGTTTCGTCCATGTCCTGACCGTACAGATTCATGCCCGCTTCCAGGCGCAGCGTGTCGCGCGCTCCCAGGCCAATCGGCTTCACACCCAGTGTGGCGAGCAGGTGCCAGAAAGCCTGCGCCTCGGCCGCCGGCAGGATCACCTCGAAGCCATCCTCGCCGGTATAGCCGGTGCGGGCGATGAAGTATTGCTGGAATTCAACCGCATTAAATGGTTTCACCGCCTCGGTCACGGCTTGCGCACCGGGTATCGCCATCCACACGCGGGCGCGGGCATTGGGCCCCTGCACCGCGATCATGGCGAGGTCGCGGCGCGGCGTGATGGTGAGACCGCGCCCTTGCGCCTGTTTTTGCATCCACGCCACGTCCTTTTCCGCGGTGCCGGCGTTGACCACGATGCGGAACCAGTCTTCCGTCATGAAATAAATGATGAGGTCGTCAATCACGCCGCCTTGCGGATTCAGCATGCACGAGTACAACGCCTTGCCCGGCACCTTGAGCTTGTCCACGTTGTTGGCGACCAGGTTACGCAGGAAGCCGCGCACATCGGCGCCGTTCACGTCCACCACCAGCATGTGGCAGACGTCGAACATGCCGGCGTCGCTGCGCACCTGGTGGTGTTCGTCAATCTGCGAGCCGTAGCTGACCGGCATGTCCCAGCCGCCGAAATCCACCATCTTGGCGCCCATGGCACGGTGCGCGGCGCTGAGCGGGGTTTGTTTAAGCATGATTATCTCTCGTTAAAATCGGAGGGACAGGATTAACAGGAAAAATCAAATCCGCCTAATCCTGTTAATCCTGCCCAATTGTTTGTGCCTGAATTTCCTCGGCGTAATAACTGCTGCGCACCAGGGGGCCGGCCTTGACCCAGGCGAAGCCCAGCGCGCGCGCGTCGTTTTCATATTCGGCGAACACATCCGGATGGATGTATTCCGCTACCGGCAGATTGTCCAGCGACGGGCGCAGATATTGCCCCAGCGACACCCGCGACACGCCGGCGGCGCGTAAATCCCGCAGCACTGCCAGCACTTCCGCGCGGGTTTCGCCCAGCCCCAGCATCAGCGCGGATTTGGCTTCCACGCCGGGTTGCTGCGCGGCCTTGTCCAGCAGGGTGAGCGAGCGCGCGTATTGGGAACCCTTGCGCGCCGTTTTATACAGGCGTGGCACGGTTTCCACGTTGTGCCCCCACACCAGGTCGCGGCGGGCGCCTTCAGGCAGGCTCGCCAACGTGCCGGTGATGGTGGCGACAGCCGCATCCTGGCAGGCACGGAAATCCGGGGTCAGGTATTCCACGCCGATCTGCGCATCGCGCCCGCGCAGTTGCTGCAAGGTTTCGGCAAAAATCCCCACGCCGCCATCGGGCAGGTCATCGCGGTTGACCGAGGTGAGCACGATGTATTGCAGACGCAACGCCATCACCGCCTCCGCCACGCGGCGCGGCTCGTCGGCGTCAAACCAGGCGGGTTTGCCGGTTTTCACCGAGCAAAAGCCGCAGGCGCGGGTACAGGTATCACCCAGCAGCATGAAGGTGGCGGTGCCGCGGCTCCAGCATTCGCCCCGATTCGGGCAGCGCGCTTCCTCGCAAACGGTATGCAGGCGGTTGCCATGCACCGCTTCGCCGGTTTTGCCGTAGAGCGCATCGTTGCCGAGGTTCTGGCGGATCCAGATCGGCATGCGCGCGGCATTCGGAATGCGTGCAGGCAGGATGGTGAGGGTGTCTGGTGTCATGGGCTCGGCAAATAAAAAAGGGGTGACGACTGCGCGCATTCAAAGCGCGGATTCAATCGTCACCCCCCTGTCCTGTCTACCTGAGAGATTACGGCGTGAGTAAAACACCGTGTGCCCCTTCGGTGGGCGCTGGCCGAGTATTGCGGCGCGCCGCTCTCCAGAGATGTCCGTGCTTTCACTGCGGTTCGGGAGCCTGAGCGGTTCTGGGTGAATTACGCCTTCGGCGGCGCGTCGGGCGCGCACTCTCCCGCAATGACTGCGGACAAGGGCGCACTATACCTCATGCGACAGGATTCAGACAATCAACCAGTCTATAATTCCACCTGCAACACATTATTATGTTAACGCGTATTCGCGCGATCAATGGTGACTGATTCGGGCTGTTGGTGCCGCCGGCGCGCATTGCCCCGGCAACGCCCAATCAGCCTGCGTAGCCCGCTGTTAGCTTTCTTCCTTTTTCTCGTGTTCACACGGGTTCGCCAGCTGCGTTAATTCATCCAGATGTTTTGTTTTAAGTCGCCATCCGGCGCAATGCGCGTTGCATATTGACGTCCTACGCGGCTTATCTCGTCCCGTGCGCTGCCTGCGGTCACGCGACAATCATGGATAAAACACCAGCACCCGGTAACCTGTTGCGGGCAGGTTGCCGATGTCGAGCAGCAGGTCGACGCTCGCCTCGCTGCCCGGCCTGATGCCTGCGGCGGCTTTGGCAGGAACCTTGAGATATTCGGCAGGCGCAAAAATGCGCCGTGCCAGCGGGGCATCGTGGGTGTCGGTGAGGGTGAGTTCGATATGCGGATAGGCTTCGGCATAACCCGCCTCATTGGCGATCAGCAAACTGACCTGGATGCGCGCCGGATGCGCCGGATCGGATAGCAGGTCGGAGCTGGAAATCTTGATGGCATCGGCGTCACGCGGCAGCGGCACGCTGCAATCGAGGGCGCTACAGGCGGCGACCAGCCAGGGTTTGACGGCAGGTATTCGCGCCGCGATCGGGGTGCGCAGAAAGTAGACCAGCTGCACTGCCAGCAACAGTCCGAGCAGGGCACTGCCGGTGCCGAGCAGCAGGGTACGGATACGTTTGCGCCGTGCCAGGGCCGTAGCACCTGTTGGGGAGGTTGGGGCCGGGGGTGGATGAGCAGATTCCGTCTCGGCTATGGCGGGTTCCGTTATGGGTTCCACAACGGATTCCTCGACGGAGGATTCCTCGGCGGGCGCGGCTATCTCCTCTGCCAGGCTTGCCGGCGCGACTGCTTCGGGTGCGCTGATATCAGCTGCTTGCAGGGGCTCCTCGGCTGCAGCGGTGAACTCCTCCACGCTTGAGGTATCCGGCTCGACGGCCGCGTCATGCGGCATGCCGGTTTGGCCGACTTGATCCGCTTCCGGCGTCAGGTGCGCGCGCGCGTCGAATACGCTGCTGCATATCCCGCAGCGCACCTGTCCGTCGCGCGCTGCCAGGAGCTCCGCAGTGACGCGAAACACGGTATGGCAGTGCGGGCAGGTGGTGAGCAGGCTCACGGTCGTTTTGTGCCGGCCAGACAGGCCCAGCCATCCTCCGCGTGCCACAGGCTGATATCGAACCAGCTGGCGTAAGCGGCAATGACCTTATCCACCTGCTCGACCAGGATGCCGGACAGCACGATGCGCCCGTCATGCCGGCAAGCGCTTGCGAGCAGGGGGGCGAGTGCCAGCAATGGGTTGGTGAGGATGTTGGCGATCACAATATCGACAGGCGCTGTCGGGGTGGCGTCGGGCAGGTAGAAATCCGCCTGCACTGCGTTGTTGCGCGCGTTGTCCTGCGCGGTGGTGACCGCTTGCGGGTCAATGTCCACACCGCATGCGCAGCCGGCGCCAAACTTCAGCGCGGCGATGGCCAGAATGCCGGAACCGCAACCGTAATCGAGCACGCGCTCGCCGCCCGCGATATGGCTGTCCAGCCATTGCAGGCACAGGCGCGTGGTGGGGTGGGAGCCGGTGCCGAACGCCAGGCCGGGGTCGAGCTTGAGGTTAATGGCGGCGCCGTCGGGGGCCGCGTGCCAGCTGGGAATGACCCACAATCGTTCAGAAATGCGGATCGGGTCGAACTCGGCCTGGGTGAGGCGCACCCAGTCCTGTTCGGCGACGCGCTCGATGCGGTATGCCGGAACAGTAAAGCCGGCAGCCTGTGCGGCTTCGGTCAGTATTGCCGTTACATCGGCAGTTTGCGCAAACAGGGCGAGCACTTTGTTGTCGCGCCACAACTCATCCGCCGGCATCCCCGGTTCACCGAAAATCGGGGCTTCTGCAGCGGTGCCGGCTGCGGCGTCTTCAATGCTCACCGACAGCGCCCCCGCTTCCATCAGCGCATCGGACAAACGTTCTGCCTCGTCTGCGGTGGCGGCCAGGGTGACGGATTGCCAGGACATAAGCGCCTAAGTATTGGACGGCTTGGCGAGCTTTTGCTCGAGATAGTGGATGCTGGTGCCGCCCTCGACGAAGGCAGCGTCGTACATCAAATCCTGGTGCAGCGGGATGTTGGTGTGGATACCTTCCACGATCATTTCCATCAGTGCCGTGCGCATCCGTGCGATGGCCTGCTCGCGCGTGGCGCCGTGCGCCAGCAGTTTGCCGATCATGGAATCGTAATGCGGCGGCACGAAGTAGTTCTGGTACACATGCGAATCCACCCGGATGCCAGGGCCGCCGGGCACGTGATACGCGGTCAGGCGCCCCGGCGAAGGCACAAAGGTGTAGGGATGCTCGGCATTGATGCGGCACTCGATGGCGTGGCCGCGGAACTCGATGTCCTTTTGCTTGAAGCGCAGTTCTTCGCCGGCAGCGATGCGGATTTGTTCCTGCACGATATCCACGCCGGTAATCAGCTCGGTGACCGGGTGCTCGACCTGCACGCGGGTGTTCATCTCGATGAAGAAGAATTCGCCGTCTTCGTAGAGGAATTCAAACGTGCCCGCGCCGCGGTAGCCGATCTTGCGGCAGGCGGCAGCACAGCGCTCGCCGATTTTGTCGCGCAGTTTGCGGTCCAGGCCGGGAGCGGGGGCTTCTTCGAGGATTTTTTGATGGCGGCGCTGCATCGAGCAGTCGCGCTCGCCCAGGTGGACGGCGTGGCCGTGCTCGTCGGCCAGCACCTGGATTTCGATGTGACGCGGTTTTTGCAGGTAGCGCTCCATGTACACTACCGGGTTGCCGAAGGCGCTCTGCGCCTCGGCCTGGGTCATGGCCACCGCGTTGAGCAGCGCGCCGTCGCTGTGTACCACGCGCATCCCGCGCCCGCCCCCGCCGCCCGCAGCCTTGATGATGACCGGGTAACCCACGTGGTTGGCGATACGCATGATTTCTTCCGGATTGTCCGGCAGCGCACCGTCAGAGCCGGGTACACACGGCACGCCGGAGGCTTTCATGGCATCCTTGGCGGAGACCTTGTCGCCCATCAGACGGATGGTTTCCGGGCGCGGACCGATGAACACGAAGCCGGAAGATTCCACACGCTCGGCAAAGTCGGCATTTTCCGACAGGAAACCATAGCCGGGATGAATCGCTTCGGCATCGGTGAGTTCGGCCGCGCTGATAATCGCCGGCACATTCAGGTAACTGAGTGCCGAGGCAGCGGGGCCGATACACACTGATTCGTCGGCGAGCTTGACGTACTTGGCGTCGGCGTCAGCCTCGGAGTGGACGGCGACCGTCTTGATACCCATTTCGCGACAGGCGCGCTGGATACGCAGGGCGATTTCGCCACGATTGGCGATGAGGATTTTTTCAAACATGGAGTGCCTGTTAAATGATTGGACAGGATGAACAGGATTGCTACAGGATGAACAGGAATTTTTTTTGAACCAGTTCTGCCGGATGCTATTGAGCTGTATTTACGCTGTTTAAAATCCTGCTGATCCCGTCCAATTTTTTCAGCCAATAATAAACATCGGCTCGCCGTATTCCACCGGCTGACCGTTCTCGACCAGAATTGCTTTGATGATACCGCCCTGGTCGGCCTCGATTTCATTGAGCAGCTTCATCGCCTCGATGATGCACAGGGTATCGCCGGCAGCCACGCTTTGCCCGACTTCTACGAAGACTTTAGCCCCCGGGCTGGAAGAGCGGTAGAACGTGCCGACCATCGGTGACTTGACGATGTGCCCCTCGGGTGCGGCAGGCGCAGCCGGTGCGGCGGCTACAACAGGCGCACTTGCCACGGGTGCAGCCGGAGCGGGCGCATAGCCCGGCATATTGCTCATGTAGATGGGCTGGGTATTCTGCGCAGTGCGGGTAATGCGGACTTTTTCTTCACCCTCGGTGATTTCGAGTTCGGCAATGCCGGATTCCTCCACGAGGTCGATCAGTTTTTTCAGTTTTCTCAGATCCATGTTCAGGCCTTGATGGTCAGTTGAGTGAGCGCGTGTTCGAGCGCCAGTTCGTACCCTTGCGCGCCGAGCCCGCTGATGACACCCACCGCCAGATCACTGAAATACGAATGATGGCGGAAAGTTTCACGGGCAAACACGTTCGACAGGTGGACTTCAATGAAAGGGATGGCCACCGCAGCCAGCGCATCGCGCAGTGCGACGCTGGTGTGAGTGAACGCTGCCGGATTGATGATGATGAAGTCGGTCTGCTGCCAGGCGGCGTGGATGCGTTCAATCAACGCCGCCTCGCTATTGCTCTGCCAGCACTCCAGCATAACTCTGTCAGCCTTGGCGCGGGCAGCCAGGCGCGCATTGATATCGGCCAGGGTAGCGCTGCCATAATGCTCGGGCTCGCGTGTCCCTAGCAGGTTCAGATTCGGGCCGTGCAGCACCAGAACATGCGGGGTTTCAGCCTTGCGTGCAGGCTGGTCGGAGCGTGTGCGCTGGGAATTCATGGCCGCAAGTTTGCCGCAAGTTGGGTGAAGTTGTCCAGACGTTTAACGAAAATGCCGCCAAATGGATGTTTTGGCGGGACGCCAGATTGCGGCGTATTTCAGGTCAGTGTGTTGCCAGCAGCGGTTTGAGTGCGGCTTCGAGTTTGGCGGTGCTCAATCCGCCCAGCTCGGTGGCAACGATTTTGCCGGAACGATCCACGATGACGGTGTAAGGCAAACCGCCCAGGCGGTTGCCTGTAGCCTGCGACAAGGCAACGGCATCAAGATCGCCCACCAATACCGGATAGTTGATACCCATCTGGTCGGAGAAGGCTTGCACCTTGGCTGTCTCGTCAATGGCTATGCCGACAAACTGCAAGCCCTGCGCGCCGTATTTGGTTTGCAGTTTGACAAATTCGGGGATCTCCTTGCGGCACGGTGGGCACCAGGTCGCCCAGAAATTGACCACCAACACCTTGCCGCGCCATCTTGACAGCGGCTGGCGGATACCGGCCAGATCCTTGAATCCGGCCTTGAACAGCGTTGCGGCGGCGGCGCCGTCTGCGGCAGCCGGCGCTGTAGCGGATTGTGCCAGGTTGTGCTGGTACACATAGTAGCCCCCCCCCAGCGCCAGCAGGCCGATCAACACAAACAGAATGAGTGACAGATTTTTTTTCATCATGGATCAGCGCAAGGCTGCCTCTAAACTGTTCAGGAATTGTGCGGGTGGCTGATAGCCGATCACCCGGTAAGCCACTTCTTTGCCGTTACGATCAAAGAATATCAGCCCGGGTGGGCCGAACAGGCCGAAACGTTTGAGCAGGGCCTTGTCGTCACCGGTGTTGTTGGTGACATCCGCCTGCAGCAACACTGCATCCTTGAGCGCGGCCTGCACTTTGGGGTCGGAAAAAGTGCCGTGTTCCATTTCCTTGCATGACACGCACCAGTCAGCGTAAAAATCGAGCACTACGAATTTTCCGTTTGACTGGCTGATCCTGGTGTCGAGTTCAGCCAGGTTTCTGACCCGGGTAAACTTCAACTCGGTTTGTGCCGCACTTGCTCCACCCGCGCCGCCCTTGAATACGGCCAGGGGTTGCAGCACCTCGCGCCCACCCGCCAGCATGCCCACAATGAGGGCAACGCCTGCCAGCAGCGCGATTATGCCCAGCCCCTTCCACAGGCGCTGCCAGCCGGAGGCGTTGACGGCGAGGGGTTCAACGGCCTTGAGGTGCATGGCCGATGCGATGAGCAGCGTTGCCCACAGCAACATTTGAATCCAGGCCGGTATCAGCGGGGTAATCAGCCAGATGGCGATAGCCAGCATGAGTACGCCGAAGAAATACTTCACTGCGTTCATCCAGCCGCCGGCGCGCGGCAATAGCGTGCCGGCGGAGATGCCGACCAGCAACAACGGCACGCCCATGCCGATGGCCAGCGCGAACAGCGCCCAGCCACCGAGTACCGTGCTGCCGGTCTGGGCGATGAACGCCAGTGCGGCAGCCAGGGGTGGCGCGACACACGGGCCGATAATCAGTGCCGACAGCGCCCCCATTACAAACACCCCAATGAAATTGCCACCCTTTACCTTATTGCTGGCATCGGAAAATTTGCTCTGTATGAAACTGGGCAACTGCAGCTCGAAAAAACCGAACATGGACAGTGCCAGCAGCACGAACACGGCTGCACCAAGGGACAGCGCAATCGGGTTCTGCAGGGCGTTGGAAATCAGCGTGCCGGACAATGCCGCCGCCACCCCGGCCAGTGCATAGGTAATGGCCATACCCAGTACATAGGCGAGTGACAGCATGAAACCGGACAGGCGCGTGACCTGTTTTTGCCCGGCGATGATGCCCGACAGAATCGGGATCATCGGAAATACGCACGGGGTCAACGACAGCAACAGTCCTGCGCCGAAAAACGTGGCAATGATGGTCCAGAAATGTCCGCCCTTGAGGACGCGCTCGATTTGCGACGATTCCGATACCGGGGCCTGTGCTGCGGCAGTCGCAACGGGTGGGGCCGCAGTTGCGGGTGACGAGGGTGCCGCAGCCGGCATGATGGGTTCCAGATTCGCCGCCGCCGAGTTGGCCGATGCTGCTGCGGTGGCCGCAGGCAGGGTCAGGGTAAAGGTTTTGCTGATTGGCGGATAGCACACGCCTTTTTCACTGCATCCCTGGTAGCTTGCCTCCACCACGACCTTGCCGGCACTGCCGGCGGGGCGGTTGAGGATGATGTCGCCACTGAAATTATGGTGATAAACCTCAAGGCGGCCAAAGTTGGGATCCTGTTCGATATCACCTGCTGGCAGTACGACTTTGGCCACGCTTACCCCGGCAGGCGATTTCACCGTGAAGTGGATTTTGTCCTTATATAGATAATAGTCTGGAGCCAGAGTGAAGCTGGCTTTCAGAGTCTGGCCGTTGACAGCACCCAGGCTCAATTTAAAGGCCTGGTCCGGGGGCAGAAATTGAGGTTGCGCGTTGCCGGTGATCTGGTCGCCCAGATTGCGCAGGCCTGCCAAGATACCTGCAGGCTGCCCGGCAGGCGGCTGGGATGAAGCCGGATCGGCAGCCGCGAGTCTGATGGTTGCCATGCTGTCCATCGGTGTGTAGCACACCCCCGCATCTGCGCAGCCTTGCGATACTGCCTTGAGCGTCACGCTCTGAGCGTTGCCGGTACGGGTAAAAGGCAACTTGACGCGCACTTCGTTACGGTAGGTTTCCACCTGGCCAAACGTCGGATCCGCGTGCATCTTCCCGGCAGGGAACTGGGGCGTGCCCAGCGTGCCGCCATCCAGGCTGAACTTGAAACGTTGGCGGTACATGTAATAACCATCCGCAATCTGGTAGCGTACCTCCAGCGTATTGGCGTCGGCCTGCTGTGCAGAGAATCTGAACGCCTGCTCGGGTTCCAGCAAATCCGCAGCGTGCACCTGCAGCAGGCTGGTGAAAAACAATAATAAAAAAGCAAAAATACGCATCTAATTCAGTCTCCAAACGGCTGGTATTCATACATAATATTGTTAACTCTCAACTTGCCGCATACACGCTTTAAATTTTCAGGAATGACCTAATCTGGACATTCATGCGCCGTCGGTTGTTTCCGTGGCGATCCAGTCCAGATAATCGGCCAGGCCGGCCACGACGGGCAGAGCGATGATTTCAGGCAGCGCGTAGGGATGGCATGCGCGGATGACTCGTTCAACCGCGTCATAATGGCATCGCCGGGTTTTAATCAGGACAGGCACTTCGGTTGCGGATTCGACCGTTCCCCGCCACCGGTAGGTGGACACGCAGGGTGCCATAATGTTCACACACGCGGCGATTTTTGTTGCCACCAGCTGTTTTGCCAGGCGCTGCGCGCTGTCGCGATCAGGCAGATTGGTCAGAATAACGATTGCTTCCATATTGAATTAGAGGATTTCCGCGATGCGCGTCTTGTTGGGCATGATTATAGTGTTGAGTTTCCCTGCGCTGGAGATTTATACCCTGGTTCAGATATACCACTATATCGGCTGGTGGATCATTGCTGTGCTGGCGGGCGGCATGCTGGCAGGGTGGCTGTTGATCGTGGGTGAGCGCCTGGCGTTTTTTGCGCGCATGAGCATGACCCTGCAATCAGGCGGTTCTCCGTTGCGCGCGCTGATCGACAGCGGCCGCACCATGATTGCAGGTGCGCTGTTTATTTTCCCGGGGGTAATCAGCGACGTGCTGGCCGTGCTGGTGTTGCTCTTGCCACTGCGCCTGATAGGCGGGCGTTCACGGCAGCAAACAGGCGGCGCGTCCGGCGTGATCGAAGGCGAGTACCGGCGCGAGCATGATGACCGGCTGGGACGCTGAGCTGGTCGGTGCCGCCCTACCCATCCCGGTTACCGCCCGCCCTGCAAAGACCATAAACAAGGCGAGATGGCTGATACCACCCTCAATGGCGCCGTTCTCGCCGTCATCAGCGAGTGGTGCCTGTCAGTTCGATAAAGCGCGCCTTATCCGCATCGAATTTGGCGCGCGTGCCGGTCATTTCCTTGCGTTTTTGCGCAATGATGCCTTCCAGCCGGACGATTTCGCGGGCGTTGGCATCACGCGTCTCAGTGACGTGTGCCGGTATCGGACGTTTGTCGCGCGCGCTAACTGCCATTTGCTGATCGAGCTGTGCCTGACGGGCACGTATCTGGCGCAGCTGGATCTGGTTGCTGTTGATGGTCAGTTTGGCCTGTTCCAGGTTGCGGTCACGCGCCAGATCTATCTCTGCGGGAGTGGTATAGGTGTTAAGCAATGCGGTGTCGCGCCGTTTCTGCTCGGTTTTGGTTTGTAATTCCTGTTGCAGGCGCGCCTGTTCGGCGGCGTGCAGCTGGCGCTGCTCCGGCGTCATGGTGCCGGCGTTTTGCCTGACCGTCAGGCCCTGTTTGTCAAGTTCCACATTGGCGCGCCCGGTGGCCTGTTGCGGCAGGGTGTCGCTATAATGCGTGCGGCCCTGGACATCCACCCATTTATACAGGGCGGCCTGTGCGGGGAGTGCCAATCCGAAGATCATTACCCAGAACAAAACGCGCATTTTTATTCTCTTATGTCACACCGTAGACTTCCCGGTAACGGGCAACTGCGAGCAAATTCTGTTCCATGTTCGGATGGCCATGCAAATACGCCAGCAGGTCAGCAAGGCTGGCAATGGCGAATACCGGCATGCCGTATTGCGCTTCCACCTCCTGCACTGCCGACAAGGCGCCCTGGCCGCGCTCCATGCGGTCCAGCGCGATAACCACGCCAGCCGGAGTGGCACCGTGGCCGAGAATCAGTTCCACCGACTCGCGCACCGAGGTGCCGGCCGAGATCACGTCGTCAATAATCAGCACTCGTCCCTGCAGCGGCGCACCGACGATGGTGCCCCCCTCGCCGTGGTCCTTGGCTTCTTTGCGGTTGAAACTGTACGGCACTTTCTGCCCCTGAGCGGCCAGCGCCACGACCGTTGCTGCCGCCAGCGGGATGCCCTTGTAGGCAGGGCCATACAGCACGTCAAATTTGATTCCGGCAACGCGTATCGCTTTCGCGTAAAATTCGCCCAGCTGTTTCAAGGCCATGCCATCGGCAAACAGCCCGGCGTTGAAGAAATACGGACTGATGCGCCCGGCTTTGGTCTTGAATTCGCCAAAGCACAACACGTTTTGCTCGATGGCGAAAGATAAAAATGCTTGTCTGAAGTCGGACATGATTAGGGCTCGTTAATTCTGGAAAATAAACAGTGCGCATTATAACCGCCAACCTCAACGGTATCCGCTCCGCCGCCAGCAAGGGTTTCTTCGACTGGCTTGCCACGCAAAACGCCGACATGGTGTGCGTGCAGGAACTGAAAGCACAGATGACCGACATGCGCCGCGAAATGCTCCAGCCAGACGGCTTCTACGGCTACTTCCATTATGCGGAAAAGAAAGGTTACAGCGGTGTCGGCATCTATGCCAAAAAACAGCCTGATGCGGTGATCGAAGGCCTGGGCATCGCCGACATTGACGCCGAAGGGCGCTACATTGAAGCGCAGTTCGGCAATTTGAGCATCATTTCGCTGTACTTGCCATCCGGTTCCAGCTCCGCCGAGCGCCAGCAGGTCAAATTCAGCTTCCTGGAGCGGTTTTACCCGCGCCTTGCCGAGCTCAAAAACTGCGGGCGCGAAGTCATCCTGTGCGGCGACTGGAACATCGCTCACAAAGAAGTGGATCTGAAAAACTGGAAATCCAACCAGAAAAATTCCGGCTTTTTGCCTGAAGAGCGTGCCTGGATGAGCAAGGTTCAGGACGAACTCGGTTTTGTGGATGTGCACCGTGCACTATGTCCGGATGCCACCGGTGACGCCTACACCTGGTGGAGCAACCGTGGCCAGGCCTGGGCCAACAACGTCGGCTGGCGCATTGATTACCAGATTGCCACTCCCGGCATCGCCGCCCGGGCGCGCGCCGCCAGCGTGTATAAGGACACGCGCTTTTCCGACCACGCTCCCCTCATCATCGACTACGAACCCTGGCAATGACCCAGCCCATACCGAAGTCCGGCTGGCGGGAAACATTCAGGTCCATTTTCAGTGGCCGCATGCTGGTGGCGCTGGTAATGGGCTTTACCTCCGGGCTGCCGCTGCTGCTCACCAGTTCGGTATTGCAGGCATGGCTGAAAGATTCCGGAGTGAGTCTGGCCGCCATCGGCGCGGCGTCGCTGATCGGGCTGCCGTATACGCTGAAGTTCCTGTGGGCGCCGCTGTTCGACCGTTTCACCCTGCCGCTGTTCGGGCGGCGACGCGGCTGGCTGCTGCTGATGCAGGCGATTCTGGCAGCGGCGCTGGTGGGCTTGAGCTGGTCCAACCCGGCGACCAATCTGTGGGGCGTCGCGCTGGCAGCGCTGCTGGTGACGTTCTTTTCCGCGTCGCAGGACATCGTGGTCGACGCCTACCGGCGCGAAAGCCTGCGTGACCTGGAACTGGGCTTCGGTTCGGCGCTGTTCGTCAACGGCTACCGCATCGGCATGCTGCTGGCGGGCGGCGGCGGACTGATTCTGGCCGACCTGCTGAGCTTCCCGGTAATGTACCAAGTCATGGCAGCGTTCATGGGAGTGGGCATCATCACCACGCTGCTGGCGCGTGAGCCGACGCTGCCCCCAGGCGCGCCACGCACGCTGAAAAGCGCGGTAATTGAACCTTTCGTGGAATTTTTCAAGCGCGAGGAAGCGTGGCTGATCCTCGCCTTCATTCTGTTCTACAAGCTCGGCGACACCCTCGCCACTGCCATTTCCACGCCGTTTTATCTGGATCTCGGTTTCACCAAGACCGAGATTGGCGCGGTGGTCAAGCTGTTCGGCTTCTGGGCCACCATCCTCGGCGGCACTTTGGGCGGCATCTGGATATTGCGCCTGGGTATGTACCGGGCGTTGTGGACATTCGGCATCCTGCAAATGCTGTCCACGTTCGGCTTTGTCCTGCTGGCACACCTGGGCCCTCACCTTACCGGGCTGGCGACGGTGGTCGCGGTGGAGAATTTCACCGGCGGGCTGGGCACGGCAGCGTTTGTCGGCTTCATGGGGGCGATGACCGACAAGCGTTTCACCGCCACCCAGTACGCGCTGCTGTCGAGCCTGATGGGCGTGCCGCGGGTGATTCTGTCCGCCCCTACCGGATGGATGGCGGAAAGCATGGGCTGGTCGCTATTTTTTCTGACCTGCACGCTCATGGCGTTACCGGGTTTGTGGCTGTTGCGACGCTTCAAGGGGTGGACGGAGCCAGCCAATGCCTGAAATTTCCTACCTCTCGGTATTCCTGGTCGGCCTGTTGGGCGGGGTGCACTGCGTGGGCATGTGCGGCGGGATTGTCACGGCCCTGTCGCTGTCATCGCCCGCTGGCCGCCCAGCCGTGCCGATGCTGCTGGCCTACAATTCCGGGCGCATAGCCAGCTACGCGCTGGCAGGGACAATTGCCGGGGCAGTGGGAGCGAGCACTTTATTGCTGGAAGGTTTCATGCCTGCCGGGCGTGTGCTTTATGTCGCGGCCAATATCATGCTGATCCTGCTCGGCCTGTATCTGGCCGGGTTGTCACGCGCGGTGCTGGCGCTGGAACGCGTGGGTAGCGCGGTGTGGGCGCGGCTGCAACCGCTGATGAAGCGCTTCATCCCGGTGCGTACTCTGCCGCAGGCGTTTTTCACTGGCGCAGTGTGGGGCTGGTTGCCGTGCGGACTGGTATATTCGGTGCTGATCTCGGCGCTGTCCACCGGCAGTGCCGCACACGGCGCGCTGCTGATGCTGGCGTTTGGCGCGGGTACCTTGCCCAATCTGTTGACGATGGGCTTGTTCGCCCGGCGCCTGCAAACGCTTACCCGCAAGCCGGGCGTGCGGCTGGCAGCCGGACTGCTGGTGGCGGCATTTGGGGTGTGGGGATTAACCCGGCTGATTTTGCATGTCTGAGCCCATCCATCAACCCCCGTTGCGCCAGTTATTGAAACGCGCAGCTTGTGCACTAGATGCCGTGGTGCACAAAGGCCAGAACCTCAATCACGTGTTGGCGCAGCAGCCTGTAGCGGGGCGCGCCACAGTGCAGGACATCAGCTACGGCAGTTTGCGCGAGTATGCGTTGCTGGCGGCGCTGCGGGATGCGCTGCTGAGTAACCCGCTCAAGGATAGCGTGGTCGCCGCGCTGCTGGTGGTGGCGTTGCGCCAGCTGCGCGTCCGTCCGGATGCGACGCATACCGTGGTCAACGAAGCAGTTGAAGCCGCCGCCGCGATCCAGCCGTGGGCGCGCGGACTGGTCAATGGCGTGTTGCGCAATTACCTGCGGCAGGCCGATGCGCTCACTGCCACGCTGGTCCAGAAAGAAAGTGTGCGCTGGAATTACCCGCAGTGGTGGATAGACAGGCTGCGCGTCGCCTACCCGGAACACTGGCAAGCGGCGCTGGCAGCGGGCAACCGGCATGCGCCGATGACGCTGCGGGTGAATCAGCACCACGGCAGCACCGCAGCGTACCTGGAACTGCTGCGGGATGCGGGGGTGGAAGCCACGCAAACCGGCGAATTCGCACTGCAACTGGCACACCCGATTGCTGTGGCGCAACTGCCAGGCTTTGCGTCCGGACGGGTGTCGGTGCAGGATGCCGGCGCGCAGCTTGCCGCGCTGCTGCTGGATTTGCACGACGGTCAGCGCGTGCTGGATGCCTGTGCTGCGCCGGGCGGCAAGACCGGACATATTCTGGAAACCGCGGATGTGGCGCTCACCGCGCTGGATAGCGACACAGGCCGCCTGGAGCGGGTGCGCGAAAACCTCGAACGCTTGCAGCTCAAGGCCACGCTTGCCAGCGGTGACGCCGCACAACCCGACACCTGGTGGGATGGCCGGCCGTTCGAGCGCATTCTCGCCGATGTGCCGTGTTCGGCCTCGGGCGTGGTGCGCCGCCACCCGGACATCAAATGGCTGCGGCGCCCGCACGATATTGCGCATTTTGCGGCACAGCAAGCCGCCATGCTGCCTGCGCTCTGGCGGTGTCTGGCGCGCGGTGGTAAATTGCTGTACGCAACCTGTTCCATTTTTCCTGAAGAAAATCAGCGCCTGGTGGATGCCTTTCTTGACCGGCATGAAAATGCGCGCCAGCTGAGCTTGGCAGGCGAATGGATCAACCCCGGCCAGCTGCTGCCCAATGACCAACACGACGGTTTTTTTTATGCGCTGCTTGCCAAGAATTAGCTGGTTGGCGCCGGCAATGCTGGCGCTGTTCATGCAACTCACCCTGTTCGCACCCGCCGCGCGCGCGGCGAGCGAGGGCATCCAGATCAGGTCCGCCGAACTCAAGCTGGTGGACGAGGTGTATCAGCTCAATGCGCAGCTGACCATAACACTCGGCGCCACGCTGGAAGAAGCTGTCAAAAAAGGCATCGCGCTCAATTTCATTACCGAATTCGAATTCCAGCGCCGGCGCTGGTACTGGTTCAACGAAGAAATCGCCAAAGTCACCCGCAACACCCGCCTGACCTACAATCCGCTGTTACGCCAGTACTTGCTTGCAGCGGGTTCGCAACAGCTCAGCTTTGACACGCTCGATGATGCGCTCGCTGCGCTGGGTGAAATCAGCGCCTGGCCCGTGCTGGACCGGCGCTTGCTATACAGGCGCTACAGCTATGTGGCCAGCCTGAGTATGCGCATGGATGTGTCGCAGTTGCCCAAGCCGCTGCAAATCAATGCCATCAGCTCGCGCAAGTGGGATCTTGAATCCGCGCCGTTTGTGTGGAGCATGTCGCCGTGAGCAGCAGTAGATGAAGTACCTGGTCCTGCTCGGGTTCGGCGTTGGTGCCGTGCTGGTTTATCTGCTCTCCAGCGCCAGCGCCAATACCGAGCTGTTCGCGCGCAATTTCCCGTATCTGCTGGCGGTAACGGGCGCGCTGGTAGCGGCGTTGCTGGTGCTGGTTGGCTACCAGGTAGTGCAGCTGCGCCGCAAGATCAAACATGGCGTGTTTGGTGCCAAGCTCACCGTGCGGCTGATGCTGGTATTTGGCCTGATGGCGCTGCTGCCGGGCGCGGTGGTGTATGGTGTGTCAGTGCAATTCTTGTCCAAGAGTATCGAATCCTGGTTTGATGTGCGCGTGGACAATGCACTGGGCAGCGGTCTCAACCTGGGGCAGGCGGTGCTCGACAACCTGCAGCGCGAGCTCACCAAAAAGGCCGAATCCATGGCGCTGGCGCTGGCTGACCAGCCACCCGCCGCACACATCCACTTGCTGAACAACCTGCGCGAGCAGTCCGGGGTACAGGAGGCCACCCTGTTCAGCGAGCGGGGCAAAATTATCGCCTTTGCCGGCAACGAGCGCGCCGGGATGCTGCCAATGATTCCCGGCAACACCATTCTGTGGCAGGTACGCCAGCAGCAGCCTTACTCGCGCATCGAATCCATCCCCAATCGGGGCCTGTTTGTGCGCGTGGTGGTGCCGGTCAATCTGCTGTCGTTCACCGAAAATATCCGCGTGTTGCAGCTGATGCAGCCGGTGCCGCCCAAGCTGGCCGAGGACGCCGAAGCAGTGCGCACGGCATATCAGGATTATCAGGAGTTGTCGCTGTCGCGGCTGGGTTTGAAACGCCTGTATGGGCTGACGCTGACGCTGGCCATGCTGCTGGCGCTGCTGGCAACGGTGGCGCTGGCGTTTCTCATCAGCGAACAGATGGCCGCACCGCTGCGCGCCCTGGCCAAGGGCACACGCGCCGTTGCCAAAGGAGATTTCACGCAGATGCATCCGGTGCACAGCCGCGACGAACTGGGCATCCTGACCCAGTCGTTCAACCGCATGACGCGCCAACTGGCCGAAGCACGCAATGCCGCTGAAGTGAGCCGCGAGCAGATCGAAAAATCGCATGCCTATCTGGAAAACATTCTCGCCAACCTGACCTCGGGCGTGGTCGCGTTCGACGAGCAATTGCAGGTGCGCAGCATCAACCCGCTGGCCGAGCAGATACTCGACGTGACGACGGGCACGTTGCGTGGTGTGCAACTATATCAATGGGGTAGCCGGACGCCTGCGCTGGCCGAATTTGCCGGCGCGATTGCCGCACAGTTCAAGCTGCATGGCGACGTCAGCTGGCGCCAGCAGATTGAATACGGTGCGGATGGCAACAAGCGCACTCTGCTGGCGCACGGCACCCATCTGCCGAGCGGGGTGGATAACGGCTATGTACTGGTGTTCGATGACATTACCCATCTTATCAAGGCGCAGCGCGATGCCGCATGGGGCGAGGTGGCGCGGCGTCTGGCGCACGAGATCAAAAATCCGCTGACGCCGATCCAGCTCTCCGCCGAGCGCATCCAGCACAAGTTTGCCGCCAAGCTGGCGCCCGCCGACGCGGAGACCCTCACCCGTTCCACCCAGACCATCGTCAACCAGGTATCGGCGATGAAAGAAATGGTCAACGCCTTTGCCGAATATGCGCGCACGCCAGCCGTGCAGCTGGAGGCGATAGAGCTTAATGCGCTGGTGCGCGAGGTGCTGAGCCTGTATGAACCGGCGCCTGGCATGACGCTTGATCTGGCGACGGATTTGCCGCAGGTATCGGGGGATCGCAAGCTGTTGCGCCAGGTCATCCACAATTTGCTGCAGAATGCCCAGGACGCACTGGCCGATTCACCCGAACCGCATATTGTATTATCTACCGCACAGACCGAAAGCGGCGTCCAGCTAACCATTATGGATAATGGACCGGGGTTTCCGCCTGCGCTCATGGAGCGTCTGTTTGAGCCCTACGCCACCACCAAACCCAAGGGCACCGGTCTGGGGCTGGCTATTGTCAAGAAAATTATCGAGGAACATCACGGCATGATTCGCATCGAGAACATCAGGCCCCACGGGGCCAGCGTGCATATCCGCCTGCCAGTTGCAGCCGTCATGGAGGCGAATGTATGAGCGGGCAGATTCTGGTAGTGGACGACGAGCCGGGTATTCGTGAACTGCTTTCGGAAATTCTTTCCGATGAAGGTTACGACATCAGTCTGGCGGAGAATGCCGGTGCCGCCCGCGCATTGCGCCACAAAGTGCGCCCCGATCTGGTGCTGCTGGATATCTGGATGCCCGATACCGACGGCATTACCCTGCTCAAGGAGTGGGCGGGCAACGGCCAGCTCACCATGCCGGTAGTGATGATGTCCGGCCACGGCACCATTGATACCGCAGTCGAAGCCACGCGCCTGGGCGCGGCGGACTTTCTGGAAAAGCCCATTGCGCTGCATAAATTACTGTCCACCATCAAGCGCGTGCTGAAGCCCGGCGAAGCCCGTGCCCAGCCCAGCATGAGCCTGGCCGGACTGGGGCGCGGCGCACTGATCCAGCACCTGAAAGAACAACTCACGCGTATTGCCAACCTGAAAACCCCGGTGCTGCTGCTGGCCGAGCCGGGCAGCGGGGCGCGCATCTGCGCACGTTTCCTGGTGGCTGCCAACAGCAACTGGGTTGAGCTGGACGATACCGGCCGCCTGGTGGAGGCGCCGCTGGATTTGCTGCAGCAGGCGCGCGATGGGGTGCTGTACATTCCGGAAGTCGCCAACCTTGGCAAACTCGCGCAAAAAGGCCTGGCGCTGGCACTGGAGCGCGCCGAAAAGTACAACGTGCGTGTGGTATGCGTAAGCAGTGAAGACCTGTCGCGCTGTGCGGCCGAGGGTGAATTCGATAGTCGCCTGTATTACGCACTGGGTGCGCTCACCATCCGTGTGCCCAGCCTGCGCGAGCACCGTGAAGACATTCCCGACATCGCCGCCTACATGCTGGCACAGCTGGTGGAAGCCAACCAGCTACCGCCGCGCCGGTTTGGCACCGCCGCGTTGAATGCGCTGCGCAACGCCGACTGGCCGGGTAATCTGCCGCAGCTGGATAACATCGTACACACCCTGGTGATGACCGCTGACGGTGACGAAATCAGCGCCGAAGCCGTGCAGCATGCGCTGCGTCCACTGGCATCGCGCGATACCCTGCCCGCAGCAGTGGAGGTCGCTGCGGAACTGCCGCTGCGCGAGGCGCGCGATGCTTTCGAGCGCAGTTATTTCGAACGCCTGATCGCGCTGGAACAAGGCAACATGAGCCGCGTGGCCGAGCATGCCGGGGTGGAGCGTACCCATCTGTATCGAAAATTAAAACAGCTCGGCATCAAGCTCGGCAAAAAGGCAGGTCTTTGAAAATCATCATTCTCGGTGCCGGACAAGTCGGCGCCACCCTGGCGGAAAACCTGGTATCTGAAGCCAACGACCTGACCATCGTCGATCTCGATGCGGACAAGCTGACCCTGCTGCAAGACCGCCTCGACCTGCGTACCGTGGTAGGTTCCGCTTCACACCCTTCGGTGCTGCGCGCAGCCGGAGCAGAAGACGCCGACATGCTGGTGGCGGTGACGCAGAGCGATGAAACCAACATGCTGGCATGCAAGCTGGCTGAAGCGCTGTTTAATATCCCCACCAAGATCGCGCGCATCCGCGCAGCCGATTATCTCAAGCACCCGCAAATCTTCTCGGCGGAAAATCTGTGCGTGGATTACACCATCAGCCCGGAGCAGGAAATCACCAATTATCTGCGCCGCCTGATTGACTACCCCGATGCATTGCAGGTACTGGATTTCGCTGCCGGCAAAGTGCGGCTGGTCGCGGTGCGCGCCTATCATGGCGGCCCGCTGGTGGGACACGAACTGCGCGACATGCGCAAACACTTGCCGAATCTGGATGCGCGCGTGGCGGCGATTTTCCGGGGTAACCGCGCCATCCTCCCGGAAGGCAGCACGGTGATCGAATCCGGCGACGAAGTATTTTTTATCGCCGCCACCGAAAACATTCGCAGCGTGATGAAAGAAATGCGCCGCCTTGACAAAAAAGTAAGCCGGGTAATGATTGCCGGCGGCGGCAATATTGGTCGCCGTCTCGCCGCCGCACTGGAAAACGACTATCAGGTCAAGCTCATTGACCACAACAAAAACAACAGCGCGCGGCTCGCCGCCGAGCTGCACAACACTCTGATCCTGGTAGGCGACGCCACTGACGAAACCCTGCTCGGCGACGAAAACATCGACGACATGGACGTATTCTGCGCGCTCACCAACGACGATGAGGACAACATCATGGCCTCGCTGCAGGCCAAGCGCATGGGCGCGCGCAAAGTGATTGCGCTGATCAACCGTGCCAGCTACGTGGATCTGGTGCAGGGCGGCCAGATCGACATCGCAGTTTCACCGGCCCAGGCCACCATCGGGCCGCTGCTCGCGCACGTGCGGCGCGGCGATATGGCCGTCGTGCACAGCCTGCGGCGGGGCGCGGCGGAAGCGCTCGAAGCCGTTGTGCATGGCGATGCAAAAACCTCCAGGCTGGTGGGCCGCCGTGTGGATGATGTGAAATGGCCGGAGGGAGTGACCGTCGGCGCCATTATTCGCGGCGAACAAGTCATTATCGCCCACCACGACACCCTGATTGCGGCGCAAGACCACATCATTCTGTTCGTACCCAACAAGAGCATGGTGCACAAGGTGGAAAAGCTGTTCCAGGTCGGTTTCGGATTTTTATAAATGCTGCGCGTTTTCCCCATCCTGAACGTGATCGGCCTGGTCGTGCTGCTGTTCGCCTTCACCATGCTGACGCCGCTGGCGGTTTCGTTTTATTACCAGGACGCCGCCCGCCACGCCTACGACGCAGCCATCCTCATCACCTTTACCGCCGGGTTGATATTGTGGCTTGCCACACACAGCATGCGGCGCGAACTGAAAACCCGCGACGGCTTCCTGCTGGTGGCGCTGGCATGGGCGGTGTTGCCCGCCTTCGCCACGCTGCCACTGCTGTTCTATATGCCTCACCTGTCGTTTACCGATGCCTATTTCGAAACCATGTCAGGCATGACCACCACCGGCGCCACAATACTCTCCGGGCTGGACCAACTGCCACCTTCCATTAACCTGTGGCGGCACTTGCTTAACTGGCTGGGCGGCATGGGTATCATCGTGCTGGCGGTCGCCATCCTGCCGCTGCTGGGCGTGGGCGGACGCCAGCTCTACAAGGCGGAAACGCCGGGGCCGATGAAGGACGCCAGGCTCACCCCGCGCATCGCACAAACCGCCAAATCGCTGTGGCTGGTGTATGCCGGCATTACCCTGGCCTGCATCATCGCGTTGAGAATCGCCGGCATGAGCTGGTTCGACGCGGTTTGCCACGCCTTCGCTGCGATGAGCCTGGGGGGATTTTCCACCCACGATGCCAGCGTCGGCTATTTCGATTCGCCGGCCATTGAAGCAGTTTTGATTTTCTTCATGCTGGTTGCCGCGATGAATTTCGCCACCCACTTCCTCGCCCTGCGCGGGCGTTCGCTGCGCGTCTACCTGCATGACCCGGAAGTGCCCGCTCTGCTCGGCCTCATCGGGGTAAGCTGTATCGGCGTGGCGTTTTATATCTGGCATGCCGGCACCTACGCCAGCTACTGGACGGCGCTGCGCTATGTCAGCTTCAACCTGGTGTCGATCGCCACCGACTGTGGCTTCGCCAATACCGACTATGGTAAATGGCCGATTTTCGCACCGCTGTGGATGCTGCTGCTGAGCTGTGTCAGCGCCAGCTCCGGCTCGACCGGCGGCGGCATCAAGATGATTCGCGTCCTGCTGATGCTCAAGCAGGGCAAGCGCGAACTGGAAAAACAGATCCATTCTGCCGCCCTGCTGCCGATAAAAATCAGGCAAAGCATGATCAGCAACCAGATCGTGTTTGCGGTACAAGCCTTCGTCATGCTGTATGTCACCAGCCTGGTGCTATTGAGCCTGATACTGGTCGCCAGCGGCCTGGATTTCATCTCCGCCTTCACCGCCATCATCGCCTGTATCAACAACGCCGGCCCGGGCTTGAACCAGGTCGGCCCGGCCACCACCTATGCCGTACTCACCGGCTTCCAGACCTGGGTCTGTAGCTTCGCCATGCTGCTTGGCCGACTCGAAATTTTCACCCTGCTGGTATTATTCACACCGGCTTACTGGCGCAAATAACCATGACCACACCGATTATACTGAGCTTCGAAAAAATGCTTGCTGCAGGCAAGGACAACGCCCTGCTGCGCTTCTCGCTGGGCAACGAATATCTCAAGGCCGGCGACCCTGCCAATGCCGCACATCACCTGAAACAGGCCGTGGTGCAGGACCCGAAATACTCCGCCGCCTGGAAATTGCTCGGCCGTGCGCTGGTCGAATCCGGCCACCCTGCCGCAGCGCTGGCCGCCTATCGCGACGGCATTGCCGTCGCCGAAGCCAAGGGCGACAAACAGGCGGCGAAAGAAATGACGGTATTTGCCCACCGCATCGAAAAACAACTCAGCGCAACCGATGAGGGATAACGGCTCCGTAAGGCACGCCATATCCAGGGTGGGTTCAACTTTTCTGGCAGCCTGCAGACAATGCTGCCCGCGCAACACAAAAATGGAGGTGCGGAAATGATCGATGTTTATTACTGGACGACACCGAATGGCCACAAGGTCACGATCTTCCTGGAAGAGTCGGGTGTTCCCTACAGGATTGTGCCGGTGAACATCGGCACGGGCGATCAGTTCCAGCCGGATTTTCTCAGGATCGCGCCCAATAACCGCATCCCGGCGATCATCGACCATGCGCCCGCAGAGGGTGGTACCGCGATCAGCCTGTTCGAGTCCGGTGCCATTCTGCAATATCTCGCGGAGAAGACCGGCAAATTCCTGCCTGCCGATATTCGGGGGCGCACCGAAGTCATGCAATGGCTGTTCTGGCAAATGGCCGGACTCGGCCCGATGGCCGGACAGAATCACCATTTCGCGCAATACGCGCCTGAACACATCCCCTACGCGATAGAGCGCTACGTCAAGGAAACCAATCGTCTCTATGGTGTACTGAACAAGCGCCTGGCCGATCGTGAATTCGTTGCCGGCGCCTATTCTATCGCGGATATGGCGGCCTATCCCTGGGTCGTTCCGTATCAGCGCCAGGGCCAGAAGCTTGACGATTTCCCGCACCTCAAGCGCTGGTTCGAGACAATCCAGGCACGACCGGCCGTGCAACGTGCCTATCAGCTGGCGCAGGAGATCAACGAGCAGCCAGTTGTATCCGATGCCTCGCGCTCGATACTGTTCGACCAGACAGCGGCGGTGGTGCGATGAACAGATGCATGTGCCTGATCGGGCGTGCCGGGACCACCATCCCGAATCGAACAACAGCAATAAGCAGCAAATCAAGGAGGAAACGCCGTGAACGAGATCATTATTCATCACTACCCGGCATCGCCTGTATCCGAAAAGATACGCACCGGAATGGGCCTCAAGAAGCTCGCCTGGCGCTCTGTCGAACACAACCGTCTGCCGGATCGGCCGGAACTGTTCGCCATGACTGGCGGCTACCGCCGCATTCCTGTCATGCAAATCGGTGCTGATATCTATTGTGATACACAGTGCATCCTGCGCGAGCTGGAGCGCCGGGTGCCGAGCCCGACCTTTTTCCCGAATAAAGATGCAGGTCTGCCCTTCGCGCTCTCGCGCTGGAGCGATGGACCGATGTTCGAGCTTGCGTTCCGTGTGGCTTTCGCACCGGTTGTCGACCGCCTGCCACCAGCACTTGTTACGGATCGCACGCGGCTCTATCTGGGTGCGCAGGGTGACCTCAAAAAAGAAGCCGCTGACCTGCCACACACGCTTGCCCAGCTACGCCCTCAGCTCGGCTGGCTGGAAGCGTGCCTGGTGACCGGGCACCATTTTATGCTCGGTAGCGAGCCCGGCATGCCCGACCTGCTCGCCTGGTACCTCGTCTGGTTCGTGCGCGAACGCTATGCGGCGGCACGGGAGTTCCTGGCCGAGTTCCCGATGCTCAACGCCTGGGCGCAGCGCATGCAGGCGATCGGCCATGGTACATCGACGCCCATGACGCCCATTGAAGCATTGGCTATTGCGAAGGCGGCGGAACCCGCAACCGGGGAAAAAACCGATGCGCATGATCCGCAGGGTCTGAAGCCTGGCATGAAAGTCACGATAGTGCCCATCACGCACGGCGGCGACCAGCCCATTGCGGGAACCGTCCGCGCTGTCGATCGCGACACGATCGCCGTATCGCGGGAGCATGCGGATTGCGGGCGGGTCGCCGTGCACTTTCCGCGAGTTGGATACCGCGTGACAATTTGCTGATGCCGGCGCAGCCTTCTCGATCGGGATAAGCGGGACATGCCTTTCGGGAGAAGGCAAACTGAATTAGAATGGCAAGACAGCTGATATATTATTGGTATTGGTTATTGGCTGCATTTTTGTAGGTAGAATGCCATGCCGGATTCTATTTTATGTTATGGGTTTGCTTTTCTTTCTTACTGGAGGTTAAGTTGGACACTTTAAATAGCAAAAAAGTCTCTCGCCGTTCATTCCTGAAAGGTGCCGCTCTTTTGGCAAGTATCGCAGTCGTTCCGGCCATCGTCGCCAGCAAAGAAGCGTCTGCTGCAGCCAAAGCGACTAAGGCGGCCATGCAATATCAGGACCACCCGAAAGGGAAGCTGGAATGCAGTAACTGCATTCAGTTTATACCCGGCAAAAATGCCAAGGCAAAAGGCACTTGCAAGGTGGTGGAAGGTGCAATCAGCCCACAAGGATATTGTATTGCCTACGCACCAAAAGGCTAAGCTTGCCGATTAGCGTCCAATATATCAGCACGCCTTCCCGACCCGCAAAGTGACGAAAAGCCTCGCCAGGCATGTCTTTGTCCTGCCTGTTCTGGCCGCTTGTCGCCGCTGGCAGGTAGCTAAATGGTGTACTGATATACGGATTCTTTAGCGATTCCCCCAAAACATCGGTTGTCGCGCAAACGGCGCATGAGACTGGAACCATAAAACTGCAGTAGGGGGAAGCATATTGTTCAGAAAACCCGTCTTTTTGTGTCTTTAACACGTCCAGGCCTGGGGTTCAAAAACCCATAAATTTGCACCTTGTCTGCCACGCGTGCACGCCCTTATTCCGCATTGAAACCTCCCCGCCGTATCGGCGCACTATTGCCCTGCGCGATCCCAATTACCATGAGCCGTCAGTGCAATCCAGATGGGCCGTTGGGCTGCTTGCACCTATTCAAATTGATATTTCCATTGTTGCAAAACTCAAGGCCGAACTCCTCTTCGGGGCTCTGCCTTTTTCGTCCCGGGGATGTTCGGTTGGATTCCGGGCGCCTCGTTCGCCGGAATTTGTATGCCGTACGCAGAATCCTGGACGGCTGCAGCACATTGCGGAATGCTAGCCAGGTATCCGCGGCGGGTGAGCGCATTGGATTGCCCAGTCCGGATTTCAGCACCCGGCGCAAGTGCTGGTCAAGAACATCCGGCTGCATCGGTTTGACCAGCACTAGGCCGATATCCTCTGAATAGCGCATCACTGGTGCCAGGTGCACCTGGTGCAGTGCCGTGCCGCCGCGCATTGCCAACCTGGCGTCTGGCTTACCGCTCCTCGAAGAAGCGGATGGCGTTTAGCAACTCAGGGAAATTGTAAATAATATAGTCGGGCTTTACGCCCTCTTTTTCCTGTGTCCCCTGGTTTGACTTGAAAAAGACCGTTTTCATCCCGAGTCTCTGCGCCCCATAAACATCGCGGTACATGTCGTTGCCCACAAACACAACCTCTGACGGCTCCATTTTCATGCAGGTCAATGCTGCTGTGAACAGGCGTTCGTCTGGCTTGCGGTACCCGAAGTCTCCCGAGATTATGATCGGGTCGAAATAACCCGATAGCCCGACGGCATTCAGTTCTGGGACTGCGCAGGCGGTCTGACCATCGGAAATTATTGCAAGATGATATTTCGTGTGCAGTTGCCGGATGGTGTCCTCTACGCCGGGATAGAGCTGCAGCCGGAGGCGGGATGCCGCACGGTGCGTCTCGGCAAGAAGTCTCGGGAGCCGTGCAATCTTCTTGGCCGGCAGGCCGCGGGTGAAGTCCGTCGAGTACCGCGTGATGATCTCGCGGAAGATGCCGATGGCATCGAATTCCGGGTGACGCTCACCGGACGCCGCGCGTTGTTCCTTCATTATCTGGAAATAAAGATCCTTAACAACGTTTGGGTCGAGCAATATGCCTTGATATGACAGCAGATTGCTGATGACGCGATACACATCGTCATGCCATTCGTTCGTCTGGATATCCGAAAGTGTTCCGTTGTTATCGAAAATAATGCCTTTGACGATCATTTAAAACCTCCTCAGGCATGCTTTCGCCTCGCGGATCAGGCGCTGGCGGTATTCCGGTTCGATCCAACTATTTCGCGCAATGCGCAGTAGCGTAATTCCCATGTAGAACGGCGTCCTGCCAGTGATCGATTGAAAGGCGCTATCGCGGTTTGGAAAGTGGCAGGCATATTCCCAGAGGAAATGGCCGATGAAAGGATCGGCGGCGTCCTTGTTGCCGGTTGCACGCATGAAGAAATGCTTAAGTTCTCCGGCGATGCGGCCTGTGTCGAAAACGCGATCGGCGCGCTTGGTTCTCTCCAGATCGAACGTGATTACTTGCAGTCCTTTGCCGAACATAAAGTTCTCAGGTGTCGCGTCCCCATGCACAAGTACCTTCTGGTCTTCCCACATCCTCGGCTGATTGCGCCACTGGTCGCGCAGCCAGTACAACTCACGCGCATCGTCTCCTCCGATTGCCCTGATTTCAAGCAGTTTGTTGGTCAAGCGATCCATATAATCGCAGTCTTGGTGGAACTCGACCCCCACGCCTATGGCCGTCCGGTTGTGAAAGGCCGACAGGAAGTATGCGAGTGCGGTTAATTTGTGAAAGAGTTTGCCTTGGTCACCGCCCTGAATCACCTCCAGGATCACTTCGCTGAGCAGTTCTCCCTGGCAGCATTCGGTGACCAGAAGCGCGTTCATCGAATAGTTGCGACCAAGCGGCCTGACGACGTGGTGCTGATCGCCCGCCAGCCCGAAGTCGCGCATCATGCAGAGATTGTCGAATTCGCGCGTCAGGCGCGAGGCAGCCTTTGCTGCGTCCTTCTTTCTTGATGAGAGAAAAAACTTGCCTATGACCTTTGTGCCGGTATTGCGGTCTTCATACAGGTACACATCGTTTGAGCCATTGAGCCTGAATACACGGTACTTCGAGCTGCCCGAGGCAGCGTTGATCTGCGGCTGAATGTCATGCTGGAGATAACCGTGCAGAGGGTCGTGTTCCGACAGGTGCCCAAGATAAATTCTGCTCATTGTTGTTTATATCGAACCGATGATGCGCAGTTCGATGATAGATAATTGTCAAGAATTATTCTGTGCGATGGCGTACATAGATACGGCTGTTCTGGCTGAAAAATTGCGGGGTTGTGGGCGATTGCTCTGGCGGTTTCCATAGGAATTTTACTTGACGCTGGGTTTCACTTTTCTGTGGCAGGTCTTGCCCGGCGGGGGCGCCACCGGCTTGACGCGCGCACCCCTTTGCTATTGGTGTTGATTTTCGGATCCGTTGTTCCTGCGCCAAATTGATGTTGCCGCTGACCTCGGGAAGGGCATCGTCCGTAACGACGATAAAAGTGCGCGTTTGCATCAAGCCACGGATCGCGCCAAAATCGGTCGCCATACAATCGAGCTTGACTTGCTTGTCGCCGGACAGCCCGGTGATGATTACATTGCCGATATTTAAGCCCATTTCCTCGAGCAGGAGTTTGCTGACAGTGCCTTGCTTGATCCAAACGGCGGCGTCTCCTCTTGGCCGGTTGGCGATGGCAAGTGCCACTACCCTTCTCGGGAAAATCCGCCAACCGCTCGTGTAACGGGTGGCGAAAATCCCCTTTAGCCGGATAACTATCGCTTTATACACAAAATAACAGGTGGTCAATGCTGGATAAAAATGTCCCTTGGCGTAATGTCATAGGGGCACTTTTTGAGACAGCATATCGTTGCAGTTTGCTGGGAAGAATAACTTTGCATTTACTGCAATTTTATGGTTCCAGTCTCATTAAGGATTTCTTTGGACTATCTGATGGTGGAGACGAGGAGGATCGAACTCCCGACCTTCGCATTGCGAACGCGACGCTCTCCCAGCTGAGCTACGTCCCCACATTTGAAAAACTGAAAACAGATTCTACACGCAAATTTTTCGCCCGCCGGATGCAGCCTCCAAGCTGCGGCGACGAGCAGTTGCGATTCTAGCAGCTCCCTGAATATTTTTCTTTACCTGCCCTTCAATACCTGCCAAGTGCAAAAATAAACCCGCAGCGACTGGAAATGCTGTATTCTTGTCCGCGTTCTATAGAATTCAAGCTCCAAATTGCGGTACTTTGAAGTTGGCCCTGTTTTTTTCTTGATTCGATAGACCACGGGCAACCGCCCAAACGACTTATGAGTTAGGAAAATAAAATGGCATTAGGTACTGTTAAATGGTTCAACGACGCTAAAGGTTTTGGATTCATTACCCCCGATGATGGCGGCGATGATCTGTTCGCACACTTTTCAGCAATCCAGGCGGGCGGTTTCAAAACGTTGCAAGAGAATCAGCGCGTGACCTTCGATGTCACAACCGGACCCAAGGGCAAACAGGCCTCGAACATCCAGGCAGGTTAAGCTTCGCTGAGAACCATAAAAACCCCCGCATGTCGGGGGTTTTTTGTTGCTGTATGCGGCGCTGCTTTTTTAATATCGAAGGGCAAACCCAACGCTTACGAAGCTTCCAGCGCCGGTTGCGACAGCCTGCGCGCGCCAGCCGCCAGCCCACCGCGTTCATTCAGGCCGGCCGAAGTCAAAAATGTTTGCATCGCCTTGCGTGCGCGGTGCACGCGCACCCAGACATTGGCTTCGCTGATAGCAAAGCGCCGCGATATGGCACGCGCAGATTCGCCCTCGATTTCTCTGGCGAAAAATACCGCCGAGATGCCTTCCGGCATGGCTTGCAGGGCCTGATCCACACCTCTTAGCAACTGCCGCAACTCGATGGCTTTTTGCGGGTTGGGTAGCAGGCTGTCGGCAACTTGGTGCAGGCTGAATGCGGCGGGGTCGTGTTCCAGCAGGTTGTCACCGGCTTCGTCTTGCAGGCACAGGTGGCGCCCGCGTTCACGAAAGGCATCCAGCATTTTGTGTTTGAGTATGCCGGTGAGCCACACGCGGTAGGTGGAGCGGGCAACATAGTCGCTGGCGCTCTGCAGCGCGGCGAGCAGGGTTTCCTGCACCAGGTCGTCGGCCAGATGCGCGTCACGCACGTGTTTGAGTGCAAAACCATAAAGATAAGCGCGATGGCCGGCGGCCTGGTGCGCGCTGGCATGGGCTTGGCTGTGTTGCATGGTACGCCTCCGCTTGCTTTGAGTGACAGCCTGCAGTTTGCTGGCTGATAATCTCGGCTGCGTTGCGCGAACATATCGTTTCGATAACAAATATTGTGAATCCGGTGTCAGGTTGGACGCACACACAAGACTAAGGGGCATGGATATGCTCAATGATTGCCGCACCCTGGTGGTGGAGGACACTGCAGAAATTGCCGATCTGATCCGTCTGCATCTGGAGGATTTGGGCTTGCAGGTGACGTGTGCAGCAGATGGAATCGCCGGGCTGGAGCTGGCGCGCAGTGGCATGTTTGACTTGATCGTGCTGGATTTGATGTTGCCTGAGCTGAACGGTCTGGAGGTGTGCCGCGCGCTGCGTGCGGATACCCGGCATTACACGCCGATTTTGATGCTGACCGCCAAGGCCAGTGAAATTGATCGCGTAGTGGGGCTGGAACTCGGGGCAGATGATTATCTGGGCAAGCCGTTCAGCATCCCGGAATTGCAGGCACGCGCCAAGGCGCTGCTGCGCCGTTCGGAAAAAATGCGTGGCACGGTGACGCCGGATGATAAGTCGCTGGTGCGCGCAGGCAATCTGGAGATAGATACGCTGCGCCACGAAGTGCGGCTGTCCGGCAAGCCCATCGCGCTGACCGCCAAGGAGTTCGATCTGCTGTTGTTTCTGGCGCACCATCCTGGCCGGGTCTATTCGCGCGCGCAGCTGCTGGATGCGGTTTGGGGCACCACGCTGGAATCTTACGAGCACAATGTGAATACCCACATCAACCGGCTGCGCGCCAAGGTCGAAGCCGACCCGGCCAATCCGCAATACGTTCTTACCATACGCGGTGTCGGTTACCGCTTCGCGGACACCTGATGCGGCTGCTTGCAGACAGCCTGCGTGCACGCATTACCATCCTGGTCATCGGATTTTGCGTGCTTATCGCGGCGATTTTCACCCTGGCGGTGCATTTTGCCCACAGTGCCTACAACGACGAACTGCGCCAGCAGCAGGGCTTGCAGTTCACCCGTAACGTGGCGTGGATGTACCCGGAGCTGGGAAAACTAGAGCACATCCGGCGCGAGCAGATTGAAACCCGGTTTGAGCAGATGTTGTTGCTGGAGCCATCCAGCGCGCTGTATCTGATCGACAACCAGGGCCGGGTGCGCGTCGGCTATTCCAAGCAGCGCTCGATAGGCGGCAGCAGCCATGTCGCCCTGGCCCCCATCCGGCAGTTGTTGGATAACCCCGGCGGAAAAATCGTGTATGGCAGCGACCCGGATTTCCCGGGCATGAAATGCCTGTTTGCTGCCACGCCGATTTATGACGGCAAGGTGCAATCCGGTTACCTCTACATGCTGATGCGACCGCCGGAAACCAATCCCGGCCAACTACTGGCCTCCAGCTATGCCAACCGCACGGCGCTGCTGGTCGCCTTCGGCGCGAGTATCCTCAGCGCCTTGTTTGTGCTGGTGGTGATGGCGCAGATCACGCGCCCCCTGCGCCGCCTGGCTAGCGCAGCCGACCAGGTGCGCGCAGCAGGGATCGAGGATATTCCCGATCCCGCCAGCTTCCCGCATCAGGATCGGCGTGATGAAATCGGCCATCTGTCACGCGCCTTCCGTGACATGGTGCAGCGCCTGCATGAACAGGTGCAGCGGGTGCGGCGCATGGATGCCACCCGGCGCGACTGGGTGGCGAGCATTTCGCATGATCTGCGCACGCCGCTCACCTCGCTTACCGGTCATCTGGAAACGGTTATCCTGCGCGGCGAGCGTCTGGACAAAGCGGAACGCGAACGCTTTCTTCAGGTCGCATTGAAAAATGCCCAGCACCTGGATCGTTTGTCCGCGTCCCTGTTTGATTTTGCCCGGCTCGACAGCGACGCCATGCGCCTGGAAAAAGTCCCCACCCACCTCGGTGAGCTGATTGACGACATCGCCCAGCGCTTTGCCCCTGCCGCAGAAACACGCGGAGTGCACATTGACAGCAGCTACCCGGATGTTCTGCCGCTGGCGGAAGTGGACGCCGCACTGATCGAGCGCGCCATTGCCAACCTGATGGAAAACGCGCTGCGCTACACCCCCACCGGCGGCACTATCTGCCTCACTGCCCAGCCCCGGGACGGTGGCATCGCGCTGATTCTGACGGATACCGGCGCGGGGATTGCTGCAGCCGACATTGCCAGGGTGTTCGAGCGTTTTTTCCAGGGCAGCCAGCAACGCGAAGGCCGTGGTCATGCCGGGCTGGGCTTGGCCATCGTCAAGCGTGTGGCGGAGCTGCACCAGGGCCATGTACGGGTGAGCAACCGGACGGAAGGTGGAGCGTGCTTTACGCTCTGGTTACCCTTGAACGAGGCGGAATAGTGCGAATGCCATCATGCGCCTTGTGGCGGTAACGGCTGGCTTGGGCCGCCAGCACTATTTCGATTCGCGCACCCCGTCCATGATTGCCAGCAAGCCGGGGGCAGGAAAAAATGCTTCCAGCATGCGCGGATGGCTCGCCACCAGTATGGCCTGGTCGCCTTCCGCAAAAATGGTGATGTTCAGTGGCAGGAACGGGATGAGTTCCGGGAACTGGTTATCCGTGCGTTCCATGAGCAGGCCCTCCGCCATGGCAGCGCGCTCAAAAACAGCGTCAGGCCGACCCCTATCCACTGCATCAGCTTGTTCATAACGTCGCCTCCTCCATGATGGTGGTGTAGCTTTTTCTCATCTGCCCACACAGGCGGTTAAGCTCGGAATTGTTGAACAGCTTGCTCAGTACTTCCGGATTCACCGACATCACCTGTACCTTGCCATGGTGCTCGACGATGGTGATGCGGCACGGCAGGAACATGCCCACGCGCGGATCGATGCCCAGCGCCTGATTGAGCAGGCTGATGTTGCAAAAATAGACGATGACCTGCCTGGGGTTTTCCTTGTCCGGCGTGGTCAGTCCATAGTCCAGCGTCTGCACCCGGCCGTAGAAAAAATTGTTGTTGC
This sequence comes from Sulfuriferula plumbiphila, assembly GCF_009938015.1. Lineage (NCBI taxonomy): Bacteria > Pseudomonadati > Pseudomonadota > Betaproteobacteria > Nitrosomonadales > Sulfuricellaceae > Sulfuriferula > Sulfuriferula plumbiphila. Next base: position 132,942 of record NZ_AP021884.1, on the reverse strand, counting down.
TGACCGCCTGCTTTACATTTTCCACCGTGGTTTTCAGGTCATAAGGCGAGTCGCGCACAATGACCGGATTCTCCACTTGCAATAGCTTCGCGCTTTCCGCCAACGGCTGTTTTTCGAAGCTGCGTACATAGCTGACGATATCGTTGATGTCGCGTTCCTGCAGTCCGCGCTTGCTGAAGGAAACCATCGGCGTGCCTTCCCGGCCCTGCATCAGCGTGGCCTTGATCATGGCATCGGTGGCCGAGGCAAGGAAACCGGGGTTATGCAGTGCGGGCGCCATGACCGGCAAATCGCGCGGACGTGAAAATGTAACGCCAGTGCCCCTGCCGCCTTCACCGCTGGCGCCGTGGCATGCCGCACAGTATTGCGTGAACAGTTGCTTGCCATGCACTGCATTGCCCTGGATCGGCTGCGTGGAATAGGTGACGGCCGGTCCCTTGTTCCAGGCGCGCACGTAGCTGACGATGGCCTCGATCTCGTCCGGTTTCAAATTGCCAAACGCCGGCATCACTCTGCCGGGCCGCCCCGGGTTAGCACAAACCCGACTGGAATTTGCCTCGCTGAGGAACCGGCAGGCTGATTTTGCGCCGCATGATTTCCGGATCAGGATGCGACATCAGCGCCGCTGCAACCGCTTATCCGGACAAGGCGCTGTCGCACCCTGTTTGTCACTCCACCGTCACCGATTTCGCCAGATTCCTCGGCTTGTCCACGTCGGTGCCTTTTTGCAGGGCAGCATGGTAAGACAGCATTTGCAGCGGGATGGTGTGCAGGATGGGCGACAGCGGCCCGGCGTGGTCGGCCAGTTGCAGCACGTGGATGCCCTCGCTGGGGACGATATGGGTGTCGGCATCGGCAAACACGTAGAGTTCGCCGCCGCGGGCGCGCACTTCCTGCAGGTTGGATTTGAGCTTTTCCAGCAGGATGTCGTTGGGGGCGATGGCCACTACGGGCATGTCCTTGTCCACCAGTGCCAGGGGGCCGTGCTTGAGCTCGCCCGCCGGGTAGGCTTCGGCGTGGATGTAGGAGATTTCCTTGAGCTTCAACGCGCCTTCCATGGCAATCGGGTAGTGCATGCCGCGTCCCAGGAACAGCGCGTGCTGCTTGTCGGCGAAGCGTTCCGCCCAGCGTTCCACTTCGGGTTCCAGCGCCAGCACTTGCTGCACCTTGCCAGGCAGCTGGCGCAGTGCTTGAATGTGCGCGACCTCGGCAGCCGGGGTCAGGCGCCCGCGCTGTTTGGCGAGCAGCAGCGTGAGCAGGAACAACGCGGCCAGCTGGGTGGTGAACGCCTTGGTGGAGGCTACACCGATTTCGGGACCGGCACGGGTCAGGAAGCGCAGTCTGGACTGGCGTACCAGCGCCGATTCCGGCACGTTGCAGATCGACAGGGTGTGCTGGTGGCCGAGTGTTTTGGCGTGGTTGAGGGCGGCCAGGGTGTCGGCAGTCTCTCCCGATTGCGACAGGGTGATGAGCAGCGCATCGGGATTGGCGACGCTGTCGCGGTAGCGGTATTCGCTGGCGATTTCGGCACGGCATGGGATGCCGGCCAGCGCTTCGATCCAGTAGCTGGCGACCTTGCCGGCGTGGAAGCTGGTGCCGCAGGCGAGGATGGTGACGGCGTTGATGCAGCCGAACACCTCGCCGGCCTCAACGCCGAACAGTTCGGGCAGCAGGCTTTCCCCGGCCACGGCGTCGTGCAGGGTGTCGGCCAGCGCGCGCGGCTGTTCGTGGATTTCCTTCTGCATGAAGTGGCGGTAATTGCCCAGTTCGGCCATCTCCGAAGACTGCTCGGAGATGTGCGCGGCACGCTCTGCCAGGTTGCCGCCGGCATCATAAATGCGGATGTTGAGCAGGCCGATGTCGGCCACGTCGCCTTCTTCCAGATAAATCACTTTCTGCGTGACCGGCAACAGCGCGGAGATGTCCGAAGCGATGAAATTTTCTTCTATGCCCAAGCCAATCAGCAGCGGGCTGCCGCGGCGCGCGCACACCAGCTGGTGCGGTGCATCGCGCGCCACCACACCTATGGCATAGGCGCCATGCAGTTCGGCGACGGCACGGCGCACCGCGCTGAGCAGGTTTTTGTCGGCGTGATAGTAATGGTGGACGAGATGGACGATGACTTCGGTATCGGTTTCCGAGGTGAACGCATAGCCCAGTTCGCGCAGGCGGCTGCGCAACGCCTCGTGGTTTTCGATGATGCCGTTGTGCACCACCGCCAGGTCATCGCGGCTGATATGGGGGTGGGCGTTGAGCTCGGTGGGGGCACCGTGGGTGGCCCAGCGCGTATGGGCGATGCCGAGGTGACCGTGGATCTTTTGCACTTGCGCAGCCTCAGCCAGCGAGGCGACGCGCCCGATGCTGCGTACCCGGCTCAGGCCGCCATTGACGGTAACCAGCCCGGCAGAGTCATAGCCGCGATATTCCAGCCGGCGCAGGCCTTCGAGCAGGATGGGAACGACATTGCGTTGCGCCACGGCGCCGACGATGCCACACATAATGGTTTCCTCCTATGCTTTCGGTTTTTTAACCGGGCGTTGCCAGCCGGTAATGCTCGATTGCTTGCTGCGCGACAGAGTGAGTTCGCCTGCCGGTGCATCCCTGGTAATCGTCGAGCCCGCGCCTATCGTCGCCCCCCGGCCTACGGTCACCGGCGCCACCAGCTGCGTATCCGAGCCGATAAACACGTCGTCCTCGATCACCGTGCGGTGCTTGTCGGCACCGTCGTAATTGCAGGTGATGGTGCCTGCGCCGATATTCACTTTTTTGCCCACCGTGCTGTCGCCGACATAAGACAGGTGGTTGATTTTGGAGCCATCGTCCACCTGGCTGTTCTTGATCTCGACAAAATTGCCGATATGCACATCAGCCGCCAGCACCGTGCCGGGTCGAATGCGCGCGTAGGGGCCGATGTGGTTATGGCTGCCTAATGTGGCTTCCACGATGTGCGAGAACGGCGCAATTTGCGTGCCTTTGCCGACGCGCGCATCGCGCAAGACACAGTTGGCGCCCACACTCACGCCGTCTTCCAGCTCGACCCGGCCTTCAAATACGCAGTTCACGTCGATGCTCACATCGCGCCCGCACAGCAGCATGCCGCGCACGTCCAGGCGCGCCGGATCGAGCAGGGTCACGCCTTGTTCCAGCAAAGTGTGTGCCACATTGGCCTGATGCAGGCGTTCCAGTTGTGCCAGCTGCACCTTGCTGTTCACGCCGAGAATCTCCCATGCATGGCGCGGGCTGCATGTGCGCACCGGCACGCCGTCGGCCACGGCCATGCCGATGATGTCGGTGAGATAGTACTCGCCCTGGGTGTTGCCGTTGGTCAGCCGTGCCAGCCAGCCGGCGAGCAGCTGCGTGGGCAGCGCCATCAGGCCGGTATTGACTTCGTGTATTGCACGAACGCCGGCATCGGCGTCCTTGTGCTCGACAATGCGCACGACTGCGCCGCTGCCGTCGCGCACGATGCGGCCATAGCCGCTGGGGTCGGGCAGCTCGATGGTGAGCAGCGCGAGGCTGTCCTGTGCGGCAAGCGCGGACAGTTCGCGCATGGTTTCCAGCGTGGTGAGCGGCACGTCGCCATACAGGATCAGGGTCACGCCGGAGCCACCCAGATGCGGCAGCGCCTGCATGACCGCGTGGCCGGTACCGTGCTGTTCAGCCTGCAGCGCCCAGGCGATGTTGGGGTCGGCGATGGCATGCGGCACCGCATCGCCGCCGTAGCCATACACCACGCAGGTTTGTACCGGGTCGAGGCGGCGCGCAGTGTCCAGCACGTGTGCGAGCAGCGGTTTTCCGGCCAGCGGATGCAGCACCTTGGGCAGGGTGGATGCCATGCGTGTGCCGCGCCCGGCGGCCAGCACGACAATATTGAACGGAGCGGTCATTGTTCTCACGGATCAGGATTTCGCGCAAGTATACCCAATTGCTGTTATGGGCGAATCAACCTTAAAAACTTGGTTCAAAACCACGGAGTTCAGGGAGGAAGGCCATCCGGAATCTTTTATGGCCACCTCCAACGGGTAAAAGCCAGACGACCTGCAATCCGTTGTTTTTACTCCGTGCTCTCCGTGAACCCCGTGGTTAACCGCTTTTTCCAGGATCATCCCAGCTTGCGCTTGAGGATGTCGTTCAACTGCTGCGGATTGGCTTTACCCTTCATGGCTTTCATTGCCTGGCCGACAAAGAAGCCGAACATCTTGTCCTTGCCGCTGCGGTATTCGGCGACCTGATTCGGGTTGGCGGCGAGGATTGCGTCCACGATGGCTTCAATCGCGCTGCTGTCGGACACCTGTTTCAACCCGCGCGCCTCGATAATCGCATCCACGTCGCCCTCGCCCTGCCACAGCGCTTCGAATACTTCCTTGGCCAGCTTGCCGGACAGCGTGCCGTCGGCGATGCGCTGTATCAGTGCAGCGAGCTGACTGCTGGATACCGGGCTGTTGGCAATGTCGAGTTCGCTGCGGTTGAGCGCGGCGGAGAGATCGCCCATCACCCAGTTGGCGCAGATTTTGGCCTCGCCGCCTGCCGCGGCCACCAGCGCCTCGTAATAAGCGGCCAGCGTCTTGGAAGATGTGAGCAGGCCCGCATCGTAAGCGGGCAGGCCATATTGCGTCACAAAACGGCGGCGCATCGCCTCCGGCAGTTCCGGCATGGCGGCGCGGGTGCGTTCTATCCATTCCTCGGAAATCACCAGCGGCAGCAGATCCGGGTCGGGGAAGTAGCGGTAGTCGTGCGCATCTTCCTTGCTGCGCATGGTGCGGGTTTCGTCGCGCTCCGGGTCGTACAGGCGCGTTTCCTGGCGGATGCTGCCGCCGTCCTCGATGATCTCGATCTGGCGCCGCGCCTCGTATTCGATGGCGCGTTCCAGGAAGCGGAACGAGTTGAGGTTCTTGATCTCGCAGCGCGTGCCGAGAGCGCTGCTGCCCAGGCGTCGCACCGAGACGTTGGCGTCGCAACGGAAGCTGCCTTCCTGCATGTTGCCGTCGCAGATTCCCAGCCATACCACCAGACTATGCAGCGTTTTGGCGTAGGCTACGGCTTCAGCCGAGCCGCGCATGTCCGGCTCGGAAACGATCTCCAGCAATGGCGTGCCGGCGCGGTTCAGATCGATGCCGGTCATGCCGTGGAAGTCTTCGTGCAGCGACTTGCCGGCGTCTTCTTCGAGGTGGGCGCGGGTGATGCGGACGGTTTTCTCGCGCTCGCCGACTTGAATCGTGAGGCTACCGCCTTCCACGACAGGCAGCTCCATCTGACTGATCTGGTAGCCCTTGGGCAAGTCCGGGTAGAAGTAATTCTTGCGCGCGAATACCGAGCGGCGGCTGATGTTGGCACCGATGGCGAGGCCAAGCTGGATCGCGCGCTCCACCGCGCCCTTGTTCAGCACCGGCAACACGCCGGGCAGCGCGATATCCACCGCGCTGGCCTGGGTGTTGGGCGCTGCGCCAAAGGCAATGCTGCTGCCGGAGAAGATTTTGGAGCGGGTGGAGAGCTGGGTATGAACCTCAAGCCCGACGACGATTTCCCAGTTCATGTTATTGGGCCTCCGGCATGCGCGTGTGCCAGTCGGTGACGAGCTGATACTGGTGGGCGACGCCCAGCATTTCCGCCTCGGCAAAATAGTTGCCGATGATCTGCAGGCCCACCGGACGGCCGTTGGCGCCGAAGCCGCACGGCACCGACATGCCCGGCAGCCTGGCGAGATTCACGGCGATGGTGTAGATGTCGGACAGATACATGGACACCGGGTCGCCGGCTTTTTCGCCGAAATTGAACGCGGTGCTGGGTGCCGTGGGCCCCATGATGATGTCGCATTGCTTGAACGCCGCATCGAAATCCTGTGCGATCAGGCGACGGATTTTTTGTGCCTGCATGTAATAGGCATCGTAATAGCCGTGGCTCAATACGTAGGTGCCGATCATGATGCGGCGTTTGACTTCGCTGCCAAAGCCCTGCGCGCGGGTTTTCTGGTACATGTCGGTGAGGTCGGTGTAATCCGGCGCGCGGTAGCCGTAGCGCACGCCGTCGAAACGCGACAGGTTGGTGGACGCTTCCGCCGGGGCAAGCACGTAGTACACCGGAATCGACAGCCGGGTGTTGGGCAGCGAGATGTCCACGGTTTTGGCACCGAGCTTGCGGTATTCGGCTAGCGCCGTTTCCACTGCTGCGCCCACGTCGGCGGAGAGGCCTTCAGCAAAATATTCGCGCGGCAGGCCGATTTTCAGCCCGGCCAGCGGCTGGTCCAGATTGCGGGTGTAGTCCTCGTCCGGGCGTTCCAGGCTGGTCGAGTCGCGCTCGTCGAAACCCGCCATCACGTTCATCAGCAGCGCGCAGTCTTCGGCGGATTTGGCCATCGGCCCGGCCTGGTCGAGGCTCGAGGCGAACGCGATCATGCCGTAACGCGACACCACGCCGTAGGTGGGTTTGAGGCCGGTGATGCCGGTCAGCGCGGCGGGCTGGCGGATCGACCCGCCCGTGTCCGTGCCGGTGGCAGCGGGCGCCAGGCGTGCCGCCACGGCTGCTGCCGAGCCACCGCTGGAGCCGCCGGGAACTGCGTCCGCGTCCCACGGATTTTTTACCGCGCCGAAATACGAGGTTTCATTGGAAGAGCCCATGGCGAACTCGTCCATGTTGGTTTTGCCCAGGCTGACCATGCCCGCCGCCCTGAACCGGCTGATCACATGGGCGTCGTAGGGGGCGATGAAGTTGTCCAGCATCTTCGAGCCGCAGGTGGTGCGCCAGCCGTCGGCGCAGAAGATGTCCTTGTGCGCGATGGGAATGCCGGTGAGCGGCGCAGCGGCGCCGGCGGCGATGCGGGCGTCGGCGGCGCGGGCTTCCGCCAGCGAGCTTGCTTGGTTGAGCGTGACAAAGGCGTTGAGCGCCGGATTGAGCGCGTGGATGCGCTCCAGGTAGCTTTGCGTCAGCTCCAGGCTGGAAATTTTTTTCTCGGCCAGCAGCGCGGCGAGTTGTTTCAGGCTTGCGTTGATCATGGGGGGAGGGCTATTCGATGACTCTCGGTACCAGGTACAACCCGGCTTCGACCTGCGGCGCGATGGCCTGGAACTTTTCGTGCTGATCGGTTTCTGTCACGGTGTCGTCGCGCAAGCGCTGGCACACATCCTGGGCATGAGACATGGGCGCCACATCCGTGGTGTCCACCGCCTGCATTGCTTCAATCAGGCCGAAAATTTCGTTGAGCTGCTGTTGATAGGCCGCCGCCTCCTCATCGGTAACGGCAATGCGGGCGAGCAGGGCGACACGTTTCACGTCTTGCAGGGATAGGGACATAAAGCGCAAATCTTCACAGGAAACAAGCCTGTTAGGGTAACATATACGGTTTATTCAAGGCTAATCCGGGAGCCTGCCGGACGCAAAGTTCTTCAAGTCCACAGGCCCCTGGCCTTGAATCCCCGGTTCCACTTTAGCGGAAACACAAACATGTTCGGATTTCTACGCGGTTATTTTTCTACTGACCTGGCCATTGACCTGGGCACCGCCAATACGCTGATTTATGTGCGCGGCAAGGGCATCGTGCTGGACGAGCCGTCGGTCGTGGCGATACGCCAGGACGGCGGCAGCGCCAAGAAAACCATCCAGGCGGTGGGACTGGAGGCGAAACAGATGCTCGGGCGCACCCCGGGCAATATCACCGCCATTCGCCCAATGAAAGACGGCGTGATCGCCGATTTCACCATCACCGAGCAGATGCTCAAGTATTTCATCAAGAAAATCCATGACACGCGCATGTTCCATCCCAGCCCGCGCATCATTATTTGCGTGCCATGCGGCTCCACCCAGGTGGAACGGCGTGCCATTCGCGAATCGGCGATCGGCGCCGGTGCGCGTCAGGTGTATTTGATCGAGGAGCCGATGGCAGCGGCGATTGGCGCCGGTCTGCCGGTGGCAGAAGCGACCGGCTCCCTGGTGGTGGACGTCGGCGGCGGCACCACCGAAGTCGGCGTGATTTCGCTGGGCGGTATCGTCTATGCCTCGTCGGTGCGAGTAGGCGGCGACAAGTTCGACGAAGCCATCATCAACTACATCCGCCGCAATTACGGCATGCTGATCGGCGAAGCCACCGCGGAGAACATCAAGAAGGGCATCGGTTCGGCCTTTCCCGGCTCCGAAGTGCGCGAAATGGAAGTCAAGGGGCGTAACCTGGCGGAAGGCATTCCGCGCAGCTTCACCATCTCCAGCAACGAAATCCTGGAGGCGCTCACCGATCCGCTCAACAACATCGTCAGTGCAGTGAAGTCAGCGCTGGAACAAACCCCGCCCGAGCTGGGTGCCGACATCGCCGAAAAAGGCATGGTGCTGACCGGCGGCGGGGCGCTGTTGCGCGACCTGGATCGCCTGCTGATGGAAGAAACCGGCCTGCCGGTGATCGTTGCCGAGGATCCGCTCACCTGCGTGGTGCGCGGCTCAGGCCGCGCGCTGGAAGAAATGGACAAGCTTGGTGCGGTATTCGCCCAGGATTCCTGATCTGCAATGCTGCACCGCCGCACCTCATCGCCGCCTCAAGCCATTGGAATACCTCGATAGCCCATGCCCAACCGGGACGCCCAACTGCAACTATTTCCGCGCGGCCCGGGCGCGGGCGCGCGCCTGTTGATCTATGTGCTGATCAGCATTGCGGTGATCGTGGCAGATACGCGTTTCAAGGTATTGGGTGGCGTGCGCAGTGTTTTGTCTACCCTGCTCTACCCGATCCAGGAAGCAGCCCAGACACCGCTGGGCATATATGACCAGGTCAGCGGCTTTTTTGTCAATCACGCCGACCTCCAGCACGACAACGCCGTGCTGCGCCAGCGCAACCTGGATTATGCCGGTGCCGTACTGCGCTACCGTGATCTGGAGCAGGAGAATAACCGTCTGCGTACCTTGCTTGATGCGCGTAAACGCACCGCATTGCACACCCGCCTGGCCGAAATCATCTCGGTGCCGCGCGACCCGTACAGCCGTAAAATCATTGTGGATCGTGGCAGCCAGGATGGCGTGCGCGCCGGCCAGCCGGTAATGGATGAAATCGGGCTGCTGGGCCAGGTTACCCGCGTCTATCCCTACACCAGCGAAATCACCTTGCTCACCGATGCCGGGCAGCCGGTGCCAGTGCAAATCCGGCGTAACGGTTTGCGTGCGATCGCTTTCGGCAAAGGAACGGATGGCGTTATCGATGTACCTTACCTGCCGCAGAGCGCGGATATTCGCAATGGCGACCTGCTGGTGACTTCCGGAATTGACGGAGTGTACCCACCCGGCCTGCCGGTGGCCACGGTAGCGCGTATTGACCATAGCGCGAATCATGCATTCCTGCGCGTTGAATGCATTCCCAAAGCCGCTATTAATAGTTATCGGCAAGTGTTGATCGTGGATGGCACACCCGCTTCCCGCGCAGCGCTGCCGGCACGGCACGTTCCTCAAGGCAAGCCGAAATGAGCTTTGTCACGCCCAAGGGTCCGACCATGCCGGTCGCGGCGCGCACCCCGCTGATCGTGATCAGCCTGCTGGCGGGATTGGCGCTCAACCTGCTGCCATGGATGGGTACGGCACTGTGGTGGCGGCCGGACTTTTTGCTGGTAATCATGCTCTACTGGGTGGTGCAGCAGCCGCGGCGTGTCGGCATGGGCGCGGCGTGGGGGCTGGGCCTGCTCACCGATCTGGCGAATGGCGGGGTACTCGGCCAACACGCCATGGCCTATACCGTGGCGGCGTTCGGCGCGTTGCTGCTGCAGCGCCGCATCCTCAATTTCAATCTCTGGCAGCAGACACTGCAGATGCTGCCGCTGCTGCTGGCCGAGCAATTGACCAGCATCCTCGCGGCCACTTTTGCCGGGCATGCGTTCAGCGGGGCCGAATATTTTCTGGCAGTCCCTAGCGGCACGCTGCTATGGCTGCCGGTATCCCTGCTGCTGCAGTGGCCGCGTCAGGCACCGCGGGCTGCAGATGCCTCATGAGCCGACCTGCGCAGCTCAGAAATTACCAGCTTGAACTAGCCGGGTTTCGCCAGCGCGTAGTCATCGCCGCGGGGTTTGTGGTGGTGCTGTTCCTGCTGCTGCTGGCGCGGTTTTTTTATGTACAGGTGCTGGAATACCAGCGCTACCACACCCTGGCCGAAAACAACCGCATCACGGTTGTGCCCACGCCACCCAATCGAGGGCTGATTCTCGACCGCCACGGCGTGGTGATGGCGCACAATTATTCTGCCTACACTCTGGAGATCACCCCGAGCAAAACCGGCGATCTGGACGCCACCATCAATGGCCTGGCGCAGCTGGTCGAGATCACCCCGGCACAGCGCAAGCGTTTTGCCAAGCTGATGGCCGAGAGCCGCAATTTTGAGGCGCTGCCGCTGCGCACCCGGCTCACCGATGAGGAGGTGGCGAAACTGGCGGCCAATCGCTATCGCTTTCCCGGAGTCGAGGTCAAGGCGCGTCTGTTCCGGCAATACCCGCTGGGGGCCTCCGCCTCGCACCTGCTGGGTTACATCGGGCGTATCAACGATGCCGACCTGAAACGCCTCGATGAAGAGGGCGTCATGGCCAACTACCGGGGTTCCGACCACATCGGCAAGGTGGGCATCGAGCAGAGCTACGAAACCGAGTTGCATGGCATCACCGGCGCCGAGCAGGTGGAAACCGACGCGGGCGGCCACGCGGTGCGCACCCTGTCGCGTATCAATCCGGTATCCGGCAACAGCCTGGTGCTGTATCTGGATAGCAAGCTGCAGGCGGTGGCGGAAAAAGCCTTCGGCAGCTATCGCGGCGCGCTGGTGGCCATCGATCCCAAAACCGGCGGGGTGCTGGCATTTGTCAGCACGCCCGGTTTCGATCCCAACCTGTTCGTGGATGGCATTGACACGGCGAGCTGGAACGCACTCAATGACTCGCCCGACAAACCGCTGCTTAATCGCGCGCTGCGCAGCGCCTATCCGGAAGGTTCCACGATCAAGCCGTTCATGGCGCTGGCAGGTTTGAGTTACGGGGTACGCAAGCCCAGTGACACCATCTTCGACCCCGGTTATTTTTCGCTGCCCAACAGTAGCCACCGCTACCGCGACTGGAAGGCAGGCGGACACGGCATGGTGGACATGCACAAATCCATCGTGCAGTCGTGCGATACCTATTACTATCGTCTTGCCAACGACCTGGGCATAGACCGCATGCATGCCTTCCTGTCCCAGTTTGGCTTCGGCCGGAAAACCGGCATCGACATGGAGGGTGAGGTGGCGGGGGTATTGCCGTCGCGCGAGTGGAAGGCCAAACGCTCCAGACAACCCTGGTACCCCGGCGAGACAGTGATCGCCGGTATCGGCCAGGGCTATAATCTGGTCACGCCGTTGCAACTGGCGGTGGCCACGGCTGCGCTGGCCAATGGTGGCATCGCCTTTCGCCCACAACTGGTGCAGGCGATTATCGATAGTCGTACCGGCCAGCGCCGCGCAGTGCTGCCGCAGGTGCTTAACCGCATCAAGCTCAATCCGGCTGATCTGCAGGTCGTGGTGGCTGCAATGGAGGATGTCACTCGTCCCGGGGGCACCGCAGCCGCAGCGAATGCGGGCGCGCCCTATCTGATTGCCGCCAAGACCGGCACCGCCCAGGTGGTCGGCATCAAACAGGGCGAGAAATACGACGCCCGGCGTGTTTTGGCCCGCCACCGCGACCATGCGGTGTATATTGCATTTGCGCCGGCGGACGCACCCAGGATCGCGCTGGCGGTGCTGGTGGAAAACGGCATGCACGGCGGCACCACGGCGGCGCCGATTGCACGCGCGGTGATGGATTATTATCTGCTTGGCAAGCTGCCCAAAAGCGAGGTGCTTAAGGCCCCGGCGGGCGCAACAGGAGAAGTGCATGCGGATTAGACGCTGGCTGCTCAAAGTGCTGTCGCACATCGATGCGCCCCTGCTGCTGCTGCTGCTGACGCTGATGCTGATGAGCCTGTTTGTGCAGTACAGCGCGGCCAGCCAGAGCGATGCGCGACTCCTGTCGCATGGCCTCAACATGCTGGTGGCGTTGGGCGTCATGGTGCTGGTGGCCAATATTCCGCCGCAATATCTGCTCAGCCTGGCGTTGCCGCTGTATGTGGTGGGAGTGTTGCTGCTGCTCGGCGTCGCCACGGCAGGCGAAGTGGTCAATGGCTCGCGGCGCTGGCTCGATCTGGGGGTGACGCGCATCCAGCCCTCCGAGATCATGAAAATTGCCATGCCGCTGATGTTGGCCTGGTATTTCCACCACCACGAAGCCACCCTGCGCCTCAAGGATTACGGCATTGCCGCGTTGCTGCTGGCAATACCGGTGGCGCTGGTAGCCAAGCAGCCCGACCTGGGCACCGCGCTGCTGATTTCCGCGTCTGGTTTTTATGTGCTGTTTTTCGCCGGCCTGCCCTGGCGCATCATGCTGGGCATGCTGGCGGCACTGGCTGCCAGCCTGCCGGTGGCGTGGCATTTTCTGCATGATTACCAGCAAAAGCGCGTGCTGACGCTGATAGACCCGACCCAGGATCCGCTGGGCGCGGGCTACCACATCATCCAGTCCACCATTGCCATGGGGTCGGGCGGCAGCTTTGGCAAGGGCTGGTTGCAGGGCACCCAAACCCACCTGGATTTTTTGCCGGAACGCACCACGGACTTTGTTTTCGCGGTATTCAGCGAAGAGTTCGGTCTGCTCGGCAACGTGCTATTGCTCACCCTGTTCCTGGCCATCATTGTGCGCGGCTTGATGATCGCTGCCAGCGCGCCTACACTGTTTGCCCGGTTGATGGCAGGCAGTTTGACGCTGGCATTTTTTACTTACGCATTCGTCAACATGGGCATGGTCAGCGGCATCCTGCCGGTGGTGGGCGTGCCGTTACCGCTGGTGAGTTACGGCGGCACGGCAATGGTCACGGTGATGTTGGGCTTTGGCATTTTGATGAGCGTAAAAACCCACCGAAAGTTACTCAAATCATGAAACCACAGTTTACACTCTACATCGCCGTTCTGGTGCTGGCGGGCTGCGCCGGCCAGCCGCTGCGTACCGTGCCGGAAACGCCCGCCACGCCGGCTGGCGGTGCCGCCAGGCCCGCCGAGCCTGCGGCCAGCGGCAATGTAGCCAAATCCGCCAAGCCGGGAGGTTATTATCTGGACGACGGTCCGGGCGACAATCCGCCGCCCGATCTGGATGCAATACCCGATGCCGTACCCAGGCCAGAACCGCTGTACAAATACGCCAATAGACCTTACCTGGCGCTGGGTCATGAATATACGCCCCTGGCCACCAGCAAGGGCTATAAAGCAGAAGGACTGGCATCCTGGTATGGACGCCGGTTTAATGGCAAACGCACGTCTTCCGGCGAGACTTACGACATGTATGCAATGACGGCTGCACATCCCACTTTGCCGCTGCCCAGCTACGCGCGGGTGACGTCACTGGCTACGGGGAAATCCGTGGTGGTGCGCATCAATGACCGCGGCCCGTTTCATAGCGGGCGTATCATTGATCTGTCGTATACCGCCGCACACAAGCTCGGCATCGTGCAGGGCGGCAGCGGCCGGGTTGAGGTGGAGAGCATTACCCCCGGAGACATTGCGCGCGACCGTGACGCAGGCAGCGATTCCGGAACTTATTTGCAACTGGGTAGTTTCACCCGTCGCGCCAATGCCGAGAAATTGCTGGCGCGCGCCGCCACCCAGCTCGATACCCAAAGCAATGAGCTGGTCATTTTCAACCGCGACGACCGCTACCGGGTCGCGCTGGGACCTTATGCCGATACGGACAGTGCCGACCAGGCAGCGCGCGAAGTGCAACAGCGGATGAATCTGAAGCCGGTTCGTGTTATCCGTTGAACCAAAACCTTCCTGATTGCTCACTGATTAGCTGATGAAAAAATTCTTTGCCCTCCTATTGTTGTTTATTTCCTTCACCGCACTGGCTGCCCCGGCTGACCTGCCGATGGCGCCGCCGCCCCAGTTGGCGGCCAAGGCCTGGCTGCTGCTCGACACCCAAAGCGGTCAGGCACTGGCCGAGCACAATGCCGACCAGCGTATCGAACCGGCATCGCTGACCAAGCTGATGAGCGCGTATCTGAGCTTCGCCGCCCTGCGCCAGGGGCGCATCAAGTTGACCGACACCCTGCCGGTGTCGGAAAAAGCCTGGAAGGCCGAAGGCTCGCGCATGTTCATCGAGCCCAACAAACCGGTCACCGTGGCCGAGCTGCTGCGCGGCATGATCGTGCAATCCGGCAACGACGCCACGATTGCCCTGGCCGAGACCATTGGCGGCAGCGAGGCCGGGTTTGTCACGATGATGAACAAGCAGGCCCAGCGCCTGGGCATGAGCAACACCCACTTCGTCAATTCCACCGGCCTGCCGGATCCGCAGCACTACACCACAGCACGTGATCTGGCGCGGCTGGCAGCGGCCATCGTGCGCGATTTTCCCGAGTTCTATCCGCTCTACTCGATCAAGGAATACACCTACAATGGCATCACCCAGGCCAATCGCAACCGCCTGCTATGGACTGACCCCACCGTGGACGGCATGAAAACGGGCCACACCCAGAACGCGGGCTACTGCCTGATTGCCTCGGCGCGGCGCGGCGAGCGCCGTTTGTTGTCGGTGGTGCTGGACACCGACGCCGATGCAGTGCGTGCGATGGAGAGCCAGCGCCTGCTCAATTACGGCTTTCAGTTTTTCGACAGCGTGAGGCTATATGCCAAAAACCAGACCGTGGCCAAGCTGAAAGTCTGGAAAGGCGCCTCCAATACCATCAAAACCGGCTTCACCCGCGACGTCTACCTCAGCCTGCCGCGCGGTCAGGCCAGAGACATCAAAGCCAGCCTGACCACGCGCCAGCCGCTGCTGGCGCCGCTGGTGGCAGGCCAGCAGGTGGGCACCGTCACCCTTACGCTGAATAACAAACCGCTGGCGCAATATCCGTTGCTGGCCCTGGAAAGCGTGGGCGTAGCCAACCTCTTCGGGCGTGCCTGGGATGGCCTGCGCCTGATATTCAAATGAGGTGGAGATCCGATGAGCGAAGCCAGCCTGATTGAATACCCGAGCGATTTCCCCATCAAGATCATGGGCGCGGCGCACCCCGAGTTTGCCCGGACCATCCTCGAAGTGGTACTGCAGTACGCGCCGGATTTCGACGCCGCCAGCATGGAAATGCGTCCCAGCAGCGGCGGCAACTACCTCAGCGTGACCTGCACCGTGCGCGCCACCTCGCGTGAACAGCTGGATAACCTGTACCGGGCACTGAGCAGCCACGCCATGGTCAAGCTGGTGCTGTAAGCCTTGGCAGACGTGCTGATTCGTCACCTCGGGCGGGTGGATTACACGCCCACCTGGCATGCCATGCAGGATTTCACCGCACAGCGCGATGCCGCTACGGACGACGAAATCTGGCTGCTGCAACATCCGCCTGTCTATACCCTGGGGCAGGCCGGCAAGCCGGAACATCTGCTGCACCGTACCGACATTCCGCTGGTCAAAATCGACCGCGGTGGCCAGATCACCTACCACGGCCCCGGCCAACTGGTGGCTTACCTGCTGGTGGATTTGAAACGGCGCGGGCTGGGCGTGCGCGAACTGGTCAGACGCATGGAGCAGGCCGTGATCGACCTGCTGGCAGAACACGGCATAAGCGCTGAACGTAAGGCCGACGCCCCCGGCGTCTATGTGAACGGCGCCAAAATTGCCGCGCTGGGACTGCGCATCAAACACGGCTGCAGCTACCACGGAGTGGCGCTGAATGCGGACATGGATTTAACCCCGTTCAGCCATATCAATCCGTGTGGCCACCAGGGCATGGCCGTGACGCAAACCCGCGATGTGGGCATCGCCGCGACACCGGCCGAGCTGGCTGAAACACTGGCCGCCCATCTGACCCGACATATCACGCTGTGAAGCACAGCAAAGGAACCTGAACATGGCCGATATCAAACTGCACAAAGGCGAAGCCAAAACCGCGCGCATCCCGATCAAGATCGTGCCGCAAGAACGGCTCAAAATGCCGCCCTGGATCCGCGCCAAATCGCCCAACTCGCCCGAGGTCGCCGAACTCAAGGCCATCCTGCGCGAGCAAAAGCTGCACACCGTGTGCGAGGAAGCCTCCTGCCCCAACCTGGGCGAATGCTTCCGTCACGGCACCGCCACCTTCATGATCCTGGGCGACCTGTGCACCCGGCGCTGTCCGTTCTGCGACGTCGGCCACGGCAAACCGCTGGCACCCGACAGCGAAGAACCCGCGCACCTCGCCCACACCATCGCCGCGATGAAACTCAAATACGTGGTCATCACCAGCGTCGACCGTGATGACTTAAGGGACGGCGGCGCCGGACATTTTGCCGAGTGCATCCGCGCCGTGCGCGCAACCGCGCCCCACACCCGCATCGAAATTCTCACCCCGGATTTTCGCGGCCGCCTCGACATTGCGCTGGACCTCTTGGGCCGCGCCCTACCCGACGTGATGAACCACAACCTGGAAACCGTGCCGCGCCTGTACAAGGCCGTCCGACCCGGCGCCGACTACGCCCATTCCCTGCAACTGCTCAAAGCTTTCAAAGCGCAGCACCCCGGCATCCCCACCAAATCCGGCATCATGGTCGGCCTCGGCGAAACCGACGACGAGGTGCTCGAAGTCATGCGCGACTTAAGAGCCCACCACGTCGACATGCTCACCATTGGCCAGTACCTGCAACCCTCCAGCCACCACATCCCGCTGACCCGCTACGTCACCCCGGCGCAGTTCGCCGTATTCGAGGCTGCCGCCACCGAGATGGGTTTCAAACATGCCGCCTGCGGGCCGATGGTGCGCAGCAGCTATCATGCGGATCAGCAGGCGCGGGGGGTGACAACATAATGCCGGGACAATAACGGGCGAATCGGCGTTCCCGTTTTTTATACAGGCTAAAAATTCCGGAGGCGTTTTTCGCGCCGGGGTCAGCCGCCTGCCAAGCGCCGATACTGGATGGTTTCGGCGATGTGGCGCGTGGCGATGTGTTCGCTGTCGCCCAGGTCGGCCACACTGCGCGCTACCTTGAGGATGCGATGGTAGGCACGGGCGGACAGGTTGAAGCGCGCGATGGCGTGTTTGAGCAGTGCCTCACCCGCTGCATCCGGTACGCAATGGGTGTCGATTTCCTTGCTACCCAGTTCCGCATTGGGCTTGCCCTGGCGCGCAATCTGGCGGGCACGGGCGGCTTCCACCCTGATCTGTATCGCGGCGCTGGTTTCGCCGTTGGACTGGCGCAACAAATCGTCGTGCGACAGCGCAGGGACTTCGATCTGGATGTCGATGCGATCGAGCAGCGGGCCGGAGATGCGCCCCCGGTAGCGCGCAATCTGGTCCGGCGTGCAGCGGCACTTGCCAGTGGGGTGGCCGAGGTAGCCGCATGGGCACGGGTTCATCGCTGCGATCAATTGAAAGCGCGCCGGAAAATCGGCCTGCCGAGCGGCGCGCGAGATGGTGATGCGTCCGGATTCGAGCGGTTCGCGCAGCACTTCCAGCACGCTGCGCGGGAATTCCGGCAACTCGTCGAGGAACAGCACACCATGGTGCGCCAGCGAAATCTCACCCGGGCGTGGGATACCGCCGCCGCCCACCAGCGCCACGGCAGAGGCGGTGTGGTGCGGGCTGCGGTAGGGGCGGCGCTTCCAGTGCTCAATGCGAAAGCCGCCATTCAAGGAATGCAATGCAGCAGATTCGATGGCTTCCCGTTCGTTCATGCCGGGCAGGATGCCAGGAAAGCGCGCCGCCAGCATGGACTTGCCGGTACCCGGCGGCCCCGCCATCAGCACCGAGTGGCCGCCGGCAGCGGCGATCTCCAATGCGCGCTTGACGCCGAGCTGGCCTTTGACTTCGTTGAAATCCGGGTAGTGCGCTTGTGCAAGCGCCACTGGCAGTACGGCTTGCAGGGGAAGCGGGGGTTGTCCGGCAAGATGGGCACATACGGCCAGCAGCGAATCGGCGGGGTGGACGACGGCGTTTTCCACTAGCGCGGCTTCCTGCGCGCTGGCGCTGGGCAGGACGAAGGCCCGCCCGCTGGAAACCGCACCCAGGGTCATCGCCAGCGCACCGCGGATCGGGCGCAGCTCACCGGTCAGGGCCAGTTCGCCGGCGAATTCGTAGTCTTTCAGCTTATGGGCGGGAATCTGCCCGGAGGCGGCAAGGATGCCCAACGCGATAGGCAGGTCAAAGCGCCCGGATTCCTTGGGCAAGTCGGCCGGGGCGAGGTTGACGGTGATGCGCCGCGCCGGGAATTCAAAGCGTGCGTTCTGGATCGCCGCCCGCACCCGGTCGCGGGATTCTTTTACCTCGGCCTCGGGCAAACCGACAATGGTAAAGCTGGGCAGGCCGTTGGCGAGGTGCGCTTCCACCACCACCTGCGGCGCGTCCATGCCGGACAGCGCCCGGCTATAGAGGACGGCGATGCCCATTACCGGAGGTCAGGGTTCCAGCTGTTGCGGCTGATCGGAGACGGGCGGCGTCAGGGCTTCCAGCTGTGCCAGGCGCGTTTCCAGTTCGGCGAGTTTTTCGCGCGTGCGCAGCAGCACTTCCTGCTGCACGTCGAATTCCTCGCGCGTCACCAGATCGAGCTTTTGCAGCGCGCCCTGCATCATGGCGCGGATGTTTTTCTCAATGTCTTTGGCCGGGCTCTGGCTGATTGCCTGGCTGATTTTTCCGCCGATTTCGTCGAGCAGTTTCTGATTGGGCAGCATCTGGGTTCTCCTGACAGTAAACACCGGCCAGTGTACCAAATAAGCGGCCGCTGAATGTTCAAACTCTGGTGATGGCAATCCCCGTAAACCAGTCAGCCAGATGGCCTAATCCATCATGCCCTTACGCAGTGCATTTGGTAATTTATGTGCACTGTAATAGTGCGTTAAAAAGCGGATGGTTATCAAAAATATCCATAACCCATTGTTATACATTTATTAAAAAAGTGGCATGCAGCGTGCTTAGTGGATTGTCGCAATGTTGCGATTTTGAAGACATTAGGGAGATTTCTCATGCACAAACTGACTCAAGCATTAATTTTTGCCGGGGTACTGGCTAGTCCGGCCATGGCATTGGCCGAAGGCGCTCCCGCTACTCCCGCTCCGGCCGCCATCCCGACCCTGTCTGACGTGCTGAATGCGTCCAACATTTCCGTTACCGGCTATGTGGACCTCGGCTACACCCATCTGAACAGTACCGGGCTGTTTACCAATGCTGGCCCCACTCGCGTGTTCGATGCACCCAATGCCTCAGCCGGCCATGATTTTAATAGTTTCAATCTAAATCAGGCGGCGGTGACCGTCGCCATGCAGCCGAAAGAAGGGTTTGGTGGATTGGTGAACTTGACCGCTGGGCAGGACGCCCAAGTCATCGCCTCGGCAGGGGAAGGCGCAACACCATTCCCCTACTCTGGCCATTATTTTGATATCACCCAGGCTTATCTGAGCTACGCCACCGGCCCACTCACCATTATCGGCGGCAAATTTGTCACCTTGGCCGGCGCTGAGGTCATTGCCAGCCCATCGGACACCAATTATTCCCGTTCGATTTTGTTCGGTTACGCCATCCCCTTTACCCATACCGGCGTACGCGCCACCTACGCAGTAAATGACACCCTGAGCCTGCTTGCCGGGATCAACAACGGTTGGGATCAAGTGTCGGATCTGAATAAAGACAAAACTGTGGAGTTGGGTTTCATCGCCACCCCGGTCAAAATGTTCTCGCTGGCCGGCACGTTTTACGGTGGAAAAGAACTGACGACGGCTCCCTTTGCTGGTGGAGTCAACGGCACGCGTAATTTGTACGACCTTGTTGCCACCATCAATGCCACTGACCAACTGGCTTTTGTCTTGAACTACGATTATGCCACCCAGGAAAATGCCACGTTACCCAGTGGCGGGAAGGGTAAAGCAAAATGGGACGGCCTGGCCGCCTATGCAAATTACCAGTTCAACGACCAATGGCGTATTTCGCTACGCGGCGAGTATTTTAATGACACGGACGGTTTCCGTACTGGTATTGCGCAGAAGTGGAAGGAAGGAACCTTCACCGTTGCCTATATGCCGACCAAGCATGTCGAACTGCGTGCTGAAGTGCGCAAGGACAAGTCGGACAAGCCGGCTTTCTTGACCACCGCTGGCACCGGAAAAGACAGCCAGACTTCCGCGGGTTTGGAAGCCATCTACAAATTCTGAGGTTTGGATAGAACCCTTGGCTCAATCTGTGTTTAAGGAGATAACATGAAATTCGTTACGGCAATCATCAAGCCGTTCAAGCTCGACGAGGTGCGTGAAGCGCTGTCCGCCATTGGCGTGCAGGGCATCACGGTGACCGAGGTGAAGGGTTTTGGACGGCAAAAGGGGCATACCGAGCTGTATCGCGGTGCGGAATACGTGGTGGATTTCCTGCCCAAGGTCAAAATCGAGGCGGCGATTGCGGCCGATCTGCTGGATCAGGTGATCGAGGCAATCGAGAAATCCGCACACACCGGCAAGATCGGTGATGGCAAGGTTTTCGTATTCAACCTGGAGCAAGTCGTGCGCATCCGCACCGGCGAATCCGGGCCTGAAGCACTTTAAGGGAGAGCAACATGAAGAAATGGCTCATTGCAATCAGCATGCTGTGCACGCTGGGCTTGTCCGGCATGGCCAGCGCAGACGAGGCGGCACCGCCAGCCGCTGCCCCGGCAGCCGCAGCGGCTCCGGCAACTGACACCGGCGCCACACCGGCTGCGACACCACCGGCCACGACTGCACCCGCCGCTGCACCGGCTGCGGCAGCGCCCAACCCGGCGGCCTTTATCAACTCTGGCGACAACGCCTGGATGCTGACTTCCACTGCGTTAGTACTCATGATGACCATCCCGGGTCTAGCCTTGTTCTATGGTGGTATGGTACGCAAGAAAAATGTGCTGGCCACGGTGATGCAGAGCTTTGCAATCACCTGCCTGGTCACGGTGCTGTGGATGATCGTTGGCTACAGCCTGGCGTTTACCACAGGCAGCGGGTTTATGGGGGGGCTGAGTCGATTCTTCCTGTCGGGTCTGGGTCTGGATAGCGTGAACGCGTTGGCGCCGACCATTCCGGAAACAACTTACATGACCTTCCAGATGACATTTGCGATCATCACCCCGGCACTGATTGTAGGCGCGTTCGCTGAGCGCATGAAGTTTTCCGCACTGCTATGGTTTATGGGTGCCTGGTTGATTGCTGTATACGCACCGATCGCACACATGGTATGGGGCCCGGGCGGCTGGCTTGGCGCCGATGGCGTGCTGGACTATGCCGGCGGCACGGTGGTGCATATCAACGCAGGTGTGGCGGGTCTGGTAGCCGCACTGGTGATTGGTAAACGCGTGGGATATGGCAAAGAGCCCATGCCGCCGCACAACCTGGTGCTGACCATGATCGGCGCTGCATTGTTGTGGGTGGGCTGGTTCGGTTTCAACGCCGGTTCAGCCGTTGCCGCCAGCGATCGTGCCGGCATGGCGATGGCTGCTACCCAGATCGCCACCGCAACCGCAGCTTTGAGCTGGATGTTTGTTGAATGGATGGCGAAAGGTAAACCAAGCCTCCTGGGTATCTGCTCAGGCGCGGTAGCCGGTCTTGTTGCCATCACCCCGGCCTCGGGTTTTGTCGGTCCGTCCGGCGCGCTGTTTATCGGAATCGCTGCGGGTGTGGTGTGCTTCTGGGCTGCGGTATACCTGAAAAACATGATTGGTTATGACGACTCGCTTGACGCCTTCGGCGTACATGCCATCGGTGGTATTGTGGGCGCGATGCTGACTGGTGTATTCGCTGTTAAAGCCATCGGCGGTACCGCCGGCATGCTCGAAGGCAATATCGCTCAACTAATGATCCAGGCCAAGGGTATAGGGGTTACTATCGTTTATGACGCGGTCGTGACTTTCATCATTCTTAAGGTGGTAGACATGGTCATTGGCCTGCGTGTGACCGAAGATCAAGAGCGCGAAGGTCTGGATATCAGCCTGCACGGTGAGAAATTAGAGTAGACCAACCACGAGCAGCGCTATATGGTTCCGGACTGGCTTCACTGGTACTCATTGCCTGCTCCAACTCCTAAACGCCCCGGAAGGGGCGTTTTTTATGGTTTTCTGGCTGACTTTTGCGGTCATTATCTCGAAATTCACCGTGGGCTGCGAAGGCAACCCCCACATAGCAATACATTGTGAGGGGGTAAGAAGCAGCTACCTGCTGATGGATTGAATGTCAGGCGGTTCCACGGGCACCGGAAACGGTGCCGTTTTTACTTCCAGCACCATCGGACACGAAAAGCCACAGCGGAATTCCTTCAAGCCCGACTGTTCCTAGCGTTCCACCAGATCGCGGTAAACATGCCAAGTGGCGTGGCCGATAAGCGGGAACACCACCGCCATGGCGATAAACGACGTGACAAAACCCAATACGCTCAGCGCAACGATGATGAGCGCCCACTCCAGCATCAATAGCGGATTGGTACGCACCACCCACAGGCTGGTCATCAGCGCCGTGGCCAGATCAGCCTTGCGGTGCAGCATCATGGGCAGCGATACCACGCTCAACGCGAATACCAGTATTGCAAGCAATCCCCCCACCACGGCGTAGGGCAGCAGCAAGCCAAACTGTCCGGAACCAGCCAGCAGAGCATGAGGGAAGCCCGCAAAGCCCACCTGATCGCCGGATACGTATACGCCCACCAGAATGGCGGAGAGCCGTTCCCAAACACTGAAAATGAATGCCAGCAGCAGTGCATAGAAACCAATCGACGCACCGTTAGCGCGCAAAGGCTTGAGGATATGCGCGAGACGTGGCGCGTGATGATGTTCCGCCTGACGGCTGAGATCGTAAAACACCACAGCAAGAAACGGTGCAATCAGCAAGAACCCGCTGGTCAGCGTCATCCCCGCCTGCACCCCGTTCCAGGCAAGGTGCACCAGTGCGTAACCCAGCGCCGCGAACAGGGCCCCAAATCCCAGGCTCAACAGCGGGGTGCGCCGCATGTCACTCCAGCCCTGGCGCAACCACAGCAAGGGGCGGGTGTAGCCGGCGATGCGGTCGATGGCGGGCAGATCTATCGCATGCAGATTGGGCTTGATGGCGATTTTGTCCATGATTTTCTCCTTGGTAAATGGGCGGATACCCTACCAGTCTAGAACATCATGGCAATTTCGGATTCGCAGGATAATTTCAGTCCGGCTCGCTGAAAGCGGCATCAAAATCCACCGCGTTATCCGACACCGGTATCCCGCGCGTGACGGCAAAGCCCTTGCCTCCGGCGCTCAGCACAAGGTGGGCGCGGTCGGGAAATTCACCCAGCATCCAGTAAATTTCGGAAGGGTGAACCGGGGCATGGTTGCGGGTGAGGTGGCGGATCAACAGCTGCCCGCCGTTCACTTTCACCAATAAGGGCAGCGGCAGCTTATGCGGCAGAATGTGATGGTGCACCACCCATTCAATCGGGGTGGGTTTGCGGCCCGGCGCGTTACGTGCATCAATGCGAAAATGCGATCCGCCGCCGGCCTCTTTGTTCAACTCGCCCACCCAGCCGATGCTAAGACCTGCGTGGACGATAATGGTCTTGCCCGCAAAGCGCTGTAAAAAGCGCGTACGCAAGGCTGTGGGGTCGGGACGGAATGCGGCTATAATCTTCGCTAACATCGCTAAATTATAACCAGACATGCAGCCTGCTTCATCTGTTGGCATTGTCGTACCCCAGACCGCCCATTTCACCACCCCGCTCACCCTCAAAAGTGGCGCGGTGCTGCCGTGCTACGACCTGGTGTATGAAACCTACGGCACGCTTAATGCGGATAAAAGCAATGCGATCCTGGTGTGCCATGCGCTGTCGGGCAACCATCATGTGGCGGGTGTGTATGCCGAGCATGACAAAAAACCGGGCTGGTGGGACAACATGGTGGGGCCGGGCAAACCGATCGATACGGAGCGCTTTTTCGTGATCGGCTTGAATAATCTGGGCGGTTGTCACGGCTCCACCGGCCCGGCCTCGATTGACCCCGCCAGCGGGCAACCGTTCGGCTCGCGTTTTCCGCTGGTGACGGTGGAGGACTGGGTGGAAAGCCAGACGCGGCTGGCGGATAGCCTGGGCATTCGGCAATTCGCTGCGGTCATGGGTGGATCGCTGGGCGGCATGCAGGCGCTGCACTGGAGTATTCAACACCCCGAACGGGTGCGCCATTGCCTGGTGATCGCCTCTGCGCCCAAGCTTACCGCACAGAACATCGCTTTCAATGACGTGGCGCGACAGGCGATTCTCACTGATCCGGATTTTCACGGCGGCGATTTTTACGCACATAACACCCGCCCGCGGCGCGGCCTGCGCCTGGCGCGCATGCTGGGGCACATCACGTATCTTTCCGACGATGTGATGGGCAGCAAGTTTGGCCGCGTGCTACGCTCCGGCGCATTCAATTATGGCTACGATGTGGAATTCGAGATCGAATCCTATCTGCGCTACCAGGGCGACAAATTCGCCGAAAGTTTCGATGCCAATACGTATTTGCTGATGACCAAGGCGCTGGATTATTTCGATCCCACCCATCACCACGCCAGCGGCAAGTTATCGGACGCCCTGAAACCCGCGCAGGCAGATTTTCTGGTGCTGTCATTTACCAGCGACTGGCGCTTTGCGCCGGAACGCTCGCGCGAAATCGTCAAGGCGCTGCTGGATAACGAATGCCGCGTGAGTTACGCCGAGATTACCTCCGGCCATGGCCACGACGCCTTTCTCATGCCCGATACGCATTATCACAGCCTGGTGCGTGCCTATATGGAAAGGGTCGCGTCATGATGCGCCATGATTTCCATACCATCGCCAACTGGGTCAAGCCGGGTTCCAAGGTGCTAGACCTCGGCTGCGGCGACGGCAGTCTGCTCAAATTCTTGCAGGACACGCGCCAGGCGCGCGGCTATGGCGTGGAGCTGACCGACGCCAATATCCTGGCCGGGGTGAAAAACGGCATCAACATCATCCAGAACGACCTTGAATCCGGATTGTCGGTGTTTGAATCCGGCTCCTTCGATCACGTCATCCTGTCGCAAACGCTGCAAGCCATGCGCCACACCGAGGCCATTCTGCGCGAGATGCTGCGCGTGGGACGCGAAGGCATCGTCACTTTCCCCAATTTCGGCTACTGGAAAAACCGTCTGCAAGTGCTGCGCGGCAACATGCCGGTGTCGGACGACATTCCCTACCAGTGGTACGACACGCCCAACGTGCACCTGTGCACCATGCACGATTTCGAGGCGCTGTGCATAAAACTGGGCTTCCACATCCGCGAACGCGTGGTAATGACCGCAGGCACGCCGGTGCGCTTCCTGCCCAATCTGGCCGGCAGCCTGGCGGTGTATCGCTTCGGACGCGTACAATAATCCATGCCCACCCCGCTCATTGCCCTGGAGTCTCAAGCGGACAGCGCGGTGGTGCGGGTATCGGGCGACTGGCTGCTGCACAATCTGGCGAGCCTGGCGTCGGCGCCGTTACCTGCGTTGCCAGCCGGCGGCATGGTGCTCGATGGCGCCGACCTCGCCGCACTGGACACCAGCGGCGCACTGCGTTTGCTGGAGCTCATGCGTGACGCCGGGGCAGACCCGCAACAAATTACTCGGGTCAATTTTTCTGATGCCCATGCGGCGGTGTTCGAACTCGTGGCGCGCAATTTTGCCGACACCATGATCACCACGCCGCCGACGCGTGGCGGCATGCTGACGCATATTGGCCGCGGCTCTTTGGCGGCATGGCGACACGTGTGTGGCACGGTCAATTTTGTCGGTGTGTTAAGTTGCCATTTGCTGCAACTGCTGCGCCACCCTGGCGCATTTCGCCATAAGGAGTTTGTCGCTCAAATCGAGGCAGTATTCGTCAACGCCATTCCATTGGCATTTGCCATGATGTTCCTGATGGGCGTGGTATTCGCTTACCTGCTTGGCATTCAGGCGCAGCAATATGGCGCCAGCATTTTTGTGGTGGACGGTGTGGCACTGGCCATGTCTCGCGAACTGGCGCCGGTGATCGTTGCCATCCTGGTGGCGGGACGCTCCGGTGCCGCGATGACCGCACAGATCGGGTCGATGAAGGTGAATGATGAGATTGACGCGATCAGCGTGCTGGGACTGTCGCCCTACACCGTGCTGGTGGTACCGCGCATTTTGGCGCTGCTGATTGCGTTACCGCTGCTGGTATTCATCGGCGATGTGGCGGGTATCCTGGGGGGGATGCTGGTGGCCGAGCGGCAGCTGGGAATCGAAGCGTCCGCGTTCATTGCCCGTCTGGATCAGGTGCTGCCTATCAAAACTGCTGTGTTGGGGCTGATCAAGGCACCGGTGTTTGCCCTGTTTATCGGCGTGATTGCCTGCCGCATGGGATTTACCGTAGCGCGCGACGCCCAAAGCGTAGGAGCAAATACTACATCTACCGTGGTACAGAGCATTGTCGCGGTGATTATTATCAATGCAATGTTTGCGGTTGCTTTCGTCGAGCTGGGATTTTGATGGACGCGCAACCCATTATTCAACTCGATAACATCGTGACCCGCTTTGCCGCGCAGAGCGTACACGATGGCGTGAGCTTAAGCGTGAATCGTGGCGAAGTGGTTGCACTGATTGGTGGCAGCGGATCAGGCAAGTCGGTTTTGCTCAAGGAACTGGTTGGCTTGATCAAACCGACAGCCGGCACGGCACGCCTGTTTGGCGAGGACGTGTGGGCGGCGGATAGCGCGCAACTCAACCGCCTGCGCCAGCGTTTCGGCATGTTGTTTCAGGATGGCGCGTTATTCTCATCGTTGAGCGTGGAGCAAAATGTGGCGGTGCCCCTGCTCGAATACACGCGCTTGCCCAAGGCGGAATGCCTGCGTCTGGCGCGGCTCAAGCTGGCGCTGGCCGGGCTGCCCGAATCCACCGCCACAAAAATGCCCAGCGCGTTGTCGGGGGGAATGCGCAAGCGGGTCGCACTGGCGCGCGCGCTGGCACTGGATCCGGAGCTGCTGTTTCTTGATGAGCCCACGTCCGGCCTGGATCCGATATCGGCGCGCGCATTCGACCAGCTTATCCGTGTGCTGTCGGATGGGCTGGGGCTCACCGTGTTTCTGATTACCCACGATCTGGATACACTCTTGTCGATCATAGATCGGGTGATTGTGCTGGCGAATCATCAGGTGCTCGCCGACGGCACGGTGGCGGCACTGAAGAAAATTGATGATCCCTGGCTACGCGATTATTTTTCGTCGCGCTCCAATGTGGTAGAGGCCTAAAGGAAGCATTATGGAAGCGGAAGCCCGGTATACCCTGGTGGGCACTATTGTGCTGATTGTTTCACTCCTGTTGATCGCCGGGCTGCTGTGGCTGGCTGGTGGAGCAGACAGGGTCTCCTATCGACATTACACGATTTATTTTACTCACCAATCCATGGATGGCCTGGATGTAAGCAGCGCAGTCAAAATGCGCGGCATCAAGGTAGGTGTGGTGGATAGCTACCAGTTCGCCGGCGGTGGGCTAGATGCAGTACGCATGGATATCAAGGTGGACCAGGCCACGCCGATACGCAGCAATGCCGAGGCACTTGTCAAACGTAACTTTGTGACTGGTGTAGCGACCATTGAAATACGTAACCCGGATGCAACCAGTCCACTGTTGACCGAGGTGCTGCCGAATGAGCGTTACCCGGTGATTGCCGAAGGCAAATCGGACCTGGATAATGTTGCTAATGCGCTATCGAAAATGGCCGAAAACGGCGCGCAAGTGCTGGACAAGGTGAATCTGCTGCTGTCTGACGCCAACCGCAAAGGCATCTCCGACACCATACAAAATCTGCAGGCGATTTCCACCAACCTGGCCGACAATAAGCAGGCGTTTAATACAGCTGTGCAAAGCATACATGACGCCGCCGATGAGTTTCGCGTAGCGGGTGTTAGCATCACCAGGGCTGCTCGCAGTGCCGAAAGCAGCATCCAGAGCGTAGGCAAAAATGCCGACGGCGCAATCAACCAAGCCACCACTGCCATGGAAAACCTGCAACGCCAGACTAGCGACGTGTCCAACCGCTTGCAGGGACTGGCGGAAATTGGCACGCTGGAATTCACCAGTGTCAGCCGGGATCTGCGCAGCAGCGCCGACGCTGTCAGCAGCGCCGGACAGCGTCTGTCCAATCCGCGTGGCATCCTGTTCGGCACGGGCAAACCACAACCGGGGCCGGGAGAATAATAAACATGCGCGCCAACATTAAAAACTACCTGATTGCTGGAATGCTGGCGCTGAGTTTGGGCGGATGTATTAGTTTGGCGGGCAATAAAAACGCGCCGGAAATCACCACTTATGTACTCGAAGACCCAGGCCATGCTACGCCCGCTGCCACCGTCAACCCGCGTACCCTGCTGGTGCTGGACACCACAACCGATGCTTTCTATAACACCGACAGTATTGCCTTCAGCCGGGCACCCGGCACGCGTGGCCTGTATCAGTATGCGCGCTGGGCAGATCGTCCCGGCAAGCGTTTGAGTGAACTGCTGCTGACACGCCTGGATGCAGACCGTATTTTCGCGACAGTCGCCTCCGGCGGCAGCGGCGTCAAGGGCGACTGGGTGCTCGATACCCGGCTGCTGGCGTTCTATCATCAGGCCAGCGCCGCACCCGGCAGCGTCCATGTCGAGTTGCGCGCAGAAGTCATGGATTTGCGCAGTCGGGTTCTGGTGGCGCGCAAGCTGTTCATCCAGGAGCTACCCGCACCAACCTACAACGCGGCGGGTGCTGTCGCTGCCTTCAATATTGCCACCGGCAAGCTGCTCGATGATATTGAGGCGTGGCTGCAAACTTTGCCCGCAACCGGGGCAGACCGGCGATAAACAAGCTTCCTTAACTGCCTGCGGGATTTTGTCTATATTGGTAGCAACACCATAACCATAAAGGAGTGCCCCGTATGAAAGCCCTTGTCACCTTCACCCTGGCCGCCAGCCTGCTGGCATTACCTATTGCCGCTCATGCCGGGCAGGCATATCCCGCCGAGCAGGTTGTCAAATACGGCAGTATTGAAATCCATTACAACGCCATGCCCACCGATGAGCTGCAGCCGGAGGTAGCGAAAAACTACCATATCGAACGCAGCCATAACCGCGGGTTACTCACTATTGCAGTACTGCGCAAGAACAAGCTGGGCGTCGCCGAGCCGGTTCCCGCCGTGCTTGCTGCCACCGTGGTCAATCTCAGCTCGCAGCTGGCTGAGATTTCCATGCGCGAAATCAGGGAAGGCAGCGCAGTCTATTATCTCGGCGAGTTTCGTGTAACACCGCCAGATACGCTGAAATTTAGCGTCAGCGCGCAACCGGCCGGTGAAACGCGGAAATACCAGGCCAATTTCAGCAGGCCGTTTTTTTAAACAGGAAGCCTCATAAGCCGCTTCTTTTACAACCGGCATTTCATTTTTGGGCCGGGCGCGAGCGAGAGAACCTTTATACCATCCTGCCGCGCATGGCCAGCAGGCGTGCCACGCGTTCGTCAGTAGCGGGATGGGTGGCAAACAGGTTCTTGATACCGTCCCCGGAGAGCGGGTTGATGATCATCATCTGCGCGGTTTCCGGGTGCAGTTCGGCCGTCTCCAGGGGGGTGCCATGCGCACAGGCCTCGATTTTGCGCAGCGCCGAAGCCAGCGCTTCGGGATCGCCGGAAATTTCCGCACCGCCCTGGTCCGCGCCAAATTCGCGCGCGCGTGAAATCGCCATCTGGATCAGCATCGCCGCGATTGGCGCCACGATCATGATGAGGATGGCCACCGCCGGGTGCACGTTGCGCTCGCCATTGTTGTTGCCGCCGCCGAACAGCATGCCAAATTGCGCAAGCGCCGAAATCGCCCCGGCCACCGTAGCCGACATGGTGGAAATCAGGATGTCGCGGTGTTTGACGTGGGTGAGTTCATGCGCCATCACGGCACGCAGTTCGCGGTGACTCAGTAACTGAATAATCCCGGTGGTGGCGGCAACCGCCGCGTGTTCCGGGTTGCGCCCGGTAGCAAACGCATTGGGCTGTGCCTCGTCAATAATGTACACCCTGGGCATGGGCAGCCCGGCACGCTGGGCCAGCTCAGCCACGATAGCGTAGAACGCGGGCGCGGTGGCGGCATCGACCTGTTGAGCGTTGTACATTTTCAACACCATCTGGTCGGAAAACCAGTAGGCGTACACGTTCATTCCGCCCGCGAACAGCAACGCAATCAGCATGCCTTTTTGCCCACCCAGCAGCATGCCCACTGTGCCAAACAGGACGACGATACCCGCCATCAGTATGGAAGTTTTTAGCCAGTTGCCAAACATTGCCTGATTCCTTTCAGCCGTCGAAATTGACGCTGGTTAGATGGTGCGCGCAGCGCAAAATTCAATTGCCGAAGGGTGTACCGAAAGGCAGCGCATGACCCGCCAAAAACCGGCTGGCGGATTGACGCTTGCCGCCAGCGGGCTGCACCTCGGTGAGGCATAGCGCGCCGGTGCCGCAAGCGACCAGGATGCCCTGCGCATCGGCAGTGATCACCCTGCCCGGTGTGCCGCGGTGATCTGTAGCGTGAGCTGACCACACCTTGAACGGTGTGCCGTGCAGTCGGGTAGCCGCACCCGGAGCGGGATTGTATGCCCGCACCGCACGCGCCAACTCGGTGGCCGGCCGGGTAAAATCCAGTGCAGCCTCGGCCTTGCCGATTTTGGCGGCGTAGCACGCACCTTCATCTGGCTGTGGCGTTGCCTTGAGCGGGCCCTTGCTCATCTGGTCAAGCACGGTGACGATGGCCCGCCCGCCCAGCATGGCGAGCTTGTCATGCAGGCTGGCGCTGGTATCGTCTTGCGCGATCGGGATGGCATCACGGCGCAGCATGGCACCGGTATCCAGCCCGGCGTCCATCTGCATGATGGTGATGCCGGTCTCGGTGTCGCCCGCCAGAATGGCGCGCTGGATCGGCGCGGCACCCCGCCAGCGCGGCAGTAGCGAAGCGTGGATATTCAGGCAGCCGCGGCGCGGGATGTCCAGTACCGCCTGCGGCAGGATCAGGCCGTAGGCGGCTACCACCATCAACTCGGCGTCCAGCGCGCGCAGCGTATCCTGAATCCCTGGCGCTTTCAGGGAAACAGGCTGTAATACCGGCAGACCCAGCCGCAGCGCTTCCTGCTTGACCGCGCTGGGCTTGAGCTTCATGCCGCGCCCGGCAGGCCGATCCGGCTGTGTGAGCACGGACACAACGGTGTTTCCCGCTGCGTGCAGGGCAGTGAGCGCGACCCGGGCAAATTCCGGGGTTCCGGCAAAAATGATATGCATGGGAGTGACCGGTGAGGTCTGCGCTCACATGGTTTCGCGCAGGTGCTTTTTGAGTTTGTTCTTGATGCGGGTCTGTTTCAGGCTGGACAGATACTCGACAAACACCTTGCCCTTGAGGTGGTCCATTTCATGCTGGATGCACACCGCCAGCAGGCCGTCGGCATCGAGCGTGAAGGACGCGCCGTCTGTGTCCAGCGCCTCGACCGTAATGCGCTCGGCGCGGGTGACCTTCTCGTAAATGCCGGGTACAGACAGACAGCCTTCTTCGTGCACTGCACTGCCGTCGGCTTTGAGCAATTTCGGATTGATGAACACGCGCAGCTCGTCGTGTGTCTCCGAGATGTCAATCACGATCACCTGCTGGTGCACATCCACCTGGGTAGCAGCCAGGCCAATGCCGGGCGCGGCATACATGGTTTGCGCCATGTCGGCAACCAGTTTGCGGATGCGCTCGTCTACCTGCGCAACAGGTTTGGCAATGGTGTGCAAACGCCGGTCAGGGTAGTGGATAATATTCAGTAGCGCCATAATTGCTTGCCCGCATAAACCATTCCATGCAGAATCCAGATCAAGTCTCTAAATTAATTGCCGAATCAGCCGTTAAAACACAGGCTGACGTCTGAAAGACGTCACATTACTACACGGCACTTGTGATAGACAAGGTCCAAACTAAAAAATCCGCGCCAAGGGGATACCATGCGCAAGCTCGCTTTATCGTTGTTTTTAACTGGTTTTATGGCGCTTTCCAGCCATGCCGATACCCTCAAGATGCAGGAAAATGCGCCGGATCGCTATGTTGTGGTCAAGGGCGATACCCTGTGGGACATTTCCGCAAAATTCCTCAGGGATCCCTGGAAGTGGCCACAGATCTGGGGTATGAACAGGAAGGAAATTCAAAATCCGCACTGGATTTACCCGGGTGACGTGATCGTGCTCGACCGCAGCGGCGCCACGCCCAGGCTTTCCCTGCTCAAGGCAGAACAATACGGCACGGTGAAACTGTCCCCGCAAGTTCGCGTTGAAGCCGAAGCCGACCAGGGTGTGCCGTCGATCCCGGCGTCTGCAGTGAGTGCGTTTATCAGCCAGCCATTCGTGATGGAAGAAGGTGCGCTCAACGATGCCCCACGCATTATTGGTGCGCAGGAAGACCGCATCGTCCTCGGAGCAGGCGACCAGGCCTACGCCACCAACGGCAAGGGCGATACCCGCAACTGGAAAATCCTGCGTCCCGGCAAGGCGCTTAAAGACCCCGACACCAAAGAGCTTCTGGGTTACCAGGTTGAATACCTGGGCGAGGCGCATACCGTCGCAGAAGGTGATCCACAGCGCATCCTGATTACCCGCTCGTCGGAAGAAATCCAGCCTGGTGACAGGCTCAAACCGGCTACTGACGCCTACTCGTTCCGCTATATTCCCCACCCCCCCGCGGTCAGCATCCTGGGCCGGGTGATTTCAACCTATGGCGGGGTATCCGAAGCCGGGCAGTATGCCACCGTGGTGCTCAACAAAGGCAAGCGCGATGGCCTGGACGTAGGCACGGTGCTGGCGGTGTATAAAAAAGGCAACGTGGTGGACAACATCCGGCTACCCGACTCGCGTAGCGGGCTGGTGATGGTATACCGCGTATTCGACAAGGTGTGTTACGCGCTGGTGATGCAGACCCATCGCCCGGTTAACCTGCTGGATATTGTGCGCAATCCTTGAACCAGTCTGAACGCCGTGCCTGGCTGGGGTTGGCGCTCACTCGCGGGCTGGGCGGACAGTCCTATCGTGCCTTGCTTGCCGCATTTGGCGGTCCCGAGCAAATCTACGCCGCACCCGGCAGTGCATTGAAACCCTACCTTAGCCAGCCCGTTGTCCAGCGTATCGCGGCCGGCGTGGATGACGCCGCCATCGCACCTGCTCTGCGCTGGCTCGATGCGCCCGGCAATCATCTGCTCACCCTGGCCGACAGTGACTATCCGCCGCGTCTTCTGGAAATCCCCGATCCGCCGCCATTGCTGTACCTGAAAGGCCGCCGCGAATTGCTCGGTGCACCGATGCTCGCCATCGTCGGCAGCCGCAACGCCACGCCTCAGGGCGCGACCAACGCCGAAGCTTTTGCCGGTGCGCTGTCGCAGGCAGGGCTCACCATCGTCAGCGGACTGGCGTTGGGCATTGATGCTGCCGCGCACCGGGGGGGTCTGGTGGGCGCGGCCAGCAGCCTGGCGGTAGTCGGCACCGGGCTGGATATTGTTTACCCGGCGCGCAACAGGGCGCTGGCGCATCGGTTGGCCGAGGACGGTGCGCTTATCTCGGAATTTCCCATCGGCACGCCTTCCATCGCCGCCAATTTTCCGTGCCGCAACCGTATTATCAGCGGTATGGCCCTCGGTTGCCTGGTGGTGGAGGCCGCTTTGCAGAGCGGCTCGCTCATTACTGCACGGCTGGCGGCAGAACAGGGAAGGGAAGTCTTCGCCATTCCCGGTTCGATCCATTCGCCGCTGGCGCGCGGCTGTCACATGCTCATCAAACAAGGCGCCAAGCTGGTGGAATCGGCGCAGGACGTGCTCGATGAATTGCGCTGGCAAGCTGCCGTTCCCGCCGCTGCCGCTACCGGAACGTGCGACGACCCACTGCTGGCGGCGCTGGGTTTTGAACCGGTCAGCATGGATGTGCTGGCCGAGCGCTGCGGGTTGACGCCTGATAGGCTTTCCGCCATGCTGTTGGAAAGGGAGCTTCAGGGCAGTGTCGCCACACTTCCTGGTGGTTTCTACCAACGTATTGTTTAAAAAAGATAATGTTAGAAATCCTCATTTACCTGTTTGAAAATTACCCGCATATTGAACTGGCACCGCATCGCGATGCGCTGGCGCTCAAATTGACCGCAGCCGGCTTTAACGGCGATGAGATAGACTGCGCGCTGGACTGGTTCTCCGATCTGGGCACGCTCAACAGCGCAGAATACCCGGCCAGCCTGATGCACAGCCGCGCCATCCGGTTTTATGCCGAGGTTGAACAGGACCGGCTGGATAGCGAGAGCCAGGGCCTGCTGATGTTTCTGGAACAGGCCGGCATCCTCAACCCGCTGCAACGCGAGTGGGTCATCGACCGCGTGCTGGCGCTGGACGAAGACGAAATCACCCCGGACAAAATCAAGTGGATCGCGCTGATGGTGCTGTGGAGCCAGAACCCGAACCAGGACTATTTATTACTGGAGGATATGCTGTTTAACGATGGCAACAGCCTCCCCATCCACTAACGCCCCTGCGGCGCGCAGATACACATGTCATTTCTCGTTATTGTCGAGTCGCCTTCCAAGGCAAAAACCCTGAAAAAATACCTCGGCGCGGATTACGAAATCCTCGCCAGCTACGGTCACGTGCGTGACCTGGTGCCGAAAACCGGCGCGGTGGATACGGACAACCAGTTCGCCATGAAGTACCAACTCATCGAGCGCAACGAAAAACACGTCGACGCCATCGTGCGTGCGGCGAAAAAGGCGGATCGCATCCTACTGGCAACCGACCCGGATCGCGAAGGCGAGGCCATTGCCTGGCATCTCGCGGAAATCCTGCGCGAGAAGAAGATCACGCCGAAGAAGCCGATCGCGCGCATCGAGTTCCACGAAATCACCCAGAGCGCCATTCAGCACGCAGTCGACCACCCGCGTGAAATCGCCATGCCGCTGGTGGATGCGCAACAGGCGCGGCGTGTGCTGGATTACCTGGTAGGCTTCAATCTGTCGCCGCTGCTGTGGCGCAAAATCAGCCCGGGGCTGTCCGCCGGTCGCGTGCAAAGTCCGGCGCTGCGCCTGATTGTGGAGCGCGAGCTGGAAATCGAAAAGTTCCAGGCGCGCGAATACTGGACCATCCACCTCGACAGCCACAAGGGCAGGCAGGCATTTTCCGCGCGCCTGGTGCAGTACCAGGGCGAAAAACTCGACCAGTTCAGCATCGCTACGGGTGAGGCGCAACAGGCCGTTCTCGATGCCCTGACCAATGCCAAAACCGGCAATGTCACGCGCGTGGAAAAGAAGCGCAAATCGCGCAGCGCGGCCGCGCCGTTCACCACCTCCACGCTGCAACAGGAGGCGGTGCGCAAACTCGGCATGACCACCGAGCGCGCCATGCGCACCGCCCAGCAACTGTACGAAGGTATTGATATCGGCGGCGGCGCAGTGGGTCTGATCTCCTACATGCGTACCGACTCGGTGAATCTGGCGCGCGAAGCCATCGAAGACGTGCGCGCCTATATCGGCAAAAATTTCGCCGCCGACTACCTCCCCAATGCGCCGGTGTATTTCCGCAACAAATCCAAAAACGCCCAGGAAGCGCACGAGGCGATCCGCCCCACCGCGATTTCGCGCACCCCGGAATCGGTGCGCAAGTTCCTCACCATCGACCAGGCGCGTCTCTACGAAATGATCTGGAAGCGCACCCTGGCGTGCCAGATGAGTCCGGCGCAGTTCGACACGGTGAGCCTGGACATCGCCGTGGGCGGCCCGGCCAACCTGTTCCGCGCCACCGGCCAGACGCTGGTATTCCCCGGCTTCATCGCCGTGTATCAGGAAAACCAGGACGACGAGGAGAGCGAGGAGGAAGCCAAGCTGCCGGTGCTGAGTGAGGGCGAGACCGTGCCGGTGGACAGGCTCTCCGGCGAGCAGCACTTCACCCAGCCGCCGCCGCGCTACACCGAAGCCAGCCTGGTGAAAACCCTGGAAGAGTACGGTATCGGCCGGCCGTCCACCTACGCCAGCATCATCTCCACGCTGCAGGACCGCGAATACGCGGTACTCGACAAGAAACGCTTCATGCCCACGCCGATCGGGCGGCTGGTGAACTGTTTCCTCACCACTCATTTCACCCACTACGTGGACTACGACTTCACCGCCAAGCTGGAAGACCGGCTCGACGACGTCTCCAACGGCACACTCAAATATATTCCGCTGCTGGACGACTTCTGGCAGGAATTTTCCGGCACGCTCGCCGCCAAGGCCGACGTCGAGCGCGGCTGCCCGATCCCCGATGAACCGTGCCCCAAGTGCGGCGCCAGACTGTTCCTGCAGGCCAGCAAGCGCGGGCTGTTCGTCGGCTGCTCGGCGTATCCCGGGTGCGATTACACGCGCCCGCTGCACGGCGGCAACGAGGACGGCCCCACCGTGCTGGGGCAAGACCCGGACAGCGGGCAGGACATCCTGCTGCTGAATGGCCGCTACGGCTGGTACGTGCAGATCGGTGCCACGCCGGAAGACAAAAAGCTCAAACCCCGGCGCGCTTCGTGGCCGAAAACCCTGCCTGCCGAGCACGCCGATCTGCCCACCGCGCTGAAGTTGCTGTCGCTGCCGCGCGAAGTGGGCATGCACCCCGACACCCAACTGCCCATCATCGCCAACATTGGCCGTTTCGGCCCCTATTTGCAGCACGACGGCAAGTTCAAATCCCTCCCCAAGGCCGACGACGTTTACAGCATCGACCTGGCGCGCGCACTGGACGTGCTGGCCATGGCGAAAGAGCCGCGCGGCGGTGCGCCTGCCGGCAAGCCGCTGGGCAATCATCCCGAAGACGGCAAGCCGGTGACCCTGCACAACGGCCAATATGGCTGGTACGTCAAGCACGGCAAAGTCAATGCCACCCTGCCCAAGGATGCCGATCCGGCAGCCTGTACGCTGGAAGAGGCGCTTTCGCTGCTCGCCGCCCGCGCCGCCAAAGGCCCGGTTACCCGCAAGAAACCCGCCGCCAAAACCAAAGCCAAGCCGAAAACGCCCGCCCGGCGCACCAAAGCGGCTGCCTGATTTATCGGCGTGCTTTCGGACGGCACTGGCCCGCCGTACACAGCAATGTCAAAACCCGGCTTGGCTGGGATTCCCTTAAATTATGGGCGCTGTTTTACCATGTATCTTGAAAGAACGGTAATCAGCAAGTCATTCCATGCCGTGGTGCGGGTTAGGCGAAGCCGTGCAGCCTGTTTTAACCCGGGGTTTGCAAGCCCGTTTTTAGCAGATGGCGCACGCTTTATGCCATTCTGGTGAGCCCGAATAGTTGCTAAAAACGGCTGTTGGCCACCAGGAGCCTGTCGGACTTGAATGAAATGGGGTTCGCAGGGCTGGGCGGCGCGGCGCGGCGCTCAACTCGCAAATACAGGGCATGGGTGGCTGTTCCAGATTCACCCATCATCAGAAAAAATCACTTCTACTCAAAACCCGCGTCCCCTCCGTGTTCTCAGTGGCTTCAACTGCTTTTTTCTTCTTTATTGTTTTCTACCCTCCCCGTCAGATGGCTGCAAGGCTAAGCCGGGATCATTGCCGACTTTCGATAGGCCTGCCACGCATCGTCCAGATGCGCGCATGGCGTGAACCGGGGGAGTCCTGTGAAGCTGATTTTGCCGCTTGTGATTGCATGGGCCCTGGCTTGTGCGGCACCTTTTGTCGCCCGGGCGGCCACGGATGCTGCGCCGCTGACGCTCACCCTGGAGCAGGCCGAAGCGCGGCTGCTGTCAAATAACCGCGATATCCTGGCCGGGCAGCGCGCCGTCGAGTCCGCCGATGCGGTGCTGATGTCGGCGCGCGCGCGTCCCAATCCGCAGGTTTCCATCAACAGCGTCAGCATCACGCCGTCACGCGGGCTGGGTGCGGGCACACCTTACGATAAACGCATTGATACCATCGTGCGCGTGGACGAACTCATCGAGCGCGGCGGCAAGCGCGCCTTGCGCATGCGCACTGCGCGGCAATTGCAACAGGCAAGCCAGGATGATTTGTCCGATACCCGCCGCCAGCAGCGTGTGGCGCTGGATGCAGCTTACTACGACCTGCTGCTGGCGCAGGACAAAATGCGGCTGACTGCAGACAGTGCACAACTCGCCCAGGCAGCCCTGGACAAAGCCGAATTGCGCCTCAGGGCGGGCGACCTGGCGGCGTCAGAAGTGGCGGTTATTCGCGTTGATACGTTGCGCGCCAGCAACGACGCCGCACAGGCCGCAGCCGATGTGGCGACGGCGCGGCTGGCACTGGCCTACCTGATCGGTGCGGATGCCGATGCGCCGCGCATCCAGGCCACATCCGCCTGGCCGGTGCCAGGCGATCTGGCAACAAACGCCGATATCGAAGCTCTCATTGCCCGCCGCCCCGACATGCGCGCCGCTCAGGCACGTGTGGATGCGGCGCGCAGCGCGCGCGACCTGGTGCGGGCGCAACGCGTGCGTGACATTTCTGTTGGCGCGCAAGTTGAGCATTACCCGCCCGACAATGGCAACAGCTTCGGCGTGGGCGTGAGCTTCCCGCTTTTTCTTGGCAATGATTATGCGGGGGATATCCGCAACGCCGAGGTCGCGTTCGACGCTGCGCAAGACAACCTGGAACGTACCCATGCGCTGGCATTGGGCGAGCTGACACGTGCGCGCAACGCCCTCGACAGCAGCACCCAGCGACTCCGGCGCTATCAAACCGAGCTCATCCCCGCCGCGCGTCGCGCCGCCGATGCCGCCGAATTCGCCTTTGCCCACGGTGCCATTTCGGCGGTGAATGTGCTCGACGCACGCCGCACCTGGCGCGCCATCCAGATCGAGGCGCTGACAGCCCAGGCCGATTACGCGCGCGCCGTCGCTGCATGGCGCATCAATACCCAGCTTGCCAAGGACTGATGATGAAAATTTCCCGCCTCCTAATCGCATTGGCTGTCGTGGCAGCTGGTGCCGCTTATTTCATGTGGCATGCGCGCCCATCAGCAGCGACGGTTGCCGCCGCCCCGCGCGCTCCCAGCGACCCCGACGTATTGCGTTACCCGGCCGGCGCCCCGCAACTGGCGTCGATTCGCGCCGAGCCGGTGCAGCGGGTGGCGCTGCCACTGGCTGGGCCGCTCAATGGCCGGGTGGTGTACAACGAGGACGCTACCGCGCGCATTTCTTCGCCAATCAACGGCCGCGTGGTGACCATCAAGGCGCAACTGGGTGATAGCGTGCGTGCCGGACAAACCCTGCTGGTGCTGGATTCGCCGGATCTGGGCAGCGCCGAGTCGGATCTGGAAAAAGCCCAGGCCGATGCCAATGTCAAACGCCTGGCGCTCGTCCGTGCGCAAACCCTGTACCGCGGCGAAGCCCTGGCGCGCAAAGACCTCGAAGCCGCCCAGGCCGATTACGCCGCCGCGCGTGCCGAATCGCGCCGTGCCCGTCTGCGTTTGCATAACCTTGCCCCGGCGGGTGCGGTGAATGCCGACGAAGGCTACCCGCTGCGCAGCCCGATTGCGGGTGTGGTGGTCGAACGCCAGGTGAATCCCGGCATGGAGGTGCGCCCGGATTTGCCCAACCCCTTGTTTGTGGTCACCGACCCGGCACGGCTGTGGGTCAGCGTGGATTTGCCGGAAAACCTGCTTGGCAAAGTCGCGCTTGGTCATCCGGTAGCCATTGAGGTGGATGCTTACCCCGGCCAGCGTTTTGCCGGTCACATCGACAAAATCGCCCCGGCACTCGACCCGGTCACCCGCCGCATCATGCTGCGCTGCAGTGTGGATAGCGGAGCTGCCCGGCTCAAGGCGGAAATGTTTGCACGGGTCACCCTGCTCGCCGATGCGGACCAGCTGGCATTCCGCATCCCCAATGCAGCGCTGGTCAGCGACGGCCTGTACAGCTATGTGTTTGTCGAGCAGGCACCCGGCGTATTACGCAAGCGCCGCGTCACCCTCGCTGCACAGGATCGTGACTATGCCTACAGCGTGGACAGCCTGCGGCCGGGCGAACGCATTGTTACCAGTGGCGCGCTGCTGCTCAATTCCGAACTGGGCGTGACCCAATAACCGGGCGAATACGATGCTGGATAAACTGATTACCTTTGCCCTGCAGCAACGCGTATTTGTGCTGCTGATGGTGGTTGCGCTGGTGCTGCTGGGCTGGCATGCGTTGAGCGACCTGCCGATCGAAGCCTTCCCCGATGTGCAGGACGTGCAGGTACAGGTGGTGACCCAAATGGCCGGGCAGGCGCCGGAAGAAGTCGAGCGCAGCGTCACCCTGCCCATCGAGCGCGAAATGAGCGGGGTGGCGCGCATCACCCAGCTGCGCTCGGTATCGATGACCGGGCTGTCCATCGTCACGCTGACTTTTTCTGATCATACTGACGATTATTTTGCACGCCAGCAGGTGCTGGAAAAATTGCAGAACGTCAACCTGCCGCCCGGCGTGCAGCCCTCGCTGGCGCCGCTGACCACGGCGGTGGGCGAAATTTATCGCTATGTGCTGGATACCCCGGTCAATATGCCGCTGACCGAGGTGCGCGCGATTCAGGATTGGCAGATCCGTCCTGCCCTGCGCATGGTGCCGGGTGTGGCCGATGTGGCGAGCTTTGGTGGGCTGATCAAGGAATATCAGGTCAATGTTAATCCCGCATTGCTGAAAAAATACGGCGTCACTCTGGACCAGGTCAGCCAGGCACTCGCCAATGGCAGCGCCAACGTGGGGGGCGGCCTGATCAAGCGTGGCGACGAGGCATTGGTGGTGCGTGGTCAGGGGCTGTTCAACAGCGTGGACGATATTGCCCGCGTGGTGGTGCTGGCCAGGGACGGCAAAACCGTGCTGGTGCGCGACATTGGTGACGTGGGGATCGGTGCACGCCCGCGTTCCGGCATTGTTGCCTTCAACCAGCGCGATAACGTGGTTGAAGGCATCGTGCAGATGGTCAAAGGCCAGAATGCCGCCAAGGTGGTCAAGGCATTGCGCCAGAAAATTGTCGAGGTCGACGCCAAGCTGCCGCCGGGGGTGAGCATCCATCCCATCTACGACCGCACCCAGCTGATTAACCACACGGTGCACACGGTGAGCGAAAACCTCATCATGGGGGCGGTGCTGGTGATTGCCATTCTCATCGTGTTTTTGCGTAACTGGCGCGCGGCACTGATTGTGGCCTCAGTGATTCCGCTCGCGCTGCTGTTCGCTTTCATCCTGATGGACGCACGCGGCGTGTCGGCCAACCTGATTTCACTGGGGGCAGTGGATTTCGGGATTATCATCGACAGTGCCGTGGTGCTGGTCGAGGCGCTGATGGTGCGCCTGGCGCTGGCGGCGCAGGATGGACACGCCGCTCACCATACGCCGGCCTGGCGGATGCAGGCGCTCAAGCACACCGCCATCGAGCTGGGGCATCCCATCCTGTTTTCCAAGGCGATTATTATTTTGGCGTTTTTGCCGATTTTCACGTTCCAGCGCGTGGAGGGAAAAATCTTCACCCCGGTGGCGCTGACCTTGAGTTTTGCCCTGCTGGGCGCGCTCATCCTCACCCTTACCCTGGTGCCGACCTTGCTCTCCTACACCCTCAAGGGCGAACGTATGGCAGAGAAGCACACCCCTTGGATGCACAAGTTGCAGGAGCGCTACCGGGCGTTACTGGCGTGGTCGGAGGGCTATCGGCCATTCATCTTCGGTGGAGCGTTGCTGATGCTGGTGGTGGCACTGACCAGCGTGCCGCTATTGGGCAGTGAATTTCTGCCCAAGCTGGATGAAGGTAATATCTGGCTGACCATTACTCTGCCGCCGCA
Organism: Sulfuriferula plumbiphila; assembly: GCF_009938015.1. Taxonomy (NCBI): domain Bacteria; kingdom Pseudomonadati; phylum Pseudomonadota; class Betaproteobacteria; order Nitrosomonadales; family Sulfuricellaceae; genus Sulfuriferula; species Sulfuriferula plumbiphila. Next base: position 91,166 of record NZ_AP021884.1, on the reverse strand, counting down.
GACCGCGCTGGACAAGACCAAGGCCGTGGAGCGCCAGGTGCGTTCGATCCTGCTCAGTTATCCGGAAGTAAGCAATGTGATCAGCCAGGTGGGGCGGCCCGACGATGGCACCGACCCCAAAGGCCCCAACAATATGGAAATACTGGCCGACCTGAAACCGCACGCAACCTGGCGCTTTGCCGACAAGGACGCGCTGGTGGCGGATATGACGCAAAAGCTGAAAAGCATTCCCGGCCTGCCCACCAACTTTTCCCAGGTAATCGAGGACAACGTGGAAGAGGCGCTGTCCGGGGTGAAGGGTGAGATTTCGGTCAAGGTAAGCGGACCCGATCTGGATATCCTGGAGGCCAAGGCCGAGCAGATCGCCACACTGCTGGCCAGCGTGCGTGGTGCGAGCGACGTGGCGGCGATCAAGGTGGGCGGGCAGACCGAGCTTAATATCAAGCTGGACCGGGTACGCATGGGGCGTCTTGGCATCAGCGTCGCCGACGCCAACAGGGTGATCCAGAGCGCACTGGCGGATCAGGCGGTAAACAGTTTTTACCAGGGGGAACGGCGCTTTGACGTTACCCTGCGCCTGCAGGCGCCCTATCGCGATGCAGTGGATGACATTGGTAACCTGCAAGTGTCGCTGCCGGGCGGCAACGGCAGCGTGGCGCTGTCCGATATTGCCAGTATCAGCATCAAACAGGGCGCGGCGCGGATCAGCCGCGAGGCGGGCAGCCGCAATGTTTCGGTGAAGGCCAACCTGCTTGGGCGCGACCAGGGCAGCTTTGTCGCCGAGGCACAGCAACTGGTCAGGCAGCAGGTGAAATTGCCGTCCGGTTATACCGTCACCTGGGGCGGCCAGTTCGAGAACCAGCAACGCGCGATGAAACGCCTGAAAATCATCGTCCCGATCAGCCTGTTCCTGATTTTCTCGCTCCTGTTCTGGGCGTTTCGATCGGTCAAGCAGGCGGTGCTGGTGCTGCTGATGGTGCCGTTTACCCTGATCGGCGGCATTGCCGGACTGGGGCTGGCGGGGCTGCATCTTTCGGTATCGGCGGCGGTGGGCTTCATTGCCGTAGCGGGCATTTCGGTGCAGAACGGCGTGATCATGCTCGAACAGATCATCGCGCTGGTCAGGAACGGCGCCGATCTGCAGGCCGGTATCATGGACGGTGCGGTACAGCGCCTGCGCCCGATTCTGATGACTGCGCTGATGGCCGGCTTGGGTTTGCTGCCAGCAGCGCTCTCGCATGGTATCGGCTCGGAGACCCAGCGCCCGTTTGCGGTTGTGATTGTCGGCGGGATTGTGTCCGGCACGTTGTTTACCCTGTGGCTGCTGCCGCTGGCGTTTCGGTGGTTTAATCGCAATGTGGAAGGACAGCAGCCAGCGCGTTTATGAGGAAAACCCATGCGTATTCTGATAGTGGAAGATGACGAACTGCTCGCCGCCGGGCTGGCAGTTTCGCTGGCGTTGCCGGGCTATGCCGTGGATCGCGCGGTCAGCGGCGAAAAAGCATTACTTTCACTGGGTGCCGAGCATTACGACCTGGTCGTGCTGGATATCGGCCTGCCCGGCCAGGATGGCTTTGCAGTATTGCGCAAGCTGCGTGAACGCGGGCTTACCGTGCCGGTACTGATCCTCACCGCGCGTGACGCGGTGGCCGACCGGGTGCGCGGCCTCGACCTGGGTGCGGATGACTACATGGTCAAGCCGTTTGCATTGGGCGAATTCGAAGCGCGTGTGCGCGTCCTGCTGCGGCGCGGCCATCATGCGCAGAGCGCCCAGCTCAGTTGCGGACGTCTCACCATGGATACGCTGGCGCACCGGGTATGGCTGGGTGATACTCCGATTGGGCTCACCGCGCGCGAATGGGGGGTGCTGGAATATCTGCTGATGCGCCAGGGGCAGGTGCTGAGCAAAGACAAAATCATGCAGGCGGTGTGTAACTGGGACGAGGAAATCAGCCCCAACGCAGTGGAGGTGTACATGTCGCGTCTGCGCGCCAAGCTGGAGCCCGCCGGCATCAATATCCGCACCATACGCGGGTTTGGCTATCTGCTCGAAGAAGCAAAAAATGTACACCCGTAGCCTGCGGCGCCTGCTGCTGGGCTGGCTGCTGATTCCGCTGCTGGTGCTGCTGGTACTGGGGTCGGTCGGTACTTTTTACATGGCCCGCAACGCCGCCAATGACGCCTACGACAAGGAGCTGCTCGACCCCATGCTGGCGCTGGCGCAGTATATCCAGGTAGTGGACGGCAAGCCGGTGTTGAACCTGCCGCCCAGTGCCCGCGACCTGCTGCTGGTGGACGCCTACGATAATATCTACTATCAGCTTATCGCCGCCGATGGCACGCGTCTGGCGGGCAACCTGTATTTGCCGATACCCGCGCAGGTCAACGATAAGCCCCTGTTTTACAATACCGCGTTTCGCGGACGCAACATCCGCGCCGCCGCATTAAAGATGCACTTAAGCGGGGGCGGCAGCGCCTATCTGCAGGTGGCAGAAACGCTGGACAAGCGCGACCATCATCTGGTCGGCATTTTGGCCGGGATGCTCGCGCCTGCCGTGGTGATTGCACTGGCCGCGGTGCTGCTGGTGTGGTTCGGCATCCGTCGCGGCCTCGCCCCGCTGCAAAGCCTGCAGAAAGAAATCGCCGCACGCTCGCACCGCGACCTGCGCCCGGTACCCGAGCATCACGCGCCCGACGAAGTGCGGCCAGTGGTCGCCTCGCTCAATGCGCTGCTGGCACGGCTCAACGATTCCATGGATGGCCAGCAGCGCTTCCTGGCCAACGCCGCGCACCAGTTACGCACGCCGCTGTCCGGACTGCAAACCCAGGTCGAGCTTGCCTTGCGCGGCACCATGCCGGCTGAGCTGCGGGTCATGCTTACGCATCTCCTCGATGCCACCGTGCGCATCGCACATCTTGCCAACCAGTTGCTGACCCTGGCGCGCGCCGAACCCGGCGCCATGCCCCCCGATGCCATGCAGCCACTGGATCTGCGCAATGTGGTCGAAGACGCCGCGCGTGAATGGGTGCCACGCGCCATGGAACGGCAGATTGATCTCGGCTTCGATATGGAAAACGCATCCCTGGTAGGCGAGCCGCTGTTGATTCGTGAACTGCTCGCCAACCTGATTGACAACGCCCTGCGTTACACCCCGGCGGGCGGCAGCGTCACCGTACGGTGTCGCCAGGCCGGCGCTGCGGTGCTGGAAGTCGAGGACAACGGCATCGGCATCCCCGAGTCGCAACGCGACAAGGTGCTGGAACGTTTTCATCGGGTGGAAGGCAGCCCTGGTGACGGCTGCGGCCTGGGGCTGGCAATCGTGCAGGAAATTGCCCGGGTGCACGACGCCATGCTGGAAATCATCGCGCCGCCAGCGGGGCGCGGCACCCTGGTCCGGGTGAGATTTTCTCAGTCCAGCGCTTTTTCCAGCACGTAGTCATCCATCACCCACCCTGCGCCAATCTCGGTGACCACCGCCGCCGTGACGATAAAACCGTATTTTTGATAGGCGGCGAGCGCGATGTGGTTGTGTTTGTTGGTGCGTAGCGTGAGCGTGCCGCAGCCTTGTCTGCGCGCTTCGGATTCGACGCGCCCAAGCAGCGCGGCACCCACACCGCGGCGCTGCCAGGCAGGGTGCACATAGAGCTTGTCGAGCTTGATGCGCTGCGGGTCGATATCCAGGAAATAATGCGCAAAGCCGATCATTCCGGCTTCATTCTGCGCCATATCCCACCAACTGCCGAACTGGCCAAGCTGTTGCCTGATGAGCGCGGCGCGGTAGCGCTGATGCAGCATGTAATCAATCTGCGCCGGGCTGATGATGCCGGGATAATGCCTTTGCCAGATGTACCGTGCCAGCGCGCCCAGCGCCTCGATCTGGTCGGCTTGCAGCGCAGTAATTTGCCAGCTGGGGGCAATCATCCTAGAAAAAGCAAGTTAACCACGGCGTTCACGGAGAACACGGAGTAAAAACAACGGATAGCAGGTCGCCTGGCATTCACCCGCTGGGTGAGGCCATAAAAGCCCCGGGATTGCCTTTCTCCGTGCCCGCCGTGAGCTCCGTGGTTTAGAACCAAGTTTTTTAGGTTCATGGATACAGCTTTGGTTCGCCCTGCGGGCGCGTCTTGAAGCGCTTGTGCAGCCAGAAATATTGCTCTGGCATCTCTAGCACGCGGTCTTCGATGAAGGCATTCATGCGCCGTGTGTCGGCTTCCACATCAGCGCTGGGGAAATTGTCCCAGGCCGGGTAGAACTGCGCCACGTAGCCCTTGCCGCCAGGTAACTGACGCGTGACACAGGGCACCACCCTGGCATCCGCCACGCGCGCGATGCGCGGCAGCGCGGTCACTGTGGCAGCAGGAACACCGAAAAATGGCACGAATGCCGCATCCTTGGCGCCGAAATCCTGGTCCGGCAGGTAATACAGCGGCAAGCCCTGGCGTACCTCGCGCACCAGCGGGCGCACGCCGTCGTGGCGGGAAAACATTTTCGAGCTGCCGAAACGGGTACGGGCATGCAGCATGAGCCGGTCGAAATGGGGGTTTTTCATGCGGCTGTACATGGACACAATCGGCGCATAGCTGGCGGTGAAACGCACGCCGCCCATGTCCAGACCGACGAAGTGAGGCGCCAGCAGGATCACCGGCTGGCCGTGTAGCGGCTGGAAGTGCTCCAGTCCCGCAAAGTGCACCAGGCGCTTCACCCGCTCAACGGGTGACCACCACAGGATACCGTGCTCCAGCGCGCCACGTGCGGCACAGCGGAAATGATCGCGCAGCACTGCGTCGCGATGGATCCGATCCCATTGCGGGAAACACAATTGCAGGTTGATTTCACCGATGCGGCGGCGCCTGCCGGCAAAGCGGTACAGCAGGCTGCCCAGCGCATTGCCCAGCGTGGCTTGCATGGACAGCGGCAGCCAGTGCACCAGCCAGAGAAAAAATATGCCGATTCGGGACATGCGCCTAGTGCTCCGGCGGCGGCTCAATCCCGCCGGGGCGCTTGTAGCGGTTGTAGCTCCACAGATATTGCGCCGGATACTTGCGGATCAGCGCTTCCAGTGCAGCGTTGAGTTGCGCGGCGGTATGCTCCTTGCTGCCGGTCAGGTCGGCCTTGAGCGGCTCGATGTGGATGCGATAGCCCTGCCCCCTGGGCAGCCGCTCGCCAAACATCAGCAGCGGCACTGCGCCGGTGGACTGGTGCAGGCGCGCGACCAGCGTCGGGGTATAGGCCTGGCGGCCAAAGAAGCTCGCCCACGCGCCTTCGCCCTTGCTTGCCACCTGGTCGGGCAAAATCCCGACCGCTTCACCTTTTTTCAGTGCGGTGAGCAGCGCGCGCACACCTTTGACATCGGTTTTGGCGAGATTGACTTTGCCGCGTCCGCGTCCGGCACGCATGATGCCTTCCAGCCATTGCTGGCGCGGCGGACGGTACAACACCGTCATCGGCAGACGTGCCGCGTAATACAGGCTGACGATCTCGAAGCAGCCCAGATGCGGGGTCATCGCCAGCACGCCCTTGCCCGCACCTACCGCCGCCTCGACGTGTTCCCAGCCCTGGCAGTCTTTCACCAGTTTTAAAGTCTGCTCGTAAGGACGCAGCCAGATCGGAATGATTTCCGCGCCGCCCTTGCCGATTTCCGCTGCGCACTGGCGTAGCAGAGCCTGGTATTCGCTCGCGCCGGCAGCGATGCCGCTGTGCCGCAAATTGTCCGCCAGACGCGTGGCGTAGCGCGCGTTGTAGCGGTACGCCAGGCGTCCGCCCAGCGCACCCGCTGCGTGCCACAAGCGTAGCGGCAGACGGGCGAATAAGCGAAGCAGAAATTGCGTCATGATGGGGAATGGTGTCGGGCAGGACTAAAGTTTGCTACCATCCTCGCCTGTTGCGATTTTGGAATGGTGCCATGAAAGAATTTATTTTTACCTCGGAATCCGTGTCAGAAGGCCATCCGGACAAGGTCGCCGACCAGATTTCCGATGCCGTGCTGGATGCGATTCTAACCCAGGATCGGCACGCGCGTGTAGCCTGCGAGACGCTGGTCACCACCGGGCTGGTGGTCATCGCCGGTGAAATCACCACCCACGCCACCGTTGATTACAACCTGGTGGCGCGCGAGGCGGTCAAGCGCATCGGCTATAACAGCTCGGAAATCGGCTTTGATTATCATACCTGCTCCGTGCTCACCACCTTCGGCAAACAGTCGGCGGACATCGCCCAGGGCGTGAACGAGGGTGAAGGCCTGGATCTCGACCAGGGCGCAGGCGACCAGGGGCTGATGTTCGGCTACGCCTGCGACGAAACGCCGGCGCTGATGCCGTTGCCGATTTACCTGGCGCACCGCCTGATGGAGCGCCAGGCCGAGCTGCGCAAGGATGGCCGCCTGCCGTGGCTGCGCCCGGACGCCAAATCCCAGGTGTCCATCCGCTATGTGGAAGGGGTGCCGCAACACGTGGACACCGTGGTGCTCTCCACCCAGCACGACCCGGACATCTCCCACGCGCAGATTGAAGAAGCCGTGATCGAGGAAATCATCAAGCCGGTGATTTCCGACGACCTGCTCAAGGACGATGTGCGCTATCTGGTCAACCCTACCGGCCGTTTCGTCATCGGCGGCCCGATGGGCGATGCCGGCCTGACCGGCCGCAAGATCATCGTCGACACCTACGGCGGCGCAGCCCCGCACGGCGGCGGCGCATTCTCCGGCAAGGACCCCAGCAAGGTGGATCGCTCCGCTGCCTACGCCGGACGCTATGTGGCAAAGAACATCGTCGCCGCCGGTCTCGCCAGCAAGTGCCTGGTGCAGGTGGCCTATGCCATCGGCGTGGCGCGCCCGGTGTCGCTGATGGTGAATACCTTCGGCACCGGCAAAATCGCCGACGAGAAAATCGCCAGGCTGGTGGAAGCGCACTTCGACCTGCGCCCCAAGGCGATTATCCAGACTCTCAACCTGCTGCGCCCGATCTACACGCGCACCGCCAGTTACGGCCACTTTGGACGCGACGAGCCGGAATTCACCTGGGAGTCCGTCGACAAGGCCGCGGCGCTGCGCGCGGATGCCAGTCTTTAAGCCGTATAGGGAAGATCCGCAAAAATTGCTGCGCATTGCGCGGCCACTGCGGTAGAATTGCCCCCCAGCCTTGAGGAGCGTTGCGACGGGTTTCATCCCGCCAGGCTCAAGGCGTTTCAATTTGAAACGGCGCTCACGTCTTGCTTTTTTGGTCTTTTTACAGAAAGGAGGGCGTGATGAACGCCGTCACCCATTCCAGCAGCACTCCCGATTACATCATTGCCGACCTGTCGCTGGCCGACTGGGGGCGCAAGGAAATCAACATCGCCGAAATCGAAATGCCCGGCCTGATGGCGATCCGCGAGGAATTCGCCGCCAGTCAGCCGCTCCAGGGCGCGCGCATCACCGGCTCGCTGCACATGACCATCCAGACCGCGGTGCTGATCGAAACCCTGCAGGCGCTGGGTGCCGAAGTGCGCTGGGCATCGTGCAACATCTTCTCCACGCAGGACCACGCGGCCGCGGCGATTGCCGCCACTGGCACGCCGGTATTCGCGGTCAAGGGCGAATCGCTGGCCGAATACTGGGACTACACCCACCGCATTTTTGAATGGCCGGATGGCGGTTATTCGAACATGATCCTGGATGACGGCGGTGATGCCACCATGCTGCTGCATCTGGGCACGCGCGCCGAGTCCGACCGCGGCGTGCTGGCCAATCCCGGCAGCGAAGAAGAGCGCGTGCTGTTCGCGGCGATCAAGGCCAGGCTGGCAGTCGATGCTACGTGGTATTCCACGCGCCTGGCGCAGATCAAGGGCGTGACCGAGGAAACCACCACCGGCGTGCATCGCCTGTACCAGATGTTTGAACGCGGCGAGCTGAAATTTCCCGCGATCAACGTCAACGATTCGGTTACCAAGTCCAAATTCGACAACCTCTACGGCTGCCGCGAATCGCTGGTGGACGGCATCAAGCGCGCCACTGACGTGATGATTGCCGGCAAGGTCGCCGTGGTCGCGGGGTATGGCGACGTCGGCAAAGGCTCCGCGCAGGCCTTGCGCGCTTTGTCCGCGCAGGTCTGGGTGACCGAAATCGACCCCATCTGCGCGCTGCAGGCGGCGATGGAAGGCTACCGCGTGGTGACCATGGACTACGCTGCCGACAAGGCAGACATTTTTGTCACCGCCACTGGCAACTACAATGTCATCACCCACGACCACATGGTGAAAATGAAAAACCAGGCCATCGTCTGCAATATCGGCCACTTCGATAACGAGATCGACGTCGCCGGCATCGAAAAATACCAGTGGGAAGAAATCAAGCCGCAGGTGGATCACGTGATTTTCCCCGACGGCAAACGCATCATTCTGCTGGCCAAAGGCCGCCTGGTGAATCTGGGCTGCGCCACCGGTCACCCGTCCTACGTGATGAGCTCGTCCTTCGCCAACCAGACCATCGCCCAGATCGAGCTGTTTACCCGTAGCGCCGACTATCCGATTGGCGTGTACACCCTGCCCAAGCACCTGGACGAAAAAGTGGCGCGCCTGCAGCTGCGAACGCTGAACGTGCAGTTGACCGAACTGACCGAGCAGCAGGCTGCCTACATTGGCGTGGACAAGAACGGCCCGTACAAGGCGGCGCATTACCGTTACTAGGCCGACTAGCCGCGACGGCTGGTACGACGTATACAGGCGAATCGGAGAACGATGATGCGTATATTGTTATTGTGGTTATTGAATGCCGTGGCTTTGCTTGCCGTTGCCTACCTGTTGCCTGCCATCCAGGTGGCGAGTTTTGGCTGGGCACTGGCGGCCGCGCTGGTACTGGGCTTGATCAACAGCGTGGTACGCCCAGTGCTGACCATTTTGACCCTGCCGATTACCTTGCTGACACTGGGCCTGTTTTATTTTGTGCTGAATGGCTTGCTGTTCTGGCTGGCGGGCAGTTTGCTGCCGGGCTTTCGGGTAACCAACTTTGGCGCTGCGTTTGTGGGCGCCATTCTTTACGGCGTGATTGCCTGGGTGCTCGCGGCTTTCATACCCGGCAATAAGGATTAGACTTGAATATGGTCAAGCGCACTTTCAGCTTTGAGTTTTTCCCGCCCAAAACGCCGCAAGGCATAGACAAGCTGCGCGCCACGCGCGACCAGCTGGCCTTGCTTAAGCCCAAGTTTTTCTCGGTGACGTTTGGCGCGGGCGGCTCCACCCGCGATCACTCGCTGGAAACCGTGCTCGACATCCAGCGCGCCGGCTATTCAGCCGCACCGCACCTGTCCTGTATCGGCTCCACCCATGACAATATCCGCGCCATTCTGCAGGAATACCAGACACATGGTATCCGCCACATTGTGGCACTGCGCGGCGACCTGCCCTCGGGTATGGCCAGCACCGGCGAGTTTCGCTACGCCAACGAACTGGTGGAATTCATCCGTAACGAGAGCGGCGACTGGTTCAATATTGAAGTGGCGGCTTACCCGGAATACCATCCGCAAGCCCGCAGCGCGCGCGAAGATCTGCTCAACTTCAAGCGCAAGGTAGAGGCGGGCGCCAATTCCGCGATCACGCAGTATTTTTTCAACGCCGACGCCTATTTCAATTTTGTGGATAAATGCGCCGCACTGGGGGTCGGCCTTCCCATTGTGCCGGGCATCATGCCGATCGGCAATTTCACGCAACTGGCGCGTTTCTCCGACGCCTGCGGCGCGGAGATACCGCGCTGGATGCGCAAGCAGATGGAAGCGTACAGCGACGACATCGAATCCATCCGCGCCTTCGGGCTGGATGTGGTGACCGATTTGTGTGAACGCCTGCTCAAGGCGGGTGCGCCGGGACTGCACTTCTACACCCTGAACCAGGCGGCGCTCACCACCGCCATCTGGCAGCGGCTGGGGTTGTAGCCCGTCAGGCAAAGACGGCCAGAATCACGTTTTTAGTGCCATTCCGGCAAGCCAGCCTTCACTGCCAGCCATAACGGCGCGTATAGAATCCTTTCATCGCCTGGATCAGCAGCACATAGCCGAGCAGGATTACGACCAGGAACGGGAAGTAGGCGAGCGGCAGCGCTTGCAGCTTGAAGTAATGCGCGAACGGCCCCATCGGCACGAGGATCCCGACGACCATGACAGCCATCGTCGTCACCAGCAGCGGCCAGCCAATGCGGCTCTGGATGAACGGGATTTTCTGCGTGCGCAGCATATACACGATCAGCGTCTGCGACAGCAGGCTCTCGATGAACCAGCCCGACTGGAACAGGGTCTGATGTGCTACCGTGCTGGCGCCAAAAATGAACCACATCAGGCCGTAGGTGGCAATGTCGAAGATGGAGCTGACCGGCCCGAAGAACACCATGAAGCGGCTGATATGCTCCGGATTCCAGCGTTGCGGCAGTCTGACCTGGTCCTCGTCAACGTTGTCGAAGGGAATAGCGGTCTGCGAGATGTCATAGAGCAGGTTCAGCACCAGCAGATGCAGCGGCAGCATCGGCAGGAACGGCAGGAAGGCGCTCGCCACCAGCACCGAGAACATGTTGCCGAAGTTCGAGCTGGCAGTCATCTTGATGTACTTGAGCATATTGGCAAAGGTCTTGCGGCCTTCGATCACGCCTTCTTCCAGCACCATCAGGCTCTTTTCCAGCAGGATGATGTCGGCCGCCTCCTTGGCGATGTCCACCGCGGTATCCACCGAAATGCCGATGTCGGCGGCGCGCAGGGCCGGCGCGTCGTTGATGCCATCGCCCATGAAACCCACCACATGACCATTGGCTTTGAGCGCGCGCACGATGCGCTCCTTGTGCGCAGGCGAGAGCTTGGCGAATACATTGTGCTGTTCGACCACGAGCGCCAGCTCGGTATCGCTGATTGCCTCGATCGTACTGCCCAGGATCACGCCTTGCGGCGGCAAGCCGACTTCACGACAGATTTTGGCGGTGACGCGCTCATTGTCACCAGTCAGCACTTTCACGACCACCCCGTGTCCCTGCAGCGCCTTGAGTGCAGGAGCGGTGGATTCCTTGGGGGGATCGAGGAAGGCGATATAGCCCACCAGGACCAGGCCGGATTCGTCCGCCACGCTGTAAACGTTCTGTGTGGGTGGAGTTTCTTTCATTGCTACCGCCACCACGCGCAGGCCCTCTTCATTGAGGGCGGCAGTGAGGCTGTTCACCTGCGCCAACAGTTCAGCAGTAAGCGGCTCAATCGCATCGCCATGCTGCACGCGGCTGCACACACCGAGGATCTCCTCCACCGCACCCTTGCAGATCAACTCGTGATGATCGTCGCGTTCTGACACCACGACAGACATGCGCCGCCGCTGAAAATCAAACGGGATTTCGTCCACCTTGCGGTAGTGCTTTGCGACGTTGAGTTCACGATGCACTTCGGCGTGCTCCAACACCGCTACGTCGAGCAGATTTTTCAAACCGGTCTGATAATAGCTGTTGAGATAGGCATACTCCAGCACCTGATCCGACACCTCGCCAAACACATCGGTGTGGCGTGCCAGAAAAATTTTGTCCTGGGTCAGGGTGCCGGTCTTGTCGGTGCACAGCACGTCCATCGCGCCGAAGTTCTGGATCGCGTCCAGACGTTTGACGATAACTTTCTTGCGCGACAGAATCACCGCGCCCTTGGCCAGGGTGGCGGTGACGATCATCGGCAGCATTTCCGGAGTCAAGCCCACCGCAACCGACAACGCAAACAGGAACGCCTCTACCCAATCGCCCTTGGTAAAGCCGTTAATGAGCAGCACCAGTGGCGTCATCACGAACATGAAGCGGATCAGCAACCAGCTCACCTTGTTCACCCCGGCCTGGAAGGCGGTCGGCGCGCGGTCTGTAGTGGTCACGCGCTCGGCCAGCGCCCCAAAATAAGTGTTGCTGCCGGTAGTGACGACTACGGCTGTTGCCGAACCACTTACCACATTGGTGCCCATGAACAGGATGTTGTCCAGTTCCAGCGGATTGGTGGCCTCCGGGTTGCGCGGGTAGGCGTACTTCTCCACCGGCAGCGATTCACCGGTCATTGCCGCCTGCGCCAGGAACAGGTCTTTGGCGGTCAGCACACGCAGATCGGCGGGGATCATGTCGCCCGCCGACAGCACCACCAGATCACCCGGCACCAGGTGTTTGATCGGCACTTCGACTTTGCGCGGGCCTTTCGGATGCAACACTGCGTTGAAGTATTTGCGCGCGTCCTCGGCGGCATCCTCGGCCGGGTCACGGCGCATCACGGTGGCCGTGTTGCTCACCATCGCCTTCAGCTTGTCCGCCGCCTTGTTGGATTTGGATTCCTGCCAGAAACGCAGCAGCGTAGACAGCACTACCATGGTCGAAATGACGATCGTGGCCTTCATGTCCCCGGTAAGGTAGGAGACCAGCGCGAGAATGGTGAGCAGCAGGTTGAACGGATTGCGATAGCTGTGCCACAGGTGCTGCCACCATGGCATGGGTTTTTCGTGCTCGACCTCATTGGCCCCGACACGCTCGCGGATAGCCTCGGCCTCGTGTTCGCTCAGGCCGTCGGCATGGGAACCAAGGCTGTTCAGCAGCGCATCGGCGTCGCTTTTGGCGGCGCCGGCCAGGGTCTGTGCCAGCGATGCTGGCACCTCTTTGCTCACACCCGTGCCGGTGAGCGCCTCGAGGAGGGCAAGCCGCCGGAAGTGCCGGCTCATGGCGCGGCTGCGAATGAAACCGGCGAAGACCTGTTTCAGAATTGTGAAGTTCATTTTTTTCTTCTTCCATTCAAACGGCTGATTTGAATTAAGCACATTATGCCGCAGCAGGCTGTCCCGCAGCTTACCGCGGCAATTGCAGTCCAATGGAGAACGATGTGGCGGGTTCCAGGCCATACGCCACCGCGTCAACGAATTGACACCAGGCAGTAAGCCGCGCGTTATAGCAAGTAAGATAATGCGAAGTGATGCGTGAAAGGCGCCAGTCAGAGGCTGACCGGTGTTTGACACCGCTTCTCGCTCCCGGCGAGATAGCGGCAGAGGATGTTCTGCGGATTATCTAACCGGGAGAGTACCAGTTACACACTGGCTACAACTATCGCCTGAACATGTACCCACAAAGGAACCCCGCTATTACATAACAGCGCGCATGTTAGCCCAAGATTATGGGCTTGGAAAGTTACTTTTTTGTGTCGGTCAGCACTGTTCCCAGGGCAAGCCTTCACTGCGCCAGCCGGCAAGGCTGCCGCGATGATGGTGCTCGTCGAGCGGACCTTCGAAGCCGTGCAGCACATTGTACACTTCGGAGTAGCCATGCTGTTCGAGGAACAGGCCGGCTTCGGCGGAACGGTTGCCGCTGCGACAGATCAGCACCAGTGGGCGGTTCACCGAGGTGGCGCGGCGCACCTGGGCGAGAAAGTGCGGGTTCACTTCCCAGTCCGGGAATTCGTTCCAGGGGATGTGGATGCTGTCGCGCGGATGACCAACGAACAGGAACTCCATTTCCGAGCGCACATCAATGAACACCGCGTCGGGATGGTTTTGCAGGAAGGTGTGTGCTTCTTTCGGGGTAAGGTGCTGCATGATGCGACTCCTTGGAGTGAAGGGTGCTAAAACATGGAACAGGATTAACAGGAATATCCCCTTAAACACGGATTTCGTTTTGTTCCTGTCAATCCTGAGAAATTCTGTCAATCCTGTCCATGCCGTTCCTGAGGCTGCGTCAGCAGCATTGGCTTAAGCCCCTGATTCCCCGTATCATAACCGCCTTTCCGCCGCACCGTACACCGTCATGACCACGCGCACCGATTTGCTCCTCGCCGCCCTCAAAAATCGCATCCTGATCCTGGATGGCGCCATGGGCACCATGATCCAGAGTTACAAGCTGGAGGAGGCGGATTATCGCGGTGTGCGTTTCGCCGATTTCACCCACGACCTGAAGGGCAACAACGACCTGCTGGTGCTCACCCAGCCGCACATCATCCGCGCCATTCACGCGGCCTACCTGGAGGCGGGCGCGGATATCCTGGAGACCAACAGCTTCAACGCCACATCCATTTCGATGGCGGATTACCACATGCAAGACCTGGTGTACGAGCTCAACGTCGAGGCGGCCAGGCTGGCGCGCAGTGCAGCGGATGAATACTCGGCCAAAACGCCCGACAAGCCGCGCTTCGTCGCCGGCATTCTGGGACCCACCAGCCGTACTGCCAGCATGTCGCCGGACGTGAACGACCCCGCCTATCGCAACGTCAGCTTTGACGAGCTGGTCATCGCTTACACTGAAGCAACGCGTGGCCTGGTGGATGGCGGCGCCGACATCCTGATGGTGGAAACCATTTTCGACACGCTCAACGCCAAGGCCGCGTTGTTTGCGGTTGAAAAATATTTCGATGCGCACGGGCTGCGTTTGCCCGTCATGATTTCCGGCACGATTACCGATGCTTCGGGGCGCACCCTGTCCGGCCAGACCACTGAGGCGTTCCTGAATTCTGTGCGCCATGTGCGGCCATTGTCCATCGGCCTCAACTGCGCGCTGGGTGCGAGCGAACTGCGCCAGTATGTCGAGGAATTGTCCAACAAGGCGGATTGTTTCGTCTCCGCCCACCCCAATGCCGGGCTGCCCAACGCGTTTGGCGAATACGACGAATCACCCGCAGCAATGACCGCGCAAATCCGCCAATGGGCACAAGCCGGAATGCTCAATATCGTCGGCGGCTGCTGCGGCACCACGCCTGCGCATATCCGGGCAATGCGCGAGGCGGTGGAAGTTTATCCGCCGCGCGTCATCCCCGTCATCGAGAAAAAGCTGCGCATATCCGGACTGGAGCCGTTCAATCTCGGCGCCGGCGACCTGTTCGTCAATGTCGGCGAGCGCACCAACGTCACCGGCTCCAAGATGTTCGCGCGCCTGATCATCAACGGCCAGTATGACGAGGCGCTGGCGGTGGCGCGCAGCCAGGTGGAAGCCGGCGCGCAGATCATCGACATCAACATGGACGAGGGTATGCTCGACGCGGAAGCGGCGATGGTGCGCTTCCTCAACCTGATCGCTTCGGAGCCCGATATTGCACGGGTGCCGATCATGATCGACTCGAGCAAATGGTCGGTGATCGAGGCGGGTTTGAAATGCGTGCAGGGCAAGTCCATCGTCAACTCGATCTCGATGAAGGAAGGCGAGGCCGAGTTCATCGAGCGCGCCAAACTGTGCCGGCGCTATGGCGCGGCGGTGATCGTGATGGCGTTCGATGAAGTGGGGCAGGCCGACACCCAGGCACGCAAGGTGGAAATCTGCACTCGCGCTTACAAGATACTCACCGAACAGCTCGATTTTCCGCCTGAAGACATCATTTTCGATCCCAATATCTTCGCCGTCGCCACCGGCATCGAAGAGCACAACAACTACGCAGTGGACTTCATCGAAGCCACCCGCGAAATCAAACGCACATTGCCTTATGCCAAGATCTCGGGCGGCGTGTCCAACGTGTCGTTCTCGTTTCGCGGCAACGAGCCGGTGCGCGAGGCGATCCATACCGTGTTCCTCTATCACGCCATCCAGGCCGGCATGGACATGGGTATCGTCAACGCCGGACAGCTGGGTGTATATGACGCCATTCCCGCCGATTTGCGCGAGCGCGTCGAGGATGTGATTCTGAACCGCCGTCCCGATGCCACTGAACGCATGGTGGCGTTTGCCGACAGTGTGAAAGGCTCGGCCCAGGAGCAGGTGGAAGATCTGTCCTGGCGTGAAGCGCCGGTCGGCGAGCGCCTTACCCACGCGCTGGTGAAGGGCATCACCACTTACATCATCGAGGACACCGAACAGGCCCGCCGGCAGGCCGCGCGTCCGATCCACGTCATCGAAGGCGCGCTGATGGACGGCATGAACGTGGTCGGCGACCTGTTCGGCGCCGGCAAGATGTTCCTGCCGCAGGTGGTGAAATCCGCCCGCGTGATGAAGCAGGCGGTGGCGCACCTGATCCCTTACATCGAAGAAGAAAAGACACTCAGCGGTGTGGCCGCCGAGGCCAAGGGCAAGATTATCATGGCCACGGTAAAGGGCGACGTGCACGACATCGGCAAGAACATCGTCGGCGTGGTGCTGGCGTGCAACAACTACGACGTGGTGGACCTGGGCGTGATGGTACCCGCCGCCAGGATCCTGCAAGCCGCGCTCGACGAAAAAGCCGACATCATCGGCCTGTCCGGGCTGATCACCCCTTCGCTGGAGGAAATGGCCCACGTTGCCAAAGAGATGGAGCGCCTCGGCCTGAAGCTGCCGCTATTGATCGGCGGCGCCACCACTTCGCTGGCCCACACCGCGGTTAAAATCGAGCCCAACTACAGCGGCGCCACCGTGTATGTGAAAGACGCCTCGCGCGCAGTCGGCGTGTGTACGCAGCTGCTCTCGCCGGAGCTGCGCGATGCCTACATGGCCGAGGTCAAGGCTGATTACATCCGCATCCGCGAAAGCCACAAGGGCAAGCGCGCCCAGTCCAGGCGCGCCACGCTGGCGCAGGCGCGCGCCAACGCACTGGTCACCGACTGGAACGCCTACACGCCACCGGTTCCCAGACAGCCAGGCCTGCACGTGTTCCGGCAATACCCGCTGGCGGAAATCGCCCGCTATATCGACTGGACGCCGTTCTTCCAGACCTGGGAACTGCATGGCCGCCATCCGAAAATCCTGCACGATGAAGTGGTGGGTGAAGAAGCACGCAAGCTCTACGCCGACGCCCAGGCCATGCTCAAACGCATCATCGAAGAAAACTGGCTGGAGGCGGCGGGCGTGATCGGCCTGTTCCCCGCCAACAGCGTGGGCGACGACATCGAAATCTACACCGACGAATCGCGCACCCAAGTGGCGATGACCTACCATGCCCTGCGCCAGCAGATGGAAAAGCCGCCCGGCCGCCCGAACATGTGCCTGGCCGACTTCATCGCGCCCAAGGATTCCGGCGTGAAAGATTACATCGGCGGCTTCGCCGTCACCGCCGGGCTCAACATGGACGGGCGTGTGGCCGCGTACGAAAAAGACCTCGACGACTACAACGCCATTCTGCTCAAAGCCCTGGCAGACCGCTTTGCCGAGGCTTTCGCCGAGTGCATGCACGCCCGCGTGCGGCGCGAATTCTGGGGCTACGCCGCTGACGAAACCCTCAGCGACGAAGAGCTGATCGATGAAAAATATCGCGGTATTCGTCCCGCGCCAGGATATCCAGCGTGCCCCGAGCACAGCGAAAAAGCGCCGTTGTTCGAGCTGCTGCATGCCACCGAAAACACCGGTATGCAACTGACCGAAAGCTTCGCCATGCTGCCCGCCTCGAGCGTGTCCGGGTTCTATTTCTCCCATCCGGAATCCAGCTACTTCGCCGTCGCTAAGATAGACCGTGACCAGCTCGAGGATTATGCGCAGCGCAAGGGCTGGGATATTGCCACCGCCGAGCGCTGGCTGGCGCCCAACCTGGGCTACGATGGCGAGGTATAAAGGCAGCTGCTTTTCCTCAACCTGGAAAAAACGATTGCGCATGGAGAGGCGGCGTGTCAACGTCCGGCTCCGGAGCCGCGTTGGTTTTCATGGCTTGTGCCAAAACCAAATACCCTATACACGGAGGATATGATGAAAAAAATCTGGTTGGTTATCGCTGTACTGCTGGCTTCCATCAACATGACATTGGCGGCAGTGAACATCAACACCGCCTCCCAGACGGAACTCGAGACACTCAAGGGGATCGGTCCGGCCAAGGCAAAGGCCATCGTTGAAGACCGTGCCAAAAACGGCCCGTTCAAAAGCGTGGATGATCTGGATCGGGTGAAAGGTTTTGGCAAAAAATCCGTGGACAAGCTGCGCAACAATCTGACCATCAGTGGTGGGAACAGCTCCGCAGCGCCAACTCCCAAGACAACTGCAAGCAAAGCCAAGCGTGTGCCAATGGGCAAGCCGGCCACTGCGCCGGCCACAAAATAAACGCCGGATTTCTATTCTCGTCCCCGCCTGCTGGAACGACCGTACGCACCTTTCTGTCTCTCGTTAAATTAGGCGGGTTGCTTTACCTGTATAAAAATGTAGACATGTCCATCCACCATACCGCATCGTTACCATGTTTATTTTTACTCTGCTGACGCAGTCATCCCGCTTCAAAACAAGTGTTCTCCAAAGCCCGAGACCGACCCCAACAGCCGGTCAGGGTTTGCTCGTTGAAGGTTCGTTGCGTAGCGAGAGCGGTCAACCACAGCCAGTGCCCTAACTGGCACTTTTCACAAGAACCGGTCACTCAAATATCTTCCCTACCAAATGACATGCTCGTAGTTGAGCGCTCAAAAGAATCCGCCTGCAACCGGCCTCCTGTTTCATAACGTATTAACCGGAGTCAGGTGCAAGAGGAAGCGGCAGATCATAGTCATGTTTCAGAATATCTTGGTGTTTATTTGCCTCGTAGCAACACGACAACCTAAACGACGGCTCTAAACGCTCAACCTGGGCTGGTATCGAACGCTATGGGAATAGCTCATATGGTTGTGTAGGTCCGACCCGAACTAGGTGCGGGCTGGGCAGTTTGACATTCAGAGATGCAATTTAGCCGACCTTGTCAGAGATGTTGGCTGTCAGTTCATGCGGAGCCGCGCCTCGAGCTCTGAGGACTCCAGGCTCTTCTCGATGGCCTCCGCAGTCGCGCGCGCCTTGGCGCAGTGACGCTGTGCGGCATCGCGCTGCCCCTGCGCAGCAAGCAGGCGGGCCAGCGCGGCCTGCGCGTCCATCTGCAGGCGCACGCGGCCGATATCCTCCGCCAGCGCCGCGGCGCGGGACAACTCTGCCTGCGCCTCCACGTAATCTTGCTCTACAAACATCGCTTCACCGCGCCAACGTCGCGCCACCGCCTCAAGTTCGCGCAGGCCGTTCGGTGTGGCGATCGCGAGCAGTTCGTCACCGTACGCGCGACAGCGGCTCGCGTCGCCCGCGGCGAGTGCAATCTCCGCCAACCCGTCAATACACCGGACCATCATATAGCGCTCCGAAGTGCGGCGCGTTTGTGCGAGCGTGGTTTGCAGCGCCGGCGTGACGTCCTTTTGCCCGAGCCGCGACCGCGCGACGGCGAGGTGTGTGTCGATCCCGGCGCGCCAGAACAGGATGCCGGTGTCGCGCCCGAGTGCGAGTCCGCGCTCCAGTTGTTCAATCGCCAGTTCGTTCAGGCCAAGGTCGAGCAGGAGATGGCCAATGAAATCGTGGGCGATGAACTGATAGCGCGTCTGCTTGAGACTCTCGAGCCAGTGCAGGGTCTTTTGCATACCGGTCCACGCCTCGCCGTAGTGGCCCATGCACGCCCGAATATGGTCGAGTCCGAGCAGCGTTGGCCCAAAATGCCACTGCAAGTCTGCGGCACGTGCGATGTCGAGTGCCGCCTCAAAGTTTGTCGTTGCGCGCGGATAGTCGCCGAGCCCCCTGGTGCCGACGCAGGCATGCCCGATCATCATCAGGTTCTCGGACTCATAGCTCTTGTCGCCGATGCCGCGGGCCAGTTCGAGCGACCGGGTGTAGCACGCGATTGCCGCCGCGGGCTCCGCGTTCGCGAAGTGCGCCTCGCCGCGGCCGTGCCAGGCCTGCACCGCGACGAGATCGGTGAAACCCGTGCGCCCGCAGATCTCGACCGCCTGCTGGTGGAATCCGATCGCCTGATCGTTCCGCCCGGTGCTCCACGCGACTGTCCCAAGGTGATAGAGGGTGTCGGCAGCGTGGCGCCCGTCGTTCATTGCGCGGGACTCGGCCAGCGCTTCGGTGAGGCACGTCGTTGCCTCTTCGTAGGCGTCGGCGCGCCGATAGGCCATGCCCAGCTGGATCAGCGCGTCACGCGTCTTTGCGCGTTCGCCGCCGGCACGCAACGCTTCAATGACGCGGCGTATGTCGGCGACGGCGCCTTGCGTCTGTCCGGCCTGCGCGCGCGCCGCCCCGCGCTGCTCGTAGATCGCAAGGCGTTGCCGCGCGTCCAGCGATTCCGGGTGCGCCTCGGACAGCGCGACCGCGCGATCCAGCCAGTGCAGGGCATCGCGCATCGCGAACAGCGTCTGCGAGTGTTCTCCAGCAAGGACAAGGTAATGGAGCGCCTTCGACCAGACGTGCGCGCGCTCGTAGTGCTCCGCAAGCTGGGCGTCGCGTTCGTGCGCTGCGTTATCGCCAATCCGTTCCAGCGCTTCAGCCACCGACTGATGCAGCAGCCTGCGCCGCGCCCCGCCGATGTCACGATAGGCCACCTCGCGCAGCTTGTCGTGACTGAAATCGTATACGCCTCCCTCGGGTTCTTCGCGCAGCAAACGCCGCTTGACGAGCGCCTCCACCGCATCGAACAGTTGCGCCTCGGGCCCGCGTGTTACATCGAGAAGCGTATCGAAGTCGAAACGCCGGCCGAGGACTGCAGCGGTATCGAGCAGCGGCCGGATCGCTTTGGGCACGTGCGCGAGCCGCACGCGCACGGCGGCACGCAACGCGTCGGGAAGCAATCCCGGTGCGCCGCTCGCGCGGGACTCCAGCTGCGTCTCGCCATCGCTCAGGGATTGCAGGATCGACATCAGGAAGAACGGATTGCCTTCGGTTTCGCGATGCAGGCGCTCGGCCAGGCCGGGTACCCCGAGGTTCGCATCGGCGAGCGCCGCGACCAGGCTCTCAGTATCGGCATAACCCAGTCGGGTGAGTGGCACACGGCGCGCACCGGTGTCGCGGCGCAAGCTCTCAACCAGCTGTGCGAACCGCTCGTCGCTGTCGACAGCTTCGTCACGATAGGCGTAGATCACAAGCACCGGGCGCTGCGCGGCGTGGCGCGCGAGATAATGCAACACTTGCGCGCTGGCGTCGTCGGCCCACTGGATATCGTCCACCATAAGTACAGCCGGGCGGCCGCCTCGCGATGCCTCGAGCAGCTGGTCCAGCGCACGGGATAAACGCGCCTGCCGCGCCTCGGGAAAATCGTTCGACAATTGCGGCAGATCCGGAAAGCGCTCGCCGATTTCGGGAATCAGGGCGGCAAGCTCAGCGAGCGACACCGGTGCCAGGGTGCGCAACGCCGCGGCCGATACACGCTCGAGCGCGCGCGTGACGAGGCCAATCACGGGCTGGTACGGCATCGCGCATTCGATTTCGTAGCAGTTCGTCGCGAGCGTCGGCAAGTCCCGGGCGTGCGCATAGCGCGTGACCTCGCGCAGCAAGCGGCTCTTGCCGATCCCCGGCTCGCCCTCGATCAGGACGGTGTACCCGGCGCCAGCGGTGAGCCGCGCGATGAGTCCGATGAGCAGGCCGTACTCGTTACTGCGCCCGACGAAGGGGGCGGCATCGCTCGCGACGCCGATGGCCGAATCGGGCGGGGGATGAATCAATGCGGCGGGTGCAACGGCGCACGCGTCGATGGCGACCGGCGTGGGGTCCAGTTGCAGGCGGTTCGTGGCGTGCAATGCGCGTGCCGCATCGAGGAAATCGCGCCGCTCCAACTCGGGTATGGCGAGTGATGCGGCGAGCCGTTCGGCGAGCCGCCGCGAAGGGCGACGCTCGTCGGCCTCGATCTTTCGGATGGTGAAACCCGAGCAGCAGACCCGCTGGGCAAGCGCCTCCTGGGTGAGATCCAGCGATTTGCGGCGGCGCCGCAACCAGTAACCAAATGAATGTGTCCGGTCCTCCATGTCGCTTGACTCTCCGTTGCATCCTGCACGCTTGAGTCTAGCAGCTTAGTCCGCGCTTTTGTCCCGCTTTTTGTCCCGCTTTGCGGGACCCCGTTCCCTCCCTCCCGGGATGAAATAGGCATGTCGACCGGCAGCACCAGGCCCGGTTCCGACGACGCGCAACAGGACCGCGTTGCTTCACCCTGACAAGTCCTGATCCACGTCACTGGGGAGCACAGCCATGTCAGCAGTCATTTCCACTTCTGTCCCCGTCATTGACCTTGCGGCCGTGAAGAACAAGCAGCACCTTGCCTGGTCGGCAGGTGACTACGCCGTCGTCGGCACCACGCTGCAGATCGTCGGCGAATCGCTTTGCGAAGCGCTCGACCTGCGTGCCGGTGAGCGCGTGCTCGACGTCGCCGCCGGCAACGGCAATGCGACACTGGCCGCCGCGCGGCGCTGGTGCGACGTCGTCTCGACCGATTACGTTCCGGCGCTGCTCGAGCGTGGGCGCACCCGGGCGAACGCCGAAGGGCTGCCGGTGCAGTTCGAGCAGGCGGACGCCGAGAATCTGCCATACCCCGACCACAGTTTCGATGTGGTGTTGTCCACCTTCGGCGTGATGTTCACGCCCGACCAGGATAAGGCCGCGGCGGAAATGGCGCGCGCCTGCAAACCCGGCGGCCGGATCGGCCTCGCGAACTGGACGCCGACCAGTTTTGTCGGCGAAATCTTCAAGACGATGGGCAACTACGTGGCTCCGGCGGCCGGCGTGAAGTCGCCCGCGCTGTGGGGCACCGAAGCGCGGCTACGCGAGCTCTTCGGCGCGCGGCTCGACTCGATCGCTATCGAGCGCAGGAACTTCGTGTTCCGCTACCACAGCGCGGCCCATTGACTGGAAGTCTTTCGCACTTTTTACGGCCCGATGCACAAGGCATTCGGGGCACTCGACGCAGCGAAGCAGGAAGCGCTGGCCGCCGACCTGGTCGCCCTGGCCGAAAAATTCAATCGCGCGGCCGATGGCACGCTGGTGGCCCCGAGTGAGTACATCGAGGTAGTCATCAAACGCAACTAGTCGACCATCGTCGGCGTTGGCCACCTATTGCTTGAAATGGATGCGGCGATAGACAGACCAGCAAAGAAAGCATCCATTGGCACACAGGAGAAACGATCATGCGAATAGTCAAAGAGGACATAGACGTCAGGATGGAGATTCCAGGTGCCGTGATCCGTCAGCGAACGGATTTCGGCGACGCAACTGGATTAGGCAAGATCAGCTGCGAGTACTTCAGTCTCTCGGCGGGCGTAGACACCACCCCGCTGTTCCAGGGACTGGAAGGCAATTTGTGCCAGTGCCCCCACTGGGGCTTCGTCTTGCGCGGCCAACTCACCACAACTGACGCGGATGGCGCACAGGAGACGGTCAACGCGAATGATCTGTTTTACTGGCCACCCGGGCACAACGTAAAGGTCGACGCAGACGCGGAGATCATCATGTTCAGCCCGCAGCGCGAGCACAGCCATGTCATCAACCACATGATTGAGAAGGTGAAAAGTTAAGCCCGGTGCCGGGAGTTGGGCGCGGGCTCCGGCGGCCCGGAGCCACGGAGCCCTACACGGGTAAGGACATGCTCGCTGCACATAAAGGCATGCACATCAGTGAGCAAGCGTACTTGGCAGCGATGGATGACATTGTCGGCGCAATGAACAAAAAACATACACTCGACGAGGGCACGAAGAATGACGTGATCGCCATTTTCTACTCGCTGAAGGGCAACATCATTCGCGTATGACAAAGCCTGACCCTGCATTCTGGAGAGACGCGCCAAAAAGCTGCGCTCCCCTCAATTTGGACCTTGGGCGAGGAAAAACAAAGGAGTCATGTTTTATAAAGAACTATAAAAGAGCTATATAGCCGACGCCGCCGGCAAGATCCGGCGGCCAGGCGGGTAACTGGGGAGAACGGCCATGGGCAAGCGCTTCGACAGCATTCTGGGCACCATCGGCAACACGCCGGTGATTCGCATCAACAAGTTGGGTCCCAAGGGCATCAACCTCTACGTCAAGGTGGAGTCCTTCAATCCGATGGGATCGGTGAAGGACCGGCTGGCCGTGGGGGTGATCGAAGACGCCGAACGCCGCGGTGAACTCAAGCCCGGGCAGACGATCGTCGAAGCCACGAGTGGCAATACCGGCATCGGCCTGGCCATGGTCTGCGCCCAGAAAGGTTATCCGCTGGTCGTCACCATGGCCGAAAACTTCAGCGTGGAGCGGCGCAAGCTGATACGATTTCTCGGCGCCAGGGTCGTGCTGACGCCGGCCGCCCAGAAGGGCTCGGGGATGATGGCGAAGGCCGAGGAGTTGGCCAAGGCGCATGGCTGGTGGCAACCGCGCCAGTTCGAGAACCCGGCCAATGTGGAGATCCACGCCCGTACCACCGCCGTGGAGATCTTGAATGACTTCGCCGATGTGTCGCTCGACTACTGGGTCACCGGTTTCGGCACCGGCGGCACGCTGAACGGCGTGTCGCGGGTGCTGAAGGAGAAGAGCCCCCATACGCAGATCATCGTCTGCGAGCCGGACAATTCGGCCATGCTGGCCAGCGGCATCGCGCAGCCAAGGCACGGCGACGGATCGCACAGCGCGAGCCATCCCCGGTTCCGGCCGCATCTGATGCAGGGCTGGTCCCCGGACTTCATCCCCCGGCTCGTGGAACAGGTCACGGCGGAAAGCCGCATTGACGGCTTTGTGCCGATCGACGGCCAGGACGCGCTGCGTTGCGCCAGGGAACTGGCGCGGCGCGAAGGCCTCTTCGTCGGCATCTCGGCGGGCGCCACGTTCTCGGGTGCGCTGCAGGTCGCCCAAGCCGCGCCGCAGGGTGCCAACATCCTGTGCATGCTGCCCGATACCGGCGAACGCTATCTTTCCACACCGCTGTTCGACGACATTGCCGTCGAGATGACCGGGGAGGAGTTCGAACTGTCGAGGTCGACGCCGGGATTCCGATTCGATGTCACTCCGGCGGCAGCGCCGGCGTCAGTGGAAGCGGCGGATGCCCTGGACGAAGCAGCCTCCAGCGAGGTCGATGCCATGTTGCGCGACCCCGACCGGCCTGTCGTCATGTTCGCATATGATGAAGTCAGGCCAGCTGTATAGCCGCCTGCAAAAACACGGTGTCACCGTCGACTCGTCCGTCAAGACCAATCCCTATGAACGTCTGCCCAAGTGGTTGCACCCATGTTGAACCGGCGTCGATCTGGTCCTCGACCCATGCCCGATTACCAATGCGCCTCCAGCCCGGTCCTCCATTCATCCACGAACTGCTGGATTGAGTCGATGAAGTCCTGATCTTGTTCGGTACGGTTGATAGTGAGATGAATAACGGTATGCTGCGGGTCAGGTAGATGTCCGGTAGTCACAGTCCATTGCAAGGCATTGGGACAGCCGGGCAACGAAAAGCGCACGCCATGACTCAAATCCTCCCGGTTCGTATGGAACGTCCCCCACACGCAATAGATTTCACCGCTCGACTTTGCGTCGCTCAGCACCTTTTCGATAGACGCACACCAGTGTGGCAATTCGCTGATAGTCAGCCGGCGCTGCAGATCAGCAGCCGAAGCGGAAATAATTGTCGTGGCAAAGAATTCCATGCGTAAATACTAATCGGAAACTGCGTAGCGCGTACCCGATAAAAAAACAGAGCGCCAAGACTTCTGAACGCTGGGGCTACGCAGTACAGCCGTGCCCGTCCCGGTAGTTTTCAAGGAAGGTGGGCGGGAATAAATACCTCGCGAAAATGACATTCATGTGATGCCGGGTAAGATTTTGAGGGCAAAAAAATACCCCATAACTCTTTGAAGCCAAGGGATCTGGATAGGATAAATAATGATATTTTCAATAGATTAAGCCACCCGCCTGGCCTACTAAAGCGGGGTTTATCAATCGCATCGTCAAAAATGACGAGGTTAGCGCACCGAAATCGACACAATACGGCCGTCGATAAGTTTTACATTCCCGCCCGGGTAGTGGCGCCGGCACGCCGTGCTTCCATCCACCTCGCTTCTTCCAGCGTCATCAGACGCAGCACGGGCAAGGTCGTATCTGGCCGCGCTACGTCAGTCTCAGACTGTGCTGCCCCGGTGGGGGGGTGATTAAAACTGGGGGCGTCAATGCGTCCGGATTCGATGTCGAATACAATCATGATGCACCTCCGTAGTGAAACCGCTCATGCCTGATATGCTGCCTGGCACCCAAATTACAAGCAATATTTGCACCTGATTAATGCCATGTCCATCCCTGCCGCCTATCTGGGCGTAATCCTGATCTGGTCCACCACCCCGCTGGCCATCCAATGGAGCGAGGTAGGAGCGGACTTCGTGTTTCCGGTACTGGTACGCATGGCCATTGGGCTGGTGGCGTGCACCATCCTGGTGCGTGCGCTGCGTATCCCGATGCCGCGTTCGCATGCCGCACTCAATGCCTATGTGGCTGCCGGCTCCGGTATTTTCGGTGCCATGCTGCTGGTGTACTGGGGGGCGCGTTATGTGCCATCGGGCCTGATTGCCGTGCTGTTTGGCCTGATTCCGCTGTTTACTGGGCTGATCGGGGTGTGGCTGGCGGATGCGGAACGCCTGACCCCGGCCAAACTGGCGGGTATTGTGCTGGGACTGGCCGGGCTAATCGTCATTTTTGGCGCGGGTGCAAAAATAAGCACGCAGGCCTTGCCCGGTATTGCGGCCATCCTCGGCGCGGTGGCGATTCAGGCAGCCAGCCTGGTGTGGGTCAAACGCACCGGGGCAGCGGTGCCGGTACTGGCGCTGACCACGGGTGCGCTGACTTTCGTGGTAGGGCTGCTGTTGCCGCTGTGGTGGGCGCTGTTTGGCCACGTGCCGCAGTGGAGCGTGCGTGCCGGGCTGTCCACGCTTTACCTGGGGATTTTCGGCTCGGTGGTGGGGTTTACCCTGTATTTTTACGTCACCAAACATCTGCAAGCCGGCCAGGTCGCGCTGATTACGCTGATTACGCCGGTGAGCGCGCTACTGCTCGGCCAATGGCTCAACGGCGAGCAACCAGGGCTCGATATCTGGCTGGGAACCGCGCTGATTCTGGTTGGACTGGGTGTGCATCAATGGCGTTTGCTGGTGTCCGCAAGGCCTTGATTAAGTAAAACCAAGCAACAATTCACCCTCACTCCATCCAAGCGGCTTTACCGGAACCAGCCTTTGCATGAGCGGTTTTAACAGCACTAATCAGGGAACCCTAAGACGGGCTTTTTTAATCCGGGCGGAACAGGCTATCATGCCCGATTGCCCGAACAAGGACAGCGCATGAGCCTCATCATCAACCCCAATGCTCCCCCTCCCCAGCCGCAGGAAAAACGCGTCACGCTCAAGACCCGCTCCGGCGAGATGGTGAGCGCGGACCTCACCCTGCAAGACGACAAAGGCCGTCAGAGCGCAGCCGAGTACATCCATCACCTGTTCCAGTCGATCCGCGAGAAACTGGGCGAAGTGGTCATCACGCAAGTGACGGAAACCGCCGACCCCGACGACGTGACCGAAAACAAACGCCGCATTCTCTATATCGCCGCGTTTCACGATTCCATGTTCGGCACCTTCAACCGCGTCACCAAACTGCCAGAGGACGAACGCAGCGAATTCGTCGAAATCTTCCTGCTGGCAGTCGCCACGCTGATACCGGGGCGCAATATTCTGGTGGATCTGGCCAAGGGCTCGATTAGCGATGGCGCAGGACTCAGCTAGCGCTTTGGCCAACCCACTGTTCACTTTTATACGATAGCGATTCCATGCACCTGCACATTCTGGGTATCTGCGGCACCTTCATGGGCGGCATCGCCGCCATCGCCCGCGCAGCCGGCCACACCGTCACCGGCTGCGATGCCAACGTCTATCCGCCCATGTCCGACCAGTTGCGCGCGCTGGGCATTGACCTGATCGAGGGCTTCGACCCTGCCCAGCTTGATCTCAAACCGGACGTGTTCGTCATCGGCAATGTGGTCACGCGCGGCAACCCGTTGATGGAAGCCATCCTCGACCAGGGCCTGGCGTACATTTCCGGTCCGCAATGGCTGGCGGAGAACGTCCTGCAGGGCAAATGGGTGCTGGCCGTCGCGGGTACCCACGGCAAAACCACCACCACCTCGATGCTGGCGTGGATACTGGAGGACGCAGGCTTGACGCCGGGCTTCCTGGTGGGCGGCATCCCGCAGAATTTCGGCATCTCCGCACGCCTCACCGAGTCGCCGTTTTTCGTCATCGAGGCAGATGAATACGACACCGCGTTTTTCGACAAGCGCTCCAAGTTCGTCCACTATCGCCCGCGCACCGCGATACTCAACAACCTGGAATTCGACCACGCCGACATCTTTCCCGACCTGCCTGCCATCGAAACCCAGTTCCACCACCTGGTGCGTACCGTGCCGGGGCAGGGGCGGATTATTGCCAACGGTAGCGAAGACAGCCTGCGCCGCGTTATTGCACGCGGCTGCTGGACCCCGGTGGAATGGCTGGGTATGGCGGACGGCTGGACCGCCAGCGGTGGCGAGGCCGGATTCGACGTGCAGTTCAACGGCAAACCTCAAGGCCGGGTTGAATGGCGCCTGATGGGTGTACATAACGTACACAACGCCATGGCTGCCATTGCCGCCGCACGTCACGCGGGGGTTTCCACGCAAGTGGCGTGCGAGGCACTGGGGCGCTTCGAAAACGTCAAACGCCGCATGGAAATGCGCGGCACCGTCAACGGTATCACCGTGTATGACGACTTCGCCCATCACCCCACCGCCATTGCCACCACCGTCGGCGGCCTGCGCCGCAAGGCAGGCGGGGCGCGCATCCTCGCCGTGCTGGAGCCGCGTTCCAACACCATGAAACTGGGGGCCATGAAAGACGCCCTGCCCGCCAGCCTGAAGGATGCGGACAAGGTGTTCTGCTACGCTGCCAATCTGGGCTGGGACGCTGATGCGGTATTTGCACCCATGGGCGAGATCGCCCAAATACACGACCAGCTTGACGCTCTGGTAACAGCGGTGGTCACCGAAGCCCGGCCCGGCGATCAAGTGCTGGTGATGAGCAACGGCGGCTTTGGCGGCATACACGAAAAGCTGCTGGCGCGCCTGGCCACGCGTTGACCGCATCGCTCTGCGTCTGTCGAAAAATACCAATCATGGACATAAGCTTCAAGTTTGGCACCCAAAAACCGATATTAAGAGTTCGATGGAATCACCCTGCGGGCCAGAACCCCGCATCACAAAAACACCGGCTAAGGGAGCAGGGCACGAGAAACCGGAAGTAGCGAGGAGAGAAGGATATGGGAAGGTTCTTGTCTGGTAGAGGCTGGCTACTGGCCTGCCTGCTGGCGCTATGGCCCATTCCGGGTGCGGCGCAGGGAACCCTGCTGATCGTGGGCGTGTTGCCGACCCTGAGTCCGCGCGTCCTGCTCAATAACTACCAACCGTTTCGCGCCTATCTGGAACAGACGCTAAAGCGCCCCGTGGAGATGGTGACGGCGACGGATTTCGCTGCCTTCCACAAGGGCACGATGGCGGGCGATTACGACATCGTGGTGACGGCCGCTCACCTGGGTCGGCTCGCCCAAATGGAAGGTGGTTATCTGCCCCTGGCGACCTACAAAGCGGCGAATCGGGCAATGCTGATGACCTCCCGGGCCGCCCCGCTCAAATCCATCCGGGATTTGCGCGGGCATGCGGTCGCCACCCTGGATCGCTTTGCCCTGATTACCGGGCAGGCCTTGTTGTGGCTGGAAACGCAGGGATTGCGGGAACGTATCGACTTCCGGCTGCTGGAGACACCCAGCCACAACAGTGCCGCCTACTCGGTACTGAGCGGAGAAAGCGCGCTGGCCATCATCTCGCCGGCGGGCTGGAAGCAGATGCCAGCGAACCTCCGGGATGGCCTCCAGGTTTTTGCCAAACTGCCTGCAATACCCGGCCTCATGTGGCTGGCCAATCCGCGCCTGGCACGTGAAGTTGCGCGCCTCAAACCGGCTCTGCTCGCTTTTTCCCCGGATTTGCCTGAAGGCAAACAATTTTTCGAAGTGACTGGCTATCAGGGCATGCGTGAAATCACGCCCGAGGAAATGAAGTCCCTCGATCCCTATACCCAATATCTTCAGCAACACCTGGGCCACTAGCCTTGTTATTGAAGATGCCGCGCGGTTTGTCACTGCGTTCCAAGCTGGTACTGCTCTCGCTGATCGTGGAAGCGGTGATGCTGACCCTGCTGGTGGTCAACAGCGTACGCCTGAGCCAGGACAGTCTGCTCGCCCAGGCGCGGGCGCGCTACACGGAGCTCAACACCCTGTTCAATGCGGCCCTCGCCGCGCCGCTATCTCAGCGGGATTACGCCACCCTGAATGAGATACTTGCCGAGAGTGAGCGCCTGGAAGGGATTGTCTATGCCGTGCTGGTCGATCGCTCCGGACATGTCGTTGCATCCGCCGGCTGGAAAAAAGGACGAACATTGCCGGTTGTCGCTCCGTCAACGAAAGTTGCCGACACCGGCGCAGGCCGGTTTGATACCAGCACGCAAATCATGCTGGCGGGCCAGGAATACGGCACACTCCACTATGGTGTTTCCACTGCATTTCTGACAGAGGCACGTGTTCACCTGGTTCGACAAAGCATGTTGATCGCGGGCGTGGAAATTCTCTTGTCGACCCTGCTGCTGGCGGGTCTGGGATTCTGGTTGACGCGTCACCTCGCCAGCCTGACCCGCGCCTCCGAAGCCTTTGCCCAAGGGCAGCTGGATATCCGTCTGCCGGTACTCAGCGATGACGAGGTCGGCTCGCTCACCCATGCCTTCAATTCCATGGCTGACGCCATAGCCGCACAGATCGGTGCGCTCAAGGGAAGCACGGCCCAGTTGCATGAAGAGCAGGCGCGCCTGGTCGCATTGCTGCACGCCATGAAACTGGGTATTTTGTTTGCCGATACGAACAACCGCATCATCTATTACAACCCTGCGTTTCAGCATATCTGGAGACTGCCCATGGGCCTGTCTTTGCATGGCAAGTTCCCCGCCGAGGCGATCATCCAGACCGGCTGTACACTGGCCGAACCGGACCAGCTCGCTGAGCTGATGGCGGAACCGGCGGGCCCCCATGAAGACCGCCAGGCCACTGAAATCCGCCTGGCCGATGGCCGGCTGGTGACCCGGCTCAGCCACCCGGTATACGACAACGCAAACAAGTTTACCGGCCACCTGTGGATGTTCGAGGATGTCACCCAGGAGCAGCAGACCGCCCAGCAACTCATCTATCTCGCCGAGCGCGACTCCCTTACCGGCTTGTTCAATCGCCACCGCCTGCGCGAGGAGATGGAAAAGCTGCTTGCTGATGCAGGGCGCACGGGCAGCCAGGGAGCGTTGCTGTTCTTCGATCTGGACGAATTCAAGTACATTAACGACACTTTCGGACACCATGCGGGCGACGCCACGTTGATCCGTGTCGCAACAGAACTTTCCGCCCTGGTGCGCCGCAACGAGGTCCTCGCCCGGCTGGGCGGCGACGAATTCGCATTGCTGATCCCCCAGGTTTCCGATCTGAAACAGGCTGAAGGTCTGGCGGACCGTGTCGTGCGGGCCATCGCCCGGCTCCCGCTCATTTTTGACGACCAGCCGCTGCGCGTCACGGTGAGCCTGGGGATCGCGCTTTATCCGCAACATGGTTCCTCTATCGAGGAGCTGATCGCCCATGCCGACACCGCCATGTACCAGGCCAAGGCATGTGGCAAGAACACCTGGCAGGTATACCGTCCCGAGCTGGATATGGGCAAGGAGATGGTCGCCCGCCTCACCTGGAATGACCGGCTGTCGCGCGCATTCGAAAAAGACCTGTTCCGGCTGCATTTCCAGGGTGTGTATCACAGCGCCGATCGCACCCTGTCGCACCTCGAGGCATTGGTACGTATCGTTGATGAGGAAAAACCGGAACAGTTGATCATGCCCGGGCTATTCATCACCATCGCCGAAAAGACCGGCAAAATCCTCGAGCTTGACCGCTGGGTGATCGGGGAGGCTGTCGCCACCCTGGCACACCATCCCAGGCTGCGCGCCCTGGCAATCAATCTTTCCGGGCGCTCCCTGGCAGACCCGTCATTGCCTCGCTACATTCAGGACACCCTGATCCGGCATGCCGTCGACCCCAGCCGTCTGCTGATAGAGATCACCGAGACTTCAGCGATCGGCGACCTGCATGACGCAGGACGTTTCATCGAAGCCGTTCATCTGACCGGCTGCTCCACCTGCCTGGACGATTTCGGTACCGGCTTCTCGTCTTTTGCTTATCTCAAATACCTCAAGGTGGACACATTGAAAATTGACGGCCTGTTCATCCGCGACCTGCCCCATGATCATGACAACCAGTTGTTCGTCAAATCCATTGCCGACGTTGCCAGGGGAATGGGCAAGGTCACCGTGGCCGAATTCGTGGAGGATGAGGCCACACTCGATCTGTTGACCCAGTTCGGGGTCGACTTCGTGCAGGGTTATTTCCTGGACCGCCCGATAGCCGATCACCCGGCTCTGCAAGGGTAATCATCGCGGGCATCGCGAAGCGGCGCACAAACGTCACAACGCCCTGGCCACAAGCTGAGCGAGAAGCCAGGCAGTCGCATCCTGAAGCAAGCGGGATGCGCAGCACGGATCAGTATGTCTTGTAGGGCAAAAATTTTCCGTTCAGCACAATCTTGACGCGGTCGCCCTTGGGGTCGGTCTCGCGCTGGATATCCATGCTGAAATCAATGGCGCTCATGATACCGTCGCCGAATTCCTCGTGGATCAGTGCCTTGATGCTGGTGCCATAGACGTTGATCAACTCATAAAAACGGTAGATCAGCGGGTCGGTGGGGATGGCGCTGGGCAGCGAACCTTTGTAGGGAACGATTTGCAGCGCGTCCACGGCTTCCGGCGGCAGTCCGAGCAGCTTGCCGATAGTGGTGGCCTGTTTCTTGTCCAGGGTCATTTGTCCCATCAGCGCGGCGGTTGTCCATTCCTTGCTCAAGCCGATTTTTTTGGCAATGTCTGCCCATTTCAGGCATTTTTTGAGCTTGGCGGCGACGATGATTGCGGTGACTTCGGTACGCTGCATGGTTTCTCCTTGTCAGGTTGTTGAGTGATTACACCAGGTGCATGGCAGGCTGTTTTTGCACACGCGGCGTTGCTATCGGATCATCATCCATTTCGCCCGGCCTGACTTCGGGCGGGTGGCGCGGGTCGCTGTCTGCGGCGGGCGCCTGCGCCATCTCGCGCGAGCGGCTCACCAGGAAATCCACCAGATGGTTGCGGATGCGGTAGTACTGTGGATCCTTGTGCACGTCGTTGCGGGTGCGGTTGCGCGGCAGCGTATTCACCACGATTTCGGCGATACGGGCGCGCGGACCGTTGGTCATCAGGATGATCTTGTCGGACAGCAGCATGGCTTCGTCCACGTCGTGGGTAATCATGAACACGGTTTGCCCGGTGGAGGCGCAGATTTTCAGCAGTTCATCCTGAATTACGCCGCGGGTCAGCGCATCAAGCGCGCCGAAGGGCTCATCCAGCAGCAGCATTTTCGGCTGGATGGAAAAGGCGCGGGCGATACCCACGCGCTGCTTCATGCCGCCGGAAAGTTCGGAGGGCTTTTTATGCTCGGCACCGGTCAAGCCTACCAGATCGATAAACTGCTGGCAGTGGCTGCGTACTTTGTCTTTTGGCCAGTCCGGCCAGCGTGACTTGACGGCGAATTCGATATTTTTCATCACCGACAGCCACGGCATCAGCGCGTGGCCCTGAAACACTACGCCGCGATCCAGGCTGGGGCCGGCCACCTCGCGCCCATCCATGATCACCACGCCGGCGCTGGGCTCATCCAGCCCGGCCAGTACGTTGAGGATGGTGGATTTGCCGCAGCCGGAGTGGCCGATGATGCAGACGAATTCGCCCTTGCCGATGCTGAAATGGATGTTCTCGAACACCACCAGCGGCGCCTGACCGCGACTGGCCGGATATACCCGGCTCAGGGCTTCAACTTTCAAAAAATCGGTTTGCATGGTCCAGACCTCAATCGTTATACGCCACCAGCCGCGACAGCCCGCCGAACATCATGTCCAGCATCATGCCCACCACGCCGATCATGAGGATGGCGAAGATGACGTTGGTGAGACTCAGGTTGTTCCACTCGTTCCACACAAAGTAGCCGATGCCGGTGCCGCCCACCAGCATTTCCGCCGCCACGATCACCAGCCAGGCAATGCCCATGGAAATGCGCATCCCGGTGAGGATGGTGGGCGCGGCAGCGGGCAGCACCACCTGGAACGCTTTGCGCAGCGCTGACACCTCCAGTGTTTTGGCGACATCGAGCCAGTCGCGCCTGACCGCGGCTACACCGTAGGCGGTGTTGATCAGCATCGGCCACAGCGAGCAGATGAAAATCACGAAAATCGCCGAAGCGGACGAGTCCTTGATGGTATAGAGTGCCAGCGGCATCCACGCCAGCGGCGAAATCGGCTTGAGCAACTGGATGTAGGGGTTGAGTGCGCGCTGCATCAGCGGCGACATGCCCACCACAAAACCCAGCGGGATGGCCACCAGCGCGGCCAGCGCAAACCCGGACAGCACCCGCGCCAGCGAATAGGCGAGCTGGATGCCGATGCCCTTGTCGTTTGGGCCGTGGTCATAGAACGGGTCCGACAGCCGTTCGCGCAGTGTGTGACCAAATTCGGCCGGTGTCGGCATCCCCGATTTCTTCACCGCACCGCCGCCCATCAGCGCCGCGTATTCGGGGTCTACATTGGCCGTGAGCGCCGCCTGCGGCAGGGTGGCGATATACCATCCCAGCAGCAAAGCGCACAGCAGCAGCACGGATATAAGCAGTGATTTGAAATTCAGCGACTTGGTCATGATCATGCCCGGCTGATCTTGAACGACTTCAGGTATTGCTCCGGTTTGGCAGGGTCGAACACCTTGCCCATGATGGTGTACCTGGCGTAGTTGCTGGCAGGGACAGGCAAGCCCATCTCTTTCAGGCGCTTGCGCGCATCGGTGGCGAGGAACACGTTTTCCGCCACTTGCCGGTAGTTCACCTCGCCCTTGAGATAACCCCAGCGCTTGAGCTGGCTCAGCATCCACACCGCCATGGACGGCCACGGGAACGGGTCGAAATCCACCCGGTCGGGCACGTTGCGCACCTTGCCCAGGCCGTCGGCGAAGCGCCCGGTCATCACCTGCTCCAGCACCGGGATGGGCTGGTTGAGGTAATTCGCCGGGGCGATGGCCTTGATGATGTCGGCGCGGTTTTCCGGTTTGTGGGCGTAGTCAGTGGCGCTGGCAATGGCGCGGAACAGCGCGGCGAAGGTATTGGGATGGGTCTTGGCGAACCCCTCCGACACGCCGAAGGCGCAGCACGGATGGCCGTCCCAGATGTCGCGCGACAGGGTGTGGATGAAGCCCACTTCCTCGTACACTGCGCGCTGGTTGAACGGTTCCGGCCCGAGGAAGCCGTCGATGTTGCCGGCGCGCAGATTGGCCACCATGTCGGGCGGCGACATGATGCGCAGTTCCACGTCCTGGTCCGGATCCAGGCCATGTTCGGCCAGGAAATAACGCAGCAGCAGATTGTGAATCGAGTAGTCGAACGGCAGGCCGAACTTGAAGCCTTTCCACTGTTTGGGATCGAGCTTGTCCTTGTGCTTCACATGCAGGGTGATGGCCTGGCCGTTGATGTTCTCGATCGCGGCCACGGCCACCGGCTGTGCCTGCGAACCCAGCCCCAGGCTGATGGCGAGCGGCATTGGCGAGAGCATGTGCGAAGCGTCGTATTCCTTGTTCATCACCTTGTCGCGCACCACGGCCCAACCCGCTGTTTTGAGCAAAGAGACATTCAAACCCTCGCGCGAGTAGAAGCCCATCGGTCCGGCCATGATGATGGGCGTGGCGCAGGTAATGGGGACGAAGCCGATTTTCAGGTCGGTTTTTTCCAGCGCGGCACGGTCTGCAGCAAGCGCCCTGGCGGCGGATAGCGGAAAGAAAGTGGAAACCGCCGCCAGCGCAGTGCCCGCGCCCACCGCGCGAATAAAGTTGCGGCGCGTCTCGTCATGCGGAAACAGTGCGCGCATCACCGTGGATTCAACCACCCGGCTGATACGGGCGTCCTCGTCCTGCCGGTGCTCGGCCTGGCTGGCGTGGCGGCCACAGCTGCAACCCTTGCCGGAGAGCTGGATATTAGGATCAAACGGATCGTCAAAACCGGACATGGATATCTCCCTGATATTGATGGCTGATGTTGGTAGCGACTGGTTAAAAGTGATGTCAGTCTCAGGCAGCCGGAAAGCCTTCTTCAATCGGCAGCGCCGGGTCGCGTGACCACTCGTTCCATGAACCGAAGTAGATTTTCACGTCATGCACACCCGCCTCTTTCAATGCCAGAAAGGTATTGGAAGCACGCGCGCCCTTGAAGCAATAAATGTAAACCCTGGAGTGCGGCTGGATGCCGACGGTCTGGCACTCCGCCAGTACTTCATCGCGCGCCTTGAACTTGACCATGCTGCCCCCGTCTGCGGGCTTCATCAGCCGATACCACTCCAGCCATCGCGCGCCGGGGATACGGCCTTTGCGCGGGCAAAAATCCGGGCCGTAAGGCGAGGAGCTGGTGGCGATCCATTCG
The DNA here is from genome assembly GCF_009938015.1 of Sulfuriferula plumbiphila. NCBI lineage: Bacteria > Pseudomonadati > Pseudomonadota > Betaproteobacteria > Nitrosomonadales > Sulfuricellaceae > Sulfuriferula > Sulfuriferula plumbiphila. The sequence continues at coordinate 54,892 of NZ_AP021884.1, read as the reverse complement.
TCTACATCACGCACGTCCAGCTTGATCACTGACGGGTCATTCAGCGCTGCCAGCATTTCGTCCTTGTCCACCATTACCGCACCCGGTGCACTGGCGAGCGGGAATTGGGCGGGCGCAGGCAGAGTGGGCTCGGTGGTGGCGGGCAGGCCGGCGCTGACCCAGGCCTGATAACCGCCGTGCAGCACTCTGGCCTTGGGGTAGCCCAGATATTTGAGCAGAAAATAACCCCGGCAAGATTGCCCAAAACCGGTGTTCATGGTGTCTTCGTAGACCACTGCGGTTTCCTTGCCGGACAAGCCTGCCGCGCCAAATGCCGCGGCGAATTTGTGCTGCATGGCTTCCAGGCCTTCGTGGTCGGTGGTGGCGAGGTAGGTAAAAATCTCGCGCAGGTTGACCGCGCCCGGAATATGTCCCCTGGCGTAAGCACCCGGATCGCGCGTGTCGATTACCACGATGGGCTCGGTGGCCATGGCTTGTTGCAATTGTGCTGGTTCGATCAAGACTTGGCCGCTCATGCTGATTCCTTTTGTGCTGGTTTGGGCATGCATCACAAGAGCAGCAAACGTGCCAGTTCGACAAATCGCCTTTCCACGCCATCTGCAGCCTATGGCCAAGATCGCCAGTACGGCGTGCGTCCGGTTTTTGCTTACATTGTGTAGACAAATTGTTATTTCTGCAGGAGCTGCACCCATGCTTGACGCCCAAACCGCCCACCGTCCGCCACCGGAAATTCTGGTGGACGAAGAATTGCTGGTGATTCGCGAAGCCTCCGCACTGATGGGAAAAAGCCCGGATCAGAACTATGTCATCCGCGAGATTTTGCATTTGCTGTCCGAGTTGCTCGGCTTGAACCGGGGACGCGTGGTGCTGCCTGACGCCGAGAGTGCAGCGTTGCATATCGCCCACGCCTATGGATTATCCAGGCAAGAGATGAAACGCGGGCGCTTCCAGCCTGGCGAGGGGATCACCGGGCGCGTGATGCAGAGCGGGCAAATGGTGATTATTCAGGATGTGGATAATGAGCCGGCGTTCCTGTTCCGCAGCGTGGCACGTGAGCATCTGCCGCACGAAACGGTGTCCTTTATTGCCATGCCCGTGGAGCAGGGCGGCCAGGTGCTCGGGGTGCTCGGCGTGCACCGGCTGCGCGACCGCCCGCGACCGCTGGCGCGCGATCTGCAAATACTGAAAATTGCCGCCACGCTGATTGCGCAGGTAATCATGCTCAACCGTCACATTCAGGAACATACCGCGCGCCTGGAGTCGGAAAACCGTGAGCTGAAATGGGCGCTGAACAAGAATCCATCGACTCCGGGCGCATTTGGCATTGTCGGCGAATCCATGCCGCTGCGCCGCGCATTAAAGCAGGTTGAACAGGTGGCACAAACCGATGCGACGGTACTGCTACTGGGCGAATCCGGCACCGGAAAGGAGCTGTTCGCACGCGCCCTGCACCTGTCCAGTGCGCGCCGCGACCATCCCTTCATCAAGGTCAACTGCGGTGCGATTCCGGAAAACCTGTTCGAATCCGAGCTGTTTGGCTATGAAAAAGGCGCGTTTACCGGCGCCACCAGCAGCCGCCCCGGTTATTTCGAGCAGGCCAACAATGGCAGCCTGTTTCTCGATGAAATTGGCGACATGCCGCTGGCGATGCAGGTCAAACTGCTGCGCGTATTGCAGGAGAACACCATCCAGCGCGTCGGCGCACGCCGCGAAACCCCGGTCAATGTTCGCATCGTCGCCGCCACCAATCAGGATTTGCAGCAACTGGTGAGCCGCGGCAAATTTCGTCTGGATTTGTTTTATCGGGTCAACGTCATCCCAGTGCGGCTGCCTTCCCTGCAGGAGCGCCCGGAAGACATCCGCCATCTGGTGCGCTATTACCTGAACCAGATCAACCAGAGCTACCAGCGCAATGTGAATATCGCCCCGGATGCGCTGGAGCGACTGGCTGCTTATAGCTGGCCGGGCAATGTGCGGCAATTGCGCAACGTGCTGGAGCGGCTGGCGCTGCTCTCCGAGAACCGGCTGATTGGTGCCGCGGAGGTGGTCGCGGTGATTGCCGGTGAAACGGTCAGCGAGCCCGTGGCGCGCCCGGTTACCACGTTTGTGACCGCAACACCGGACGGTTTGCGCCCCTACCATGCAGTGCAGGCAGCCGAGCGCGACAGCATCGTGCAGGCACTGGCGCTATGTAATGGCAACAAGTCGCGCGCGGCACAGCACATAGGCATGACCTTGCGCCAGCTGAATTATCGGATTCAGCGCCTGGGAATTGCCTGACCCGACCGCGTACAGAAAGCTGTCGTGCAAATTGTTAACAATCTGTCTACCAGCAGCACCGTTTCAATTTCCCATACTGCCTGAAATAACATTTAAAATCATTGCATTACTTAGACAAAATGGCTCTGGCATGGCGCTTGCGTAGATATCGGCGTGCCCTACAGGCCACCAATATTCGTTTAACACCAGGAGGAATAAACCATGTCCGAAGTTGCCGCACTGAAAATGACCACCACGCTGACCCCGATAGATAAAAACGGGCTCGATGGGCTGGCGCAAAAAGGCAAGGCCAATCCACAGAATGTGGTCACGCTGAAAACAAGAACGGTATGCGAGAGCAAATTCCGCAACCTCAATTTCGTGCGCAACTTGCCCGCACATGTGATTGATGAGCCGCCCCACCTGCTCGGCGATGACAGCGCACCCAATCCTTCCGAAGCAGCCCTGGCCACGCTGGGCTCGTGCCTGTCGGTCGGCCTGCACGCCAATGCCGTCGCACGTGGCATCGCACTTTCCAGGATCGAGCTGGAGCTGGAGGGTGATATCAACGTCACCGCAGTATGGGGCGTGGGCGACGTGTCGCCGGGCAAGGTGCTGGGTTTTACCGATATTCGCGTCAAGGTGCATCTCGAAGGCGATGCCAGCGACAGCGAGCTGCAATCGCTCGTCGCACATGCCAATCAGTGGTCGCCGGTGGCCAATACCCTGCGCAATCCGGTGGGCGTGACGGTGGCCCTGGCCTGATGACAGAATTTAAAAAATGCGCATGGCTGCCTGTCCCGGGCAGCCAGGTGGGAAATAAGGAGCTGTGATGCAAGTCGAAATGTTGAAATATGCGCAGGAAGCCGACGCCGGTGAATCCCTGCCCGGCATCACCGCGCTGATCCGCGACCACCTTTGCCCGCACGTGCTGGATATTGATATCAAAGGCGAATACCCGGGTGAGTTTCTGCACCGGCTCGGCGCAATCGGCGGCTTTGGCGCGATGGTCGTGCCGCAGTTCGGCGGTACGGGCAAGGGGTTGAAAAACGCGGTGCGGGTAATCGAGGACGTGTCGCGCGAATGTGTTTCCACCGGCTTTCTGGTATGGGCGCAGAATGCCTGTGCCTGGTACCTGCAAAACAGCAGCAATATTGCGATTCGTAACAGCGTGTTGCCGCAAATCGCCGGGGGCAAGGTGTTGGGCGGCACCGGCCAGTCGAATGCAATGAAAGCCTGCGTCGCCATCGAGGAAAATCGCCTCAAGGCAGTGCGCGTGAATGGCGGCTATTGCGTGAATGGCACGCTGCCGTGGGTATCCAACATCGGCGCGGACCATTATTTCCACGTCGGCATAGACGTGGCCGGCGAACCGGGGTTGATGATCGCTCTGGTGCGCGGCGACTGCCCCGGCCTGACCCTCAGCCAGAATGCGCATTTTATTGCCATGGAGGGGACCAATACCTTTGCCTGCCAGTTCAAGGATGTATTCATCGCCGACGCTGCCGTGGTATCGCATCCGAGTGAATTCGAGCGCTTTCGCACGCGCACCAAATCCGCCTTTATCCTGATGCAGATGGGCATGGGACTGGGACTGGTGGATGCCTGCGTGAGCATGATGAAGCGCTCCAATAAAACCCACGGGCACGTCAACCGTTTCCTCGATGATCAGGCCGAAGATGTCGAAGCGGCGCTGCTTGGCGCGCGCGCAGCCTGTTACCGTCTGGCGGACAAAATTGACGCCTCGCCCGACACCGGCTACGAGCGCGACACCATCGCCCTGCGCCTGCTGGGCAGCGAGCTGTCGCTCAAGGCGGCCAACTCCGCCATGCTGCATCTTGGTGCCAAGGGATATCTGGTGAGCAACGCCGCGCAGCGGCGCATGCGCGAAGCCTACTTTGTGGCCATCGTCACCCCGGCCATCAAGCATTTACGCAAAGAGTTACACGACATCGACAGCGGCTGCCGCGTATGCAGTGCATAAACGCAGCGCATGACCACGGAGCCTGAATGATCACTTTCACCGTCAACCTGGATGTGGACGCCACGACCGCCAGGCTCACCGAGGCCATCCTCGCCGCACCGATGGGGCTGGTCGCACATATCGACGGCCAGGCCAACGCCGCCAGGCGCGGCATGACGGTGCCGGCCGACCAGATTCTGGAGGTATTCCGCCCGGATTTTGCGGTGCGCGTCTGGCAGGCAGACAAACGCGCCGGGATAGACATCCCGCTGCGCATCCATGTTTACGAGGCGGACGGCAAAACCCACGTCGCCATGCGCAGCCCGGACGCGGTGTTTGCCCCCTACGGCAACCTCCGGCTGGATGGAATTGCAGCCGAGCTGCAGCCGATTTTCGGCAAAATCCTGTCCAGCCTCACCCCCTACAGGCAGGCATCATGAACGCAATGACTGAAACTGGAACGCTGACCCGCAAGTGGGTCTGCATGATCTGTGACTACGTGTACGACGAGGCACGTGGCATCCCCGATGAGGGAATTGCCCCCGGCACCCGTTTCGAAGACATCCCCGACAGCTGGGCGTGTCCGGACTGCGGCGTGACCAAGAGCGATTTTGAACTGATGCAGGAATAGCCTTTAACCCTGTATCTTGAAAAACCGGGCTTGCAAACCCCGGGTTTAAACAGGCTGCACGGTTTCGCCTAACCCACACCACGGCATCAAACCGCTTGCTCATTGCCGTTTTTTCAAGACACATGGTTTAAGCTGTCCGCGCCTGATTCATCCGCTTCAGGCGCTGTGCCAGCGCGCCAATAATCTCCCGCGCCAGTGCTGGACTGGTCGCTATCAGTTCCTCCAGCACCTGCGGCGGGAAAGCAACCAGAAACACGTCGGTGTCTGCGATGACAGTGGCAGTACGCGACTCGCCCAGCAGATAGGCCATTTCGCCGAACATTTCTCCTGCCTGCAAGCTGGCAATTTTTACCGCCTGACCTTGTACGTCCCTGTATAGCGCCACCTGCCCGGATTGCAAGAAGTAGGTGAGTTGTGAGGTTTCGCCCTCCCGGATAATGGTTGTGCCCGCCGTAAGCGCCTGACCGTATTTGTGCAACAGGCGTTGCGAGCGACCAAACAGGAAGCGGTCGGCCAGCGTTGCCTGTTTGCCGCTGCTGGCCAGAAACAGTTTTTCCAGTCCCAGCACATCCACTCTGCCTGCCGCATACAGGCCCTGCGCCCATGCCAGAAAAATCACCGCCACGATATATACCCAGATCAGCGAAAACACCACTGTGCCCAGTGTGCCATAGATCGCCTGGTAGTTATCGAGGTGGACAAAATAACCAAACCCTGCCTTGAGTGCGAGGATGCTGAGCGCGCAAAGCAGGCTCACCAGCGCTGCCAGTTGGCGCGGTGGACGCGGAATGGGCATACGCCAATACGCAGTAAAAATCAGCAGCCACAGCACCAGAAAGGTAGCGACGCCCCCCGCCAGATCGAGATTGGCTGCCAGATGCGTGCCCAGTAATTCCATGCGCGACAAGTAGCCCAGCACGCGTTGCGCCAGTACCGCCAGCACAATCAAACCAAACGCCAGTGGCATGGCCAGCAGCGACACCAGCCAGGCGTGCCAGAAACTGCGCTTGCCGCCCGCGAAAATCACCCGAAACGCACTCTGCAGCGCGTTGAGCAGACCACGCGAGGCCATCACCAGGGTAAGCATGCTGGCGCCGCTGGCAATCGCGCGGGTCTGTTCCGGCAGCAAGCCCATGGCCTTGAGCGCGCCCAGGTTGAGCTGATCCCACAATGCCACAAACAGCAGCGGCATATTCGCCGCAAGTTGCGGCAACTGGGTAAACAAATTGGCCGCGTACAGCAGCAGCAACACAATGGGAACGATGGACAGCAAAAAATAGAACGAGATCGCCGCCGCATGATTGGCCAGCTCGTTGCGTAAAAACAGCTGCACCGATACATAGCCTACCTGGGTCAGCCAATCGAGGCGGTCGCGCGCCGGGGCGGATAATGGAAACCGTTTCATCACTGCAATTTAACCCGCTTTGCGCGGCGGCGGCCAGCCCTGCCTTATAATGCCGGATTAAACCGGTCACACCACGCCCGCAATGATCATTTACATTCACGGTTTCAACAGCGCATCCGGCTCGGGCAAGGCGCGCGAGCTCCATACCTGGCTTGCTGCACACGGGCGCGGTGCGGAGTTTGCCTGCCCCGATCTGCCGCATCGCCCGGCTGCCGCCATCGCGCTGTTGTCCGAACGGATCTCCGCATTGCCAGGCGCGCAGGTGAAGCTCATCGGCAGCTCCCTGGGCGGTTTTTACGCCACCTGGCTGGCGGATCGGTTTGACGTCAAGGCGGCGCTGATCAACCCGGCGGTGCATGTACAACACGCGCTCAAAAGCGCGCTGGGCCCGCAAAAGAACTACCACACCGGCGAGGAGTACGTATTCACCCAGCAACACCTGGATGAGCTCGCCGTGCTCGACAGGCCCGCGCCATTGCGTCCGCAGAATCTGTTGCTGCTGGTGGAAACCGGCGACGCCGTGCTGGATTACCGTGATGCGGTGAACTATTACGCTGCCAGCCGTCAGATTGTCGTGCCGGGTGGCGATCACGGTTTCCAAAGCTTTCCTCAATACATCGAAACCATTCTGGAGTTTTGAACGCCGGGACGCATTACGCGCCCGCGTTATTCACTATGTATTTACTTTACGAAGAAGACGGCAGCTTCAAGGCCGGCACCATCATCACCGACAATGACACCTCGTTGCAGGTGGATACCCAGCACGGCAAGCGTGCCAAGGTGAAGGCCATCACCGTGATGATGCGTTTTAACGCACCGGCGCCGGCGGAATTCATGGACGCGGCGCACGCCGTGCGCGACGAGGCGGACGCGGATTTTCTGTGGGAGGTGGCGGGCAGCGAGGAATTTGGCTTTGCCGATCTGGCACGCGAATATTTCGGCCACGAACCCAAGCCGGTGGAAGCGGCGGGGATACTGATGCGCCTGCACGAAGCGCCCATGCATTTCTACAAGAAGGGCCGCGGCCGCTACAAGCCCGCGCCACCCGAAGCACTGGCCGCCGCCAAGGCCGGCGTGGAACGCAAGCAGCGTGAAGCGGAACTGCTGGCACGTTATGTGGCGCAACTGAGCGCGTATCAATTGCCGGAAGAATTCGCCGCGCACCTCGACATGCTGCTGTACGCGCCGGACAAAAACCGGCTGGAGTGGAAAGCCCTGGACGACGTCTGCAAGGCCACCGGCCTGACCCCGGTCAAGCTGCTGGATCGGTGCGGCGCGATTCCCTCCAGCCACGATTACCATCTGGGCGCGTTCCTGCGCGAGCACTTCCCGCGTGGCACCGGTTTCGGCGACGCCCACGAACTGCCCGACCCGCCGCAACTGCCGGATGCGGGGGTACAGGCGTTCAGCATGGACGACGCCGCCACCACCGAGATTGACGACGCCTTTTCAGTCACGCGTCTGGACACCGGCAACTGGCGCGTGGGCATCCATATCGCCGTCCCCGCGCTGGGCATCGTGCCTGCATCGGCGCTGGACGAAATCGCCGCGCGCCGCCTGTCCACGGTGTATTACCCCGGCGGCAAGATCACCATGCTGCCCGATGCGGCCATCCACCATTACACCCTGGGCGAGACCCACACCTGCCCGGCGCTATCCATGTATGTGGAAGTGAGTGACGGCGAGTGGAAAGTATTGAACCAGGAAACCCGCCTGGAGCAAGTCCATATCGCCGCCAACCTGCGCCATGAGACGCTGGAGGCGCATTTCCATACCGGCAGCATCGCCAATGACAGCGCGGATTACCCGTTCAAGGCTGAACTCGACATGCTCTGGCATTTTTCCGGTGCGCTGGAGGCCGCGCGTGACAAAACCCCCGATCCCAACGTGCCGCCGCGTGCCGATTACAACTTCAAGGTGGAAAACGACCGCGTCAGCATTACCGACCGGGTGCGCGGCAATCCGATCGACCGCGTGGTGTCCGAGTTGATGATCTATGTGAATTCGGAATGGGGGCGCTGGCTGGCGGAAACCGACACCATGGCGCTGTACCGTACCCAGCAGAACGGCAAGGTGAAGATGAGCACCAGGCCCGCGCCGCACGTGGGGCTGGGCGTGGCGCAATACACCTGGGCGAGTTCGCCGCTGCGGCGTTATGTGGATCTGCTCAACCAGCGCCAGATCATGGCGCTGGCGCAGGGCGTGCCCCCCCCTTATGCGCCGAAATCCGAGGTGCTGTATACCGCATTGCGCGATTTCGAGGTGGCTTACGACGCCTACAACAACTTCCAGCGCAACATGGAGCGTTACTGGTGCCTGCGCTGGCTGGTGCAGGAAGGCATCACCGAAATCAACGCGGGCGTCATCAGGGAAAACCTGGTGCGCCTCGACGGTTTGCCGTTTGTGACGCGCGTGCACTCATTGCCGGAACTGCCGCCGGGCAGCCGCGTCAGCCTGGCCGTGGACGGCGTGGACTTGTTCGAGGTGGAACTGCTGTGCAGTTTCCGGCGCAGGCTGGACATGGCGCCTGCCACGGAACCTGCGGTCCAGTAATCCGGGCTAAAATACTGGCCATGACCGCGCCACCTCGTTTGTCCACCCGCACTTCCCGTCTCGGCATCACACCGCTGCTGGGAGGTGCGCTGCTGGCCTCATTGGGTATCCACCTGTTGTTGCTCGGCTTCAGCTTCAAATTGCCGCCGGTGCGCGAGGAAAACTTCCTCAGCCCGCCGCTGGAAGTCGTGCTGGTCAATAGCAAATCGGCCCGCAAGCCGCTCCAGGCCGACGCCCTGGCGCAGGCCAACCTGGACGGTGGCGGCAACACCGATCTCGACCGCCGCGCCAAAAGCCCATTGCCCGCCACTGCGGTGGATCAGCGCGAATCCGGCGCAGACAGGGCACAGCAGCGTGTCAGACAGCTGGAAGCGCAAGCGCGCCAGATCATGACCCGGCTCAAGTCCGAGCAAAGCCTGCCCAACATGCAGAATGCGACGTCGCCAACCGATGCCAAGCCGGTCGAGGCCGACCCCAGGCCGATAAGCCTGGTTGCGCGCAGCCTGGAAATGGCCAAACTGGAAGCGCAAATCTCACGCGAATACGACGCTTATCAAAAGCGTCCCAAGCGCATGTTTATCGGTGCGCGCACGCAGGACTACGTGTTTGCGCGCTATATCGAGGACTGGCGCATCAAGGTGGAACGCATCGGCAACCAGAATTATCCGGCAGCGGCGCGCTCACAAAAACTCTACGGCAAGCTGCAACTCACCGTGTCGATCAAGTCGGACGGCAGCCTCGACGACGTGGAGGTCACGCGCGGCTCGGGCTCCAAGATACTGGATGCAGCCGCTGTCGCCATCGTGCGTGAAGCGGCACCCTACTCGCCATTCCCGGAAGAGATGCGCAACAAGGCGGACATTCTGAGCATCACGCGTACCTGGAATTTCATCCCTGGCGACCAGCTCAGCAGCAACGACTGAGCTTGCCACCCGCGATCTGATACAATCGGACGTTTTGAACGTTATTCCAGAAAGGCCTTGGCCATGCATATCGGCACCACCATCACCCAGTTCATCATCGAAGAGCAGCGTCAGATCAAGGGCGCGACTGGTGATTTCACTTCGCTGTTGAACGACATCGTCACCGCCTGCAAGGTCATCTCCAATGCCGTCAACAAAGGTGCGCTGATCGGCGTGATGGGCAGCCTCGATTCAGAAAACGTGCAGGGCGAAACCCAGAAGAAGCTCGACGTCATCACCAACGAAATCTTCATCCAGTCCAACGAGTGGGCGGGCCACCTCGCCGCCATGGCTTCCGAGGAAATGGACGACGTCTACCAGATCCCCGGCCGATACCCGCGCGGCAAGTACCTGCTGGTGTTCGACCCGCTGGACGGCTCGTCCAACGTCGACGTCAACATCTCCGTCGGCACCATATTCTCCATTCTGCGCTGTCCCGGCGCAGGCGATGCGCCGACTGCCGAGTCCTTCCTGCAACCCGGTACCCAACAGGTCGCCGCCGGTTACGCGCTGTATGGTTCCTCCACCATGCTGGTGCTGACCACCGGCCACGGCGTCAATGGCTTCACGCTGGATCGCGACATCGGCGAGTTCATTCTCACCCACCCCAACATGACCATTCCCGCCGACACCCGGGAATTCGCCATCAACGCCTCCAACCAGCGTTTCTGGGAAGGTCCGGTCAAGCGCTACGTGCAGGAATGCCTGGAAGGCAAGACCGGTCCGCGCGCGCGCGACTTCAACATGCGCTGGGTCGCCTCCATGGTGGCCGAAGTGCACCGCATCCTGGTGCGCGGCGGCATCTTCATGTACCCCAAGGACACCAAAGACCCCGCCAAGGCCGGCAAACTGCGCCTGCTGTACGAGGCCAACCCGATGAGCTTCATCGTCGAGCAGGCCGGCGGCGCTTCCAGCACCGGCCGTCAACGCATCCTCGACCTGCAGCCGGAGGGCCTGCACCAGCGCGTGCCGGTGATCCTCGGCTCGAAAAACGAAGTGGAAAAAGTAGTGGCTTACCACAACGAAACCTGAATTTCAGGTCAGGAACAGACATAAGGGCACAGCGCTGACTGTGCCCTTATGTCTTTGGGCGATCAGTTTTACCCGCCGTCTTGAACTCGCGCAGCACCTGGGCGGCCAGGCCCTCCCAGATGAATTCCACGCGGCGGCCGGCGCGGTCGGCAATGCATCGAGAACGTCTGTGTCGAAAATGAATACAGGTATCGGGCACGGCTCGATTTCAGCGCATGGCAGCGGGCCGCGTGGTCGTCCAGACGCAGGTCGCGGCGCAGCTATACGAGTGCGGTATCGAATTCGGGCATGATATTCAGGGAAGAATTTGTCAGCTAAATTGTGATTGATGCCCGAGGCCGTTACAATTGAATTCACATGCAAACCGTCAACCTCACCGACCATTTCCTGATCGCCATGCCCAGCATGGCTGATCCCAATTTTTCCAAAACGCTGACCTATATCTGCGAGCATAACGAGCAGGGCGCGCTCGGGGTGATTGTGAACCGGCCCACCGATCTGGATATGGCGGCATTGTTCGACCAGATCGGCATCGAGCTGGAACGTACCGAACTGGCCGGGCAAGCCGTCTATTACGGCGGCCCGGTACAGACCGAGCGCGGCTTTGTGCTGCACCAGCCGGCGGGAGAATGGCAGTCCACCATGGCAGTGAATGACCGCCTCGGGCTGACCACGTCCAAAGACATCCTCGAAGCCGTCGGCCGCGGCCACGGCCCGGACAAGCTGCTCGTGTCGCTCGGCTATTCAGGCTGGTCGCCGGGACAACTGGAACATGAACTCGGGCAAAACGCCTGGCTCTCAGTCAAGGCCGATCCGCAGGTGATTTTTGACCTGCCGGTGGAAGAACGCCTGACCGCCGCAATGAAAATCCTCGGTATCGACTTTGCCATGCTGTCGGATGACGCGGGCCACGCCTGATGGGCTCGGGCAGCGTGCTGGGCTTCGATTTCGGCCTGAAACGCATCGGTGTGGCAGTCGGCACACTGGAACTCAAGCTTGCCCACCCGCTGGAGACCATCGCCATTGAAACCACTGACGCGCGTTTTGCCCGCATCGGCAAGCTCATCGAAGAATGGCAACCGGCACTGGCCGTGGTCGGCATCCCGCGCCGCGACGACGGCACACACGAATTTGCACCCACCTGCCTGCGTTTCGCCCAGCGCCTCAAGGGGCGCTTTGGCCTGAACGTGGCGCTGGTGGACGAAAGTTACAGCTCCGCTGCTGCCAGCTCGGCGCTGAACGAATCCGGCATTCGCGGGCGCCAGCAAAAATCCATGCTCGATCAGGTCGCCGCCCAGCACATCCTGCAACATTATTTCGACGAACCCGACCATGCCCATCATTACCTTGCCTGATGCCGAAACGCTCGTCGCCCAGCTGGCGGCGGCGATCAAACCCACGCTGACGCCCAACACCGTGCTGGTAGGCATGTACACCGGCGGCGTGTGGGCGGCGCAACAAATGCACGCGCTGCTTGACCCGGCCATGCCGCACGGCGACCTCGACATCTCCTTTTACCGCGACGACTTCAACCGCATCGGCCTGCACGCGCAGGTCAAACCGACGCGCCTGCCGTTCGAGGTGGAAGGGCGCGACATCCTGCTGGTGGACGACGTGCTCTACACCGGCCGCTCGGTGCGCGCCGCCATGAACGCACTGTTCGACTATGGCCGCCCGGCGCGCATCCGCCTTGCCGTACTGGTGGACCGGATGGGCGACCGCGAGCTGCCCATCATGGCCAATTTTGTCGGCAGCACCGCAACCGTGCCGCCGCACCAGCACATCCATCTGGTCCGCGACGACGCCGGCCATCTCAACCTCAAACTGGTTGATCTCAAATGACCCTGAACCCGCAACTCAACAAAGACGGCGCCCTCAAACACCTGCTTACCATAGACGGCCTGCCGCGCGCCATTCTCACCCACATCCTGGACACCGCCGAGGGCTTCGTTTCGGTCAGCGAGCAGGAGGTCAAAAAGGTGCCGCTGCTGCGCGGCAAGGCGATTTTCAACCTGTTTTTCGAACCCTCGACGCGCACCCGCACCACCTTCGAGATTGCCGCCAAGCGCCTGTCCGCCGACGTCATCAACCTCAACATCAACGCCTCCAGCCAGAGCAAGGGCGAAACCCTGCTCGACACCGTGGATAACCTCGCTGCCATGCAGGCCGACATGTTCGTGGTACGTCACGCCCAGAGCGGCGCCGCACACATGATTGCGCGCCACGTGGCGCCGCATATCCACGTCGTCAACGCCGGGGACGGCCGTCACGCCCACCCCACCCAGGGCTTGCTGGACATGTTCACCATTCGCAAATACAAGGGCGAATTCCACAACCTGCGCGTCGCCATCGTCGGCGACCTGCTGCACTCGCGCGTGGCACGCTCGCAAATCCACGCGCTGACCACGCTGGGCGTGCCGGAAGTGCGCGTCATCGCTCCCAAGACCCTCCTCCCCACCGGCGTCGAGCAGATGGGCGTGCACGTCTACCACGAGATGGCCAAGGGGCTGAAAGACGTCGACGTAGTCATCATGCTGCGCCTGCAAAACGAGCGCATGCGCGGCGCGCTTCTGCCCAGCGCCCAGGAATACTTCAAATACTACGGCCTCACCCCGGACAAGCTGGCGCTGGCCCGGCCCGATGCCATCGTCATGCACCCCGGCCCGATGAACCGCGGTGTCGAGATCGACTCTGCCGTGGCCGACGGCAAGCAATCGGTAATCCTGCCGCAGGTGACCTACGGCATTGCCGTACGCATGGCGGTGATGAGCATACTCGCAGGAAATTAAGCATGAAAATTCACATTAAAAATGGTCGCCTGATCGACCCAAAACACGGTGTCGATACCCGGGCAGACCTTTTTATCGCCGCAGGCAAAATCGCTGCCACCGGCAGCGCGCCCGCGGGTTTTCAAGCCAGCCACGTGATTGACGCCAGCAACTGCATCGTCTGCCCCGGCCTGGTGGACCTCGCCGCACGCCTGCGCGAGCCGGGCTTCGAGTACAAGGCAACACTGGAATCGGAAATGAATGCCGCATGTGCCGGCGGCATCACCAGCCTGGCCTGCCCGCCCGACACCGACCCGCCGCTGGACGAACCCGGCCTGGTGGAAATGCTCAAGTTCCGCGCCATGAACCTCAACCAGGCGCGTGTCTATCCCGTCGGCGCAATGACCCAGAAGCTCGAGGGCGCGCGCCTCACCGAAATGGCCGAGCTGCGCGACGCCGGCTGCGTGGGCTTCTCCCAGGCCGACGCCCCCATTACCGACACCCAGGTGCTGGTGCGCGCGCTGGAATACGCCGCCACCTTCGGCTTCACCGTGTGGCTGCGCCCGCAGGACGCCTACCTCGCCAAAGGCGGCGTGGCGCACGACGGCTTTGTCGCCACGCGCCTGGGTTTGCCCGCCATCCCCACCAGTGCGGAGACCGTGGCCCTCGCCACCATTCTGCTGCTGGCACGCGAAACCGGCGCGCGCGTGCATCTGTGCCGCCTCTCCGCCGCCGAGAGCCTGGCGATGGTACGCACCGCCAAAGCCGCAGGCCTCAACGTGAGCTGCGACGTCGGCATCAACCACGTCCACCTCAGCGAAACGGATATCGGCTATTTCGACACCAACTACCATCTGGTGCCGCCGTTACGCGGCCTGCGCGACCGCGACGCGATCCGCGCCGCGCTCGCCGACGGCACCGTGGACGCGCTGTGCTCCGACCACACCCCGGTGGACGAAGACGGCAAGCAAATGCCCTTTGGCGAATCCGAACCCGGCGCCACCGGGCTGGAACTGCTGCTGCCATTGACGCTGAAATGGGCACGCGAAAGCGGCACCCCGCTCAGCCAGGCGCTGGCGTGCATCACCCATCAACCCGCGCATATCCTTGGTCTCGACACCGGACACCTGGCCATCGGTCATGCCGCAGACATCTGCGTATTCGACCCTGAAGCCACATGGAAAGTCGAACCCGGCGTACTCAAAAGCCAGGGCAAGAACACCCCGTTTTTGGGTTATGAAATGCAGGGGAAGGTGCACGCCACGCTGGTGGACGGGCATGTAGTGTTCGAGGCGGGGAAGAATGGGCCGGGGCAGAGATAGCTACCCCGGCCGACCCTGCGTTTGCTCGCGCCTGACAGGCTCGCCTCTTGCATCGACCACCGCGAGCTGAAAAACACTTTTGCCAAGCCCGATGGCAACAGCAGTATTCGTCCTGGACTCCTGTCGCTGAAGAACGACCCATCCCCATGAGCACCAGTGCACCAGTTTGACGAAAAAAAGGGGGGAGTCCATCGCCGGCGTGAGACCGGTTGGCAATGGCGGAGTCCAAACAGGTTGAGCAGCGCGTTGATTTGCAGTGGTGCGAGGACTACGAGATTCGGATTGCAAAAGTAGAACGCGCCTATGGCAAACCTTCAGCCTGATTCTGCGGCCGAGAAGCGCGCGGCGCATCCTGGATTGCAGGGGCGATGGGAATGTCCCTGGCTTCAGCCTTGCTGATAATCCCGCGCCAGCTTCGCATAATGTTCTGCCGAGTAGTTGAAATACGCCAGCTCCGCGTCGGTCAGCGCCCGCACCAGCTTGGCGGGGCGGCCGATGTAGAGGTGGCCGCTTGACAGCACCTTGCCCTCCGGCACCAGACTCCCCGCACCCAGCAGCACGCGCGGCTCGATCACCACTTTGTCCATGACGATGGAGCCCATGCCGATCAGGCATTCGTCGCCTATCGTGCAGCCGTGCAGGATGACGCTGTGGCCGACGGTGACGTTGGCGCCGATGATCAGCGGGCTGCCGGCAGGATCGCGTCCGGTCTGGTGCGAGACGTGCAGCACGCTGTTGTCCTGGATATTGGTGCCGGCACCGATGCTGATACTATTGACGTCGCCGCGGATGACAGCGCCGCACCATATCGAGACGTTGTCGCCGAGGCTGACGTCGCCGATGACGCGCGCGCTGTCGTGAATCCAGCTGCCGCGCCCAATGCGCGGCCGCACGCCGCGAAAGACCTGAACATTCTGCGCTGAGGGTTGTCCTGACATGAGTGTTATCCTGAAAACGGTTATTATATGGTGCTGAATTTCTTACAGGTTGCGTCATGAATCCTTTGCTCGATTTTTCCGCTCTGCCGCGTTTTTCGCAAATCAAACCCGAACACGTCACGCCTGCGGTGGATGCGCTGCTGGCCGAGAACAAGGCGCTGCTAGAACAGCTCGCCAACGCTGCCGAGGCGCCGACCTGGAAGACTTTCGTGCAGCCGATGGAGGACGCCAACGAGCGCCTGTCGCGTGCGTGGGGGCCGGTATCGCATCTCAACAGCGTGATGAACAGCCCCGAGTTGCGCGAGGTGTATAACGCCAATCTGCCCAAGATAACCCAGTATTATGCCGAGATGTCGCAGAATCTGGCTCTGTTTGCCAAGCTCAAGGCGCTCAAGGACAGCGCGGGCTATATGACGCTGAATCCGGCGCAGAAGAAAATCATCGAGAATGAGCTGCGCGGTTTTCGTCTGGGCGGCGCGGAGTTGCCGGAAGACCGCAAACCGCGTTTCCTGGAAATTCAGCAGACGCTAGCCAAATTGTCGGCCAAATTCGAGGAAAACCTGCTCGACGCCACCAATGCATTCAGCCTGTTTGTCGACGACGCAGCCACGCTCTCCGGCCTGCCCGACGACGTGAAGCAGGCCGCGCGCGAAGCCGCCGAACGCGATGGCAAAGCAGGCTGGAAGCTCACCCTGCATGGACCTTCGTACATGCCGGTGATGCAGTACGCAGACAATCGCGCGCTGCGCGAGCAGATTTATCGGGCTTACGTCACCCGCGCGTCCGAGTTCGGCGCGCCCGACCTGGACAACACCGATCTGATCACCCAGATCGTCAGCTTGCGCCGTGAGGACGCCACCATGCTGGGCTTTGCCAGCTATGCGGAAGAGTCGCTGGCAACCAAGATGGCGGAAACGCCGCGGCAGGTAAAAGATTTTCTGAGCGAGCTGGGCGCCCGCGCCAAACCCCACGCCCAGCGCGACATGGACGAATTGCGCGAATTCGCCAGCGCCGATCTGGGGCTGGCTGATTTGCAAGCCTGGGATGTGACCTACGCCAGCGAAAAGCTGCGCGTGGCGCGTTATGCGTTTTCCGACCAGGAGGTGAAACAATATTTCCCCGAAACCCAGGTACTGCCCGGCATGTTCAAGCTGGTGGAGACGATTTACGGCCTCGATATTCGACCTTCCCATACCGAAACCTGGCACCCGGATGTGAAATTTTTCGACATCCGCGACCGCAGCGGCAGCCTCATCGGCCAGTTCTACCTCGACCTTTACGCGCGCGAACACAAGCGCGGCGGCGCGTGGATGGATGATGCGCTGACCCGGCGCCGCAAAAATGATGTCATCCAGACCCCGGTGGCGTATCTCACCTGCAATTTCTCCGCCCCGGTCGGCAGCAAACCCGCGTTGTTCACCCACGACGAAGTGATTACCCTGTTCCACGAATTCGGCCACGGCCTGCACCACCTGCTGACCAAAATCGAGGACCTGGGCGTGTCCGGCATCAACGGCGTGGAGTGGGATGCGGTGGAACTGCCGTCGCAGTTCATGGAAAATTTCTGCTGGGAATGGGAGGTATTGAAACACCTGACCCGGCACGTGGACAGCAAAGCGCCGCTACCGCGCGCGCTGTTCGACAAAATGATTGCCGCCAAGAATTTCCAGAGCGGCTTGCAGACCTTGCGCCAGATCGAGTTCGCGCTGTTCGACATGCGCCTGCACGACGACTTCGATCCCGCCACCGGCAAAACCGCGCTGCAACTGCTGCAGGAAATCCGCGCGCAGGTGGCGGTACTGATCCCTCCCGACTACAACCGCTTTCCCAACAACTTCTCGCACATCTTCGCGGGTGGCTATGCGGCGGGTTACTATAGCTACAAGTGGGCGGAGGTGCTGTCTGCCGACGCCTACAGCCTGTTTGAGGAAAACGGCGTGCTGTCGGAAACAGTCGGCCACCGCTTCTGGAGCGAAATTCTCGGTGTCGGCGGCTCGCGTCCGGCACTGGAATCGTTCGTTGCCTTCCGTGGACGTGAGCCGACCATCGACGCCTTGCTGCGCCACAACGGCATGGTGTAAATACATAAGGGGAGGGGGACAAGCCATGCGTAAACTTGCGGCTTCAATGGTTTTGCTGCTGTGCGCCACCAGCGTTTATGCCAGCCAGGTTTATCGCTGGGTGGATAAAAACGGCCATGTTCAATACAGCGACCAGCCGCCTCCCGCGGGCGTGAAAAAATCCGAGCAACGCACGATAGGCGGCAATGTGATTGACGGCCAGGACTCCTACCCGCTCAGGCAGGCCATGGCGAAAAATCCGGTTGCACTCTACGCAGGCGAGTGTGGTGTGTTGTGTGACGAGGCGCGCAAACTGCTCGACAAGCGCGGCATCCCCTATGCCGCCAGGGACCCGCAGAACCGCAAGCCCGACGCCGACGAACTGATGAGCCTGATTGGCGTCATGGAGGTGCCGGTGCTCAAGGTGGGCAACAAACCCATCAAGGGCTTCGACGCGGGCCGCTGGAACACGGCATTGGACGAAGCCGGCTACCCCAAGTCGAACACGCCTCTGCGCGAGCGCAAAACCGATGCTACGGCACCGGGCAGGGCGGTAAACAACCCGGCCGCCACGGACCAGTCGCAAACACCTGCGCCTAAAAAATAACTCATCGAGCACGCTCGGGACTCATGCTCGGGACTCATGAAGGGCGCGAACTACTCGGCCTTCTTCACCAGCCTGCCTGGGCGCCCGTGTTCTTGCGCGGACACCACCCCAATATACTTGGACGCCTGTCTGAGATAATCAACAAATGTGCTGGCCACAATGGATAACTGTTTGCCCGCGGGATACGCGAAATACCAGTGGCGCCGGATCGGGAAGCCCTGCACATCGAGCACCACAAATTGCCGTGCCGGTGCATCCAGCGCAAGCGTATGACTAGACAACACCGAAATACCCAAACCACCGATCACCGCCTGTTTAATCGCTTCATTACTACCCAATTCCATCCGCACTTTGAGCTTGAGCCCCTGCGTGGCGAACACCCGCTCTGTCGCCATGCGCGTTCCCGAACCCGGTTCGCGCAGTAAAAAAGGTTCTTCGGCTATACGCGCCAGAGGAATTTTTTTCTTTTTTGCGAGCGCATGATGCGCGGGAGCGATCACCACCAGGGTGTTCTCCAGAAACGCTTCCGCCACAGCATCCGCTTCTTCGGGCGGTTGGCCCAGGATGTAAAGATCGTCCTGGTTGGCCGCCAGGCGCTCCAACACACGCTCGCGGTTGGATACTTTGAGCGAGACCTCCACCCCCGGATACTGCTGGCAAAACATTCCCAGCAAGCGCGGCGCGAAATATTTGGCGGTGGTCACCACCGCGAGCCGGAGTTTGCCGGTCTTCAGCCCTTTCATATCCGCCGTCACCATCTCGAAATGCGCCAGATGCTCGAAAATGCCTCGGCAAGTTCGGTGCAACTCGTGCCCTGCATCGGTGAGATAAATTTTTTTGCCGACTTGCTCGAATAGCGGCAAACCAACTGCATCGGATAGCTTTTTGATTTGCATCGACACCGTGGGCTGGGTCAAAAACAGCTCCTCCGCTGCGCGCGTAAAACTGCCCAGGCGTGCAATGGCTTCAAACACTTCGAGTTGGCGCAAAGTACGGTGGCGCATGATTCGCTCCATCTAACCATAGACACTAGTCTATCGAACTCATCAAAAAAATTGACTGTTATTGATGGATTATCTTCAGCATGATGCCTGCAACGCGCTGAAACAAATACCTTTATATTTAAATGGGTATTGCCCACCCTTATCTTATTAGGCGGGCACGGTGCGGTTTTTTTAACAATTAGGAGAAGACCATGACATCTGAAACGATCAAAGAAGGTAAAGACCGCTACAAAGCTGGCGTACTGCCCTATAAGAAGATGGGCTATTGGGAGCCCGACTACCAAGTCAAAGAGACCGATGTGGTGGCATTGTTCCGTATTACGCCGCAAGAAGGCGTGGACCCGGAAGAAGCCGCTGCTGCCGTGGCTGGCGAATCCTCTACTGCAACCTGGACGGTGGTATGGACTGACCGTTTGACCGCATGCGAGCTGTATCGCGCCAAGGCTTACCGCGTGGACCCGGTGCCGAATACCGGTGCAGGCACCAAAACCGAGGCCCAGTTTTTTGCCTATATCGCTTATGACCTGGATTTGTTCGAGGGCGGCTCCATCGCTAACCTGACGGCGTCCATTATCGGTAACGTGTTTGGCTTCAAGGCCGTTAAAGCCTTGCGCCTGGAAGACATGCGCATCCCCGTGGCATACCTGAAGACCTTCCAGGGTCCGGCTACCGGCATCGTGGTTGAGCGTGAGCGTATGGACAAGTTTGGCCGCCCGCTGCTGGGCGCCACCACCAAACCCAAGCTGGGTCTGTCTGGCCGCAACTATGGACGCGTGGTGTACGAAGGGCTCAAAGGCGGTCTCGACTTCATGAAGGATGACGAGAACATCAACTCGCAGGCCTTCATGCACTGGCGCGATCGGTTCCTGTATTGCATGGAAGCGGTCAACAAGGCTTCCGCCGCAACCGGCGAAGTCAAGGGCCATTATCTCAACGTGACCGCAGGCACCATGGAAGAAATGTACGAGCGCGCTGAATTCGCCAAAGAGCTGGGTTCGATCATCATCATGATCGACCTGGTGATCGGCTATACCGCGATCCAGTCCATGGCCAAATGGGCACGCAGGAACGACATGATCCTGCACCTGCACCGCGCCGGTAACTCGACCTATTCGCGCCAGAAAAATCACGGCATGAACTTCCGCGTGATCTGCAAGTGGATGCGCATGGCGGGGGTGGACCACATCCACGCCGGTACCGTGGTCGGCAAGCTTGAAGGCGACCCGCTGATGATCAAGGGCTTTTACGACACGCTGCGCGAAACCCACACGCCGCAAAACCTGGAGACCGGTCTGTTCTTCGATCAGGACTGGGCCTCGCTCAACAAAGTCATGCCGGTGGCATCGGGCGGCATCCATGCCGGTCAGATGCACCAGTTGATTCACTACCTGGGCGAAGACGTGATCCTGCAATTCGGCGGCGGCACCATCGGCCATCCGCAAGGCATCCAGGCAGGCGCGGTGGCTAATCGCGTGGCCCTGGAAGCGATGATCATGGCGCGTAACGAAGGCCGCGATTATCTCAAGGAAGGCCCGCAGATTCTGGAGGCGGCTGCCAAGTGGTGTTCCCCGCTGAAAGCCGCACTGGATACCTGGAAGGACATCAGCTTCAACTACGAGTCCACCGATACCCCCGACTTTGTGCCGTCCACCACGGCCAGCGTTTAATCATTTAAGGAGAAACCACCATGATGACCAATCCTGGCAATCGGATCACGCAAGGGCAGTTTTCATTCCTGCCCGATCTCACCGACCAACAGATCACTGCGCAAATCAAATACGCGTTGAAAAAAGGTTGGGCGCTGAGCGTCGAGTACACCGATGACCCGCATCCGCGCAACACCTATTGGGAAATGTTCGGCATGCCGATGTTTGATTTGAAAGATCCCGCCGGGATCCTGATGGAGGTCAACAACTGCCGCAAGACTTTCCCCGACCATTACATCCGCGTGATGGCTTTTGACTCCACACGCGGCGTGGAAAGCCCAGCCATGTCTTACATCGTCAATCGTCCGAAGAAAGAACCGGGCTTTGGTGTGGTACGGCAAGAAGGGCCCGGCCGCACCATCCACTACACCGTGCATTCCTATGCCACGGACAAAGCGGAAGGCGAGCGTTATTAAACACGCAGCCGTCACGGTGACGAGTGTGATGTAACACGCGTCACCGTTTTTCACCCTTGTGGCTACCGGAACCGTTGTTATGAGCGATACGAATAATCCTGACAGCGCGCAACGCTCTACCGTACTGGCAGATGATGCGCAGGTCGATCTTGAGGCCGAATTTCAGGCCTCAAATGTTCAAGAAGTGCTCGATAAGCTCGACCGCGAGCTGATCGGGTTGAAGCCGGTCAAGACGCGCATTCGCGAAATCGCGGCGCTGTTATTGGTGGACAGGCTGCGCAAGCAGTTTGCACTGACCTCCGAAACCCCCACCCTGCACATGAACTTCACCGGCAACCCCGGTACCGGCAAGACCACTGTGGCCATGCGTATGGCCGAGATTTTGCATCGCCTGGGCTATGTGCGCGAAGGCCATCTGATTTCCGTGACCCGCGATGACCTGGTCGGACAATACATCGGCCACACCGCGCCCAAAACCAAAGAAGTCATCAAAAAAGCCATGGGCGGCGTGTTGTTCATCGACGAAGCCTATTATCTCTACAAGCCGGAAAACGAGCGCGACTATGGCGCGGAATCCATCGAGATCTTGCTCCAGGTCATGGAAAACAACCGTGACGACCTGGTGGTGATTCTGGCCGGCTACAAAGACCGCATGGACAGGTTCTTCTCCAGCAATCCCGGCATGCGCTCGCGCATCGCGCACCATATCGACTTCCCCGATTACAGCGCGCAAGAATTGCTCGCCATCGCCAAACTCATGCTGGCGGCGCAGAACTATCGCTTCAGCCCAGCGGCGGAACAGGCTTTTTCCGAATACCTCAAGCTGCGCATGAAACTAGAGCACTTCGCCAATGCGCGTTCGGTACGCAATGCGCTTGACCGCGCACGGCTACGTCAAGCTAATCGCCTCTTCGCTTGCGGCAAGAAAACGCTCACCAAAATCGATCTGATGACCCTTGAGGCAGAAGATATTTTGGCCAGCCGGGTGTTTGTGGACGGCCAACCCGACAGCGAACCCGGTGCCGATACGGCGGTGCAAAAATAGGCCCGCGCATCATGGCGCCATAAGCCGCATGGACGCGCCGCACGAAACGCTGCCGCTACGCATATTTCCCAAGCAGATTGAGGCGGCCTGTTATAACCGGGTGCGGCTCGCATTGCTGCGCCTGGGAAACCCCTTGCGCATAGCGCTGGTGCAACATCGCGGTCTGGAAGTCATCCTGCACGACGATATCTGGCTGTGCATCGATAGCCTGGCTGACGGGCAGGCGGTGCTGGCGTGGCGAGAATTCCAGGTTCACGCGCGTGATAACCTGCACCAGCCCGTCGCTTGTGAACTGTGGCTATACCATAACTGCGCCGGTCTCATCATGGGGGCAGCGCTGGATGATTTACGGCAAACGGTCGAACAGCAATTGGCGCAACCCGGCGCAACATGAAAGACCGGTCACCACAGAGCACGGAATCCACATGGCCTGGCGGCGGAACACTGCCGCGCGTCGGTCAAAGTCATCGGCAGCGAGGGCATCCATCCCGATCATGCCGCCTTTGGCTGCCAATTATTACGCCCGTCGCACATGATAGAATCCGTAGCGGCCTGTGCCGCATGGATAAAAGTTTTCGACGTATACATATGAAAATAGCCACCTGGAACGTCAACTCCCTCAAGGTTCGCCTGCCGCAATTGCTCGATTGGCTGGCCGTGCGCCAGCCCGATGTGGTGTGCCTGCAGGAAACCAAGCTGGAGGACGGCAAATTTCCGTGCACCGAAATCGCCGCCGCCGGGTATCAAGTCGTTTATGCAGGACAAAAAACCTACAATGGCGTAGCCATTCTCAGCAGGCAACCGCTGCTTGACGTGGCGGCGGGCATGGCTGGCTTTGATGACCTGCAACAACGCGTGCTCGCCGCCACGGTGGATGGCATTCGGGTGATCTGTGTCTATGTGCCCAACGGCCAGAGTGTGGATTCGGACAAATATCTGTACAAGCTGGCCTGGCTGCAGGCACTTACCAAGCTGCTCGGGGACGAGCTTGCGCGCTACCCGAAACTGGTCGTGCTGGGCGATTACAACATCGCTCCCGATGACCGCGACGTGCACGACCCGGCAGCGTGGGCGGGCTCGGTACTGGTATCCGAAGCGGAGCGGGCAGCGTGGCGCGGCTTGCTGGCACTGGGATTGCAAGACAGCTTTCGCCTGTTCGAACAGCCGGAACAGACCTTCAGCTGGTGGGATTACCGCATGGCCGCGTTCCGCCGCAACAGGGGGCTGCGCATTGACCACATCCTGCTCTCCGACGCCTTGGCATCCACCTGCACCGCGTGCGTTGTGGACAAGGACATACGCCGCCTGGAACGTCCCTCCGACCATGCGCCGGTAGTGGCGGAGCTGGCCAGATAGCAGCCGCTATATTTGCCGGCGCGCCTGCATGACGCGGCCCAGAACACCCAGCGCCGCTGCATCCAGATAACGTTCGGCAAGCGGAAAGATTTCCTGCTCTTCCACGGCGATATGCGCGCGTGTCAGCGCCACGAATGGCTGCACGGGGAGGTCGGCTGGCGCGCCTCTGGAAATGGCTTGCAAGGCGGCCTCCAGCTGAACCCATAGCGTATCCAGTTCGCGGTGCTGGACCACCAGGTTTTCCAGCACTGCGCGCTGGAAGGCCGGAAAACCCGAATGGGCGCGCAGTGCCGGAAACAGATCGCGCTCTTCATCTTCGTGATGCAGCGGTGCCCCGACCTGGAAATAGCGCAGAATGCGCGCCGCTGCCAGCTGCGCATCCTGGTCGGCACCGTGCCGTCGCAGATGCGACACCAGCCGCTCCAGGGTATCGCAATGGCCGAGGATGCGTTCATGGCAGGCGCGCAGCAGGCCGAGCGGATCATCGAATCCTGGCGCTGGTTTGGGCATAAGCTGCATGGCCTGGCTACGCCCCCGGTTGAATATGCACCTGGATGGCCATGCCGTTGTTGCGCGGCTTGGGCCATAGCACCGGCCAGATGCGCACGGTAAACACCAGCAGCGACAGCCATATCAGCGCGCCGCCGGCGATGACCACAGGATAGACCCCCACCAGGAAACCGGCGCTGTAAGCCAGCAACCCGGCATGCACCAGACCCATCTGTATCCACGGCCACACGCCCATCAGGATAGGGTTGCCGGTAAACCGCGGCAGCATGTGCGCGCCCAGGCCATACACCAGCATCAGCATGAAACCCACCGTGACGAGATGCAGCGCCACCGGGCGTGCCGGGCCGGACAGCAGCGCACCGTTAATGACCAGCCCCAGCCCGCCCAGCATCAGGTAGACCATGGCGCCCAGAATGAACAGGCGGTTATCCGGCGACAGCGCGAGGCCGGCATGCTGCATGCCGGCCTTCTGCCTGGCGGATGCGCCAGCCACCCAGGCACGCGCTTCGGCAAAGGTTTGCACACCGATGCCCTTCAATTCACCGTCGATCACCAGCGCCGGGATGGTCTTCAGGCGCAGCCGGCTCACCAGGGCGCGCCCCTCGGGCTGGCCCATATCCAGCACCGCGAATTCGATATCCTTTTCTTCGGCCACCTCGCGCCAGATTTTTTCCGACTGATGGCAGGAGGCGCACCATTCCGAAACCAGCAATTCGACTTTCATGTTTGTTCCTAATCCTGGCAGCGCATGCACTGCACGCCATAGCGCTCTATCCATGCCTTGAGCGCTTCCTGTGCGGTGCTGCCGGTGGTGAGATGGGCCAGCGCCATGGCCGGGTCGTCCGGCTTCATGCGCACCAGCCAGGCGTCGTGGTAGGGATCGATATTGATCAGGTTGGGGTTGGCCAGTACCGTCTCGTTGCGCGCCACGATCACGCCGGGGAAGGGCGCCGGGATGCCGCCCGCCCACTTGCCCGACTCCAGCCGTGCCATCGGTTTTTTCCATTCTCGATGGGTGCCGGCGTCCTTGATCCATACATACTGGACCTTGCCCGACATGGTCTGCGCCGGGTCGGTGAGGCCGATGGTGCAGGTGCCGTCTTCTTCCGGCCGCACCCAGACGTAATCCAGATCGTAGTAGAGGTCTTCCGGCAGTTCGCAGCCGCGGTGTTCGGACATGATTTATCTCCATGGTCCATGGGGCTTGACGGTGAACAGCATATTGACGCCGAACAGTACAATGGCGGAATAAGCGATCGCGCCGCCCAACAGCACCAGCCAATTGAGCAGGGTCAGCCAACCGGCTATCATGAGCGGCAATCCGGCGTTGGCGAGATAGAGCTGCCAGTTCGCCATGCGCTCGGAATGCAGCGCATTGCCGGAAAAGCGCGGCAGCACGTGCAAGGCCACGCCATAGATCATCATCAGGATGAAGCCGAGCAGCATGATATGGCCGTGCATGCGCGCCACGTTACCGGGAATCAGGCCTGGGGCGCTCAAGTGGACAAGCGCGACCAGTCCCCCTAGCAGGCCGTAAACGAGAGCAATGGTAACAAACCAGCGATTGCGCTTGTGCATGGCGGGCCTCCAGTGACACCTGAGGCACCAGCCTAGCCGGTTTGTTTTGTTAACACCTTGATCTAGATCAAACGCCCATGCCAGCTCCACCCGACATCAAGGATTTCCGCCTCGCCTACCTGTTCCGCGATCTGGATCGGGCGCTGCTTGCACAAATCGCGGAGCGTGCGTGCTGGCGCGAGCTGGACGCCGGCGCACCGCTGTTCGCAAAAAATGATCCGGGCAACCGGTTTTATCTGGTCAAGACGGGGACGATGAAGCTGTTTCTGCTTGCGGAAGATGGGCAGGAACACGTCATGGAACTGATCGGGCGCGAGCAGCTGTTCGCCGAGGCGGTGATGTTCATGGGCGGGCGCTACCCGGTCCATGCAGCCGCGCTGGAGCCAACGCGACTGATTGCCTTCGACGCCGATTTTTTCCTGGGACTGCTGCGCGGCAATACGGATTTATGCCTGGCCCTGCTGGCTGCAATGAGTCGGCGCGTGCATGGCCTGGTTACGGAAATTGATCGTCTCGCCCTGCAAACCGGCGTGCAACGCTTTGCCCAATACCTGCTTGCCCAGCCCGCGCAAAAAACCGCCGGCACCCGCATTGTGCGCCTGCCGGCGACCAAACAGACGATTGCCTCGCTGCTGGGTATCCAGCCGGAGACGCTGTCGCGCATCCTGTCCAAGCTGCGTGACGACGGCTTGATCCAGGTCAGCGCTGAAACCGTCGTCGTGCTCAAGCCCGACGCGCTGGGTCGTATTTCCTGAAATACCTGCATGAATCCCTGCTTCAGGGGTATCTGGCATGCAGCGCTTTGCCGCTGCTTATTCTGCAGGTGCGTCTTTGCTTTCCAGGCCCAGTTCCTGAATCTTTCGCGTCAGGGTGTTGCGTCCCAGACCCAACAGATTGGCGGCCTCTATGCGCCGGCCACCGGTGTGCTTGAGCGCAACCGTGATGAGCGTTTTTTCAAATTCCTGGGTGAGTCCATCGATAATCCCCACTTCGCCCCGGCCCAGTGCGGCATCCGCCTCGCGTGCCAGCGACTGCGCCCAGTTGCCGCCGGTAGGCGCAAGGCTGCCTGCACCCAGCAGCTCGGGCGGCAAATCGGCTACATCAATATTTTGCCCGGGCGCCATCACGGTGAGCCAGTGGCAGACGTTTTCCAGTTGGCGCACGTTGCCGCTCCACGCCAGCTGACCAAGATATTTGAGTGCCGCATCGGAGAGCTTTTTAGGTTCCACGCCCTGTTCGCGTGCCGTCTTCTGCAAAAAATGCCGCGTCAGAATGGGAATATCCTCGCCTCGTTCACGTAACGCAGGCAAACGTAAGCGAATCACATTCAGACGATGGTAAAGGTCTTCACGGAACAGGCCTTCTTTCACCCGTGTTTCCAGGTCCTGATGGGTGGCGGCAATCACCCGCACATTCACCTTGATCGGCTGGTGGCCGCCCACGCGATAAAACTGCCCATCCGCCAGCACCCGCAGCAGGCGGGTTTGCAGCTCGGGCGGCATGTCGCCGATTTCGTCCAGGAACAGGGTGCCCCCGTCGGCCTGCTCAAACCGGCCACGACGCTGGGCCTGTGCGCCGGTAAAGGCACCACGCTCGTGGCCGAACAATTCGGACTCCAGCAAATCCCTGGGGATAGCCGCCGTATTCAGCGCAATGAAGGGCTTGGCTGCACGTGGGCTGTGGCGGTGCAGGGCCGACGCGACCAGCTCCTTGCCGCTGCCGGATTCGCCGGTGATAAGCACCGTGGTATGCGATTGCGAAAGCCGGCCAATGGCACGGAATACCTCTTGCATGGCGGGCGCCTGACCGAGGATTTCCGGCACCGCCTCGCTTGGCGCAGCAGCTTCGTCTTCGCGCAGGCTCTCGTCAATGGCGCGGCGGATCAGCTCGATGGCATGATCCACATCGAATGGCTTGGGCAGGTATTCGAACGCACCACCCTGAAACGCGGCGACGGCAGATTCCAGGTCCGAATAGGCGGTCATGATGATGACGGGAAGGCGCGGATAGCGTCCTTTGAGCCGTTGCAGCAAATCCAGGCCGGAAGCGCCCGGCATACGGATGTCGCTCACCACCACCTGCGGGGTGTCCTTTTCCAGTGCGGCTTCGACCTCCTGCACCGAGGAGAAGCTCATAAACGGAATACCCTCGCGCTTCAGGGCTTTTTCAAACACCCAGCGAATGGAGCGGTCGTCGTCGATAATCCAGACAGGTTTCATCATGATTTATAGTCCGTTAGCCTTGCTGCCGTTTTGTCCCAGCGGCAACAGCAGGGTAAAGCAGGTATGCCCGGGGCGGCTGTCCGCCTCGATGGTGCCCTGATGCTGGTGCACAAACGTCTGCGCCAGGGTCAGGCCAAGACCACTGCCGCCTTCGCGTGCCGACACCAGCGGATAAAAAATCCGGTCGCGTACCGATTCCGGGATGCCCGGACCGTTGTCAATAATCTGGATTTGCACCGCCAGCGGGTGGCGCTTCATGGTCAATGTCACCTGCCGTGCAATCCGCGTACGCAGCACGATTTCGCCCTCGCCGTGCAGCGCCTGAACTGCATTGCGCACGATATTGAGGGTGGCCTGGATAAGCTGTTCACGGTCTCCGGTAATGTCAGGGATGCTGGTGTCATAGTCGCGACGGATAGTGAGCCCGCGCGGGGTTTCCGCCAGCACCACGCTACGTACCCGCTCCAGCACTTCAAGAATGTTTACTGCACTGATTTGCGGCAAGCGGTGTGGCGTAAGCAGCCGATCCATCAACGATTGCAGGCGGTCGGACTCCTGGATGATGACCTGGGTATATTCGCGCGTTTCTTTGGGCAGCTCGTGCTCCAGCAACTGCGCCGCACCACGGATGCCGCCCAGCGGGTTTTTGATCTCATGCGCGAGGTTGCGGATCAGTTCGCGGTTGGCCTGCTGTTGCAACAGCATGCGCTCGTCGCGGGCGATTTTGAGTTGTTGATCCATGGGGTGGAACTCAAGCATGAATGCCACCGGTGCACTTTCCAGCGGGGTTACCGTGCAGCTCACCTGCAGGCGGTTGGCGTTCACTTCCAGGACAAGTTCGTGCTCGGTAAAACTGGCATTGTGCGAGAGCGCATAATCGAGCGCTGCGTGTAATTGGGTCGGGGAGTTGAACAGCGCATCCAGCGGCATGCCTGCGGCCTGGCTGGCGGAAAGGCCCAGCAGATTTTCGGCGGCGGGGTTCAGATAGCATACCTCGCGTGCCGCATCCAGCGCCAGCACCGCGGTGGCCAGGAGTTCCAGACCCATCAACTGGCTGTCTATAACTTGCATCGTGAGGGGCTGGGTTTTGGTAATTTGAGTGAACGCATCCAGCAGGTTTAGCAAGTACCGCGCCAGAAATACAGAATGGAATTATTTAATGCTGGCCAACTCTTTTTTCAGGGCACGGATGTTGTCTTCGTGAAGCTTGACGATATCGCGCAGTTTGTCGTTGCGCGCACGCCAGCTTGCACTGCCTGGCTGTTCCCCGCTGCGCAGGACTTCACCCGCTTTTTGCGCCGCCGTCGCTTCTGCCAGATTGCGCTCTTCAGTGCGCAGTTCGTCCTGCAATACGCTACGCCGCAAATCATCGCGCTTGCGCTGGGTACTGCCATCCACGCGCGGGAAATTGGCCGGCGCGCCTACTTCTTTTTTGCGCGCAGGTGCGGCGGGGGTTGCAACTGGGCCCAGATTAAGTCGCTTGGCGCCGCGCTTGGGCAGGTTGGTGTAGGTGACTTGTCCGGATTCATCCACGTATTTATAAATTTCTGCGTGGACGGGTAGGCAGACGATAAGGCCGATGATGAGCAGGGCTGCTTTCATATCCAGAATGGGTAAAGACAATACACGCTATAACGGCCGGAACAGCGGAGAGTTTATGGCAAACGCGGGCCATGAACAATCCATGCACAAAAAAAGGGCGGGAAAATCCCGCCCTTTCTGCGCTGCGATACCCTTGATTACAAAGAGTAGTACATTTCGAATTCCACCGGGTGGGTGGTCATGCGGAAGCGGGTAACCTCTTCCATTTTCAGCTCGATGTAGGCATCAATCATCTCATTGGAGAACACGCCGCCACGCGTCAGGAACTCGCGGTCCTGGTCCAGGTGCTCCAGCGCCATTTCCAGCGAGTGGCACACTTTCGGAATCTTGGCTTCTTCTTCCGGCGGCAGATCGTACAGGTTCTTGTCCATCGCATCGCCGGGGTGGATCTTGTTCTGGATGCCATCCAGGCCGGCCATCATCATCGCCGTGAAAGCAAGATAGGGGTTCGCGGTCGGATCCGGGAAACGCACTTCGATGCGACGCGCTTTATCGCTGGCCACGTAAGGAATGCGAATCGAGGCGGAACGGTTTTTGGCGGAGTAGGCCAGCATCACCGGGGCTTCGAAACCGGGCACCAGGCGCTTGTAGGAGTTGGTGCCGGGGTTGGTGATGGCATTCAGCGCCCTGGCGTGTTTGATGATGCCGCCGATGTAATACAGCGCGGTCTCGGAGAGGCCGGCATAACCATTGCCCGCGAACAGGTTTTTGCCATCTTTCCAGATGGACTGGTGCACGTGCATGCCTGAACCGTTGTCGCCCACGATGGGCTTGGGCATGAAGGTCGCGGTTTTGCCATAGGCGTGGGCGACATTTTGCACCACGTATTTAAGGGTCTGGGTCCAGTCAGCGCGCTTGGTCAGAGTGCTGAACAGCGTGCCGATTTCGC
Source organism: Sulfuriferula plumbiphila (assembly GCF_009938015.1). Lineage (NCBI taxonomy): Bacteria > Pseudomonadati > Pseudomonadota > Betaproteobacteria > Nitrosomonadales > Sulfuricellaceae > Sulfuriferula > Sulfuriferula plumbiphila. Next base: position 24,064 of record NZ_AP021884.1, on the reverse strand, counting down.
ACTGGCCGGCAGTGGCGACTTCGTGGTGGTGCACTTCCACCGGCACGCCCATGTCCTCGAGCGCCAGGCACATGGCGGAACGGATGTCCTGCAGGCTGTCCACGGGGGGGACCGGGAAGTAGCCGCCCTTCACGCCGGGGCGGTGGCCCATGTTGCCGCCTTCGTACTTTTCGGCAGAGCTCCAGGCAGCCTCTTCGGAATTGATTCTGACTGACGTGCCGGACATGTCGGTATGCCAGGTCACCGAATCGAAAACGAAGAATTCGGGTTCAGGGCCAAAATAGGCAGCGTCACCAATACCCGTGGATTTGAGGTAGGCCTCGCCGCGCTTGGCGATGGAACGCGGGTCACGGTCATAGCCTTTCATGTCACTCGGCTCAATCACGTCGCAGGTCAGGAGCAGTGTTGATTCGTCCATGAACGGGTCCATGCGGGCGCTGTCTGGATCCGGCATCAGGATCATGTCGGAGGCCTGGATACCTTTCCAGCCGGCGATGGAGGAACCGTCAAAGGCGTGGCCGTCGGTGAACTTTTCTTCGTTGAGCTGTTTCACTGGCACGGTTACATGCTGCTCTTTGCCACGGGTATCGGTAAAACGAAAGTCAACGAACTTCACATCGTTTTCCTTGACCAATTTCATTACGTCGGCTACCGCCATTTAAATCTCCTCATTGAGTTGCGTTTGCATAAAAAATGGATGCACTTTCCCGCTGGGGCACTGTTGCAGCAGAAAACATGCCAGCAAAAAAACGCGCACCCCGTACCCTGGTTTTTGCAGCAGGCGCGGCTTATGTATGCTGATATTACCAAGTGCCGGACAGACAGCTGGGTGAACGGCCTCCCAAGACCGACAATTGTGCCACAAGCGCTTTCATCTCAGAAACAAAAAACGCGCCCTATTTTGGGGCGCATTGGCACAAAAATGCCTCATATTGGTGCCTATATGGATCTGCTCGCGTATATGCCTCCTCAACACGATTCTGGCTATACTGAAATCAGGATTTTACAACACACAGCAAGGAAGCGGCCATGCCCACCATCAGCGCCATTCTCGAACGCGCCCAACAACGCGGCAAGCTGGCCGGGTTGCCCTATGCAGGTGCGCTCACCCCCACCGAGGCACATTTCATCTGGTGCCATGCCCCCGGTACCCGCCTGGTGGACGTGCGCTCGCACGCGGAATGGGATCTGGTCGGCGAAATTCCCGGTACCGTGCAGCTGGAGTGGCAAGCCTATCCGGGCTGGGTGCTTAACCCCTACTTCGTGCAGCAACTCAAACAGCAAGTGGATGTGGAGGCGCTGGTCATGTTCATCTGCCGCAGCGGCGGACGTTCGCACCAGGCAGCCGTGGTTGCCCACAACGCGGGCTATACCGAAGTCTACAATGTGCTGGAGGGCTTCGAAGGCAACAAAAGCGCGGACGGCAGACGGGGCCAGGGCTGTGGCTGGAAAGCCGCCGACTTGCCATGGAAGCATCGCTAGCCCGCCATTATCCGCTAAAATCGGCGCAGTTTTTTATTCAGTGAGCCGCCATGTCCCACCTTTATGCCGTTATCGGCAACCCGATCGGGCATTCAAAATCGCCGCAGATTCACGCTGCTTTTGCCCGTGAAACAGGGCAGGATATGGTCTATGAGCGTCTACTCGCGCCACTGGACGGGTTCACTGCCGCGGTAAATGCATTCCGCCGTGCGGGAGGTGCCGGGGTAAACGTGACCGTGCCATTCAAGGAACAGGCCTTTGCGTTGGCGGACTGGCTCTCCGAACGCGCGCGACTCGCGGGTGCAGTCAACACCCTGAAATTTACCGACGTGCGTATTGAGGGCGACAACACGGATGGCGCCGGACTGGTGGCCGACATCACGCGCAATCTCGGTTTTGGCATTGCCCGCAAACGCATACTGATCATGGGTGCGGGTGGCGCGGCGCGTGGCGTAGTCTTGCCGCTCCTGGCTGAGCACCCGGCGCTACTGGTCATTGCCAACCGCAGTGTGGGCAAAGCGGTGCTGCTGCAACATCAATTTTCCCCCTACGGAGTAGTGGAGGCGTGCGATTATGCGGCCCTGGCCGGGTTGCAGTTTGACCTGGTTATCAATGCCACCTCGGCCAGCCTGACGGGCGAGCAGGTGCCGTTGCCAGCCAATCTCTACGCACAGAACAGCCTGGCCTACGACATGATGTACGGCACAGGCGAAACGCCATTTCTCGCGCATGCCCGCAGTCACGGCGCAGGGCGGTGCGCGGATGGGCTGGGGATGCTGGTCGAGCAGGCAGCAGAAGCGTTTTATGTTTGGCGCAAGCTGCGCCCGGCGACCGCGTCGGTGATTGCGATGCTGCGCCAACACGCATGATGGGAAAATGGATACGGCGCGGTCTGCTCGCGCTGCTGGCGCTGGGGCTGTGCTATCAGCTGTGGATTTTCGCCCATATATGGTGGTGGGTGGATCACAACCCGGCCAACAGCGCGTTCATGGATGAACGCCTGGACATCCTGCAGCAGAACAACCCCGACGCCGAACTGCGCCACAAATGGGTACCGTACGCACGAATCTCCGGCAACCTCAAGCGTGCACTCATCGCGGCAGAAGATGCGCGTTTTCTCAGCCATGATGGCTTTGACTGGGAGGGCATCCAGCTCGCCGCGGAAAAAAACCTGAAACAAGGCAGGATCGTCGCAGGCGGATCCACCATCAGCCAGCAACTCGCCAAGAATTTGTTTCTGTCGGGCAACCGCACACCGTGGCGCAAGATCGAGGAAGCGATCATCACGGTGATGCTGGAAAAAATGATGCACAAACGCCGCATTCTGGAGATCTACATGAATGTAATCGAATGGGGCAATGGCGTATTCGGTGCACAGGCAGCGGCACATTATTATTATCGCAGCTCGGCAGCAGCGCTGACATCGGCACAGGCCGCCAAACTTGCCGCAATGGTGCCCAATCCACGCTACTACGACACCCACCGCAACGCACGCGGCCTGTTGCACCGCGCAGCCATCATCCAGGCGCGCATGGGTTCGGCGGCGGTACCGCGCTGAGCCTCAATGCATCATCTGGCCATTCAGGTCGCGCACCTGGGCGGTGACGTCCATGGTTTCACGCTTTTTGTCCGCTGTTTCGATGGTAAGCTTGATCGGCACCGTCTCGCCGGTTTTGAACGGCCGTTTGAGATCAAACAGCATCAGGTGAAAACCACCTGGCGCGAGTTTCACTGTCTTGCCCCTGGGCAGCGGCAATGCTTTGACCTCACGCATTTCCATCACGCCATGATGGATCCGCATGAAGTGTATTTCCATGCTGCCGGCTGCCGCACTCTGAACGCCAACCAGCCTGGCATTTACCGGGCTGGTAATGTCCATGTAAGCGCCCGCCACCTGTTGGCCTGGTACGGTGGCACGCATCCAGACATTCTCCACTTTCACGTCTGCAGCCATTGCAGTCTGCGCAATAAACGCCAACGCCAGCATCCCAAATCGACCCATCTCTAATACTCCTTGAATTGATTTCGTCCAATGGTAACGCGCCACAGCGGGGTTTAGAAGCGCACGTTCACCCCTGCCGCAGCCGTCCAGTCGGCGGTGAGCTGGGTGCCGCGCACCGACTGATACAGCGGTAGCTGCACAAAACCATATAGGCGCGTGTCCTTGCTTACAGCAAATGCCAGCCCCGGGCTGATGTGCGCGTACTCGCCACCTGAATCAGCAGGCTCCGCGTTGCTGCCACTATCCCGATCTTTCCAGCGCAGGTTAAGCTGGAGCAAGCCTTGCAGGCGAGTCGTCAGCGCCTGCGCATAACCGGCATCCAGGCTCACCGTATCGCCCGGCCGGTAATTGTCGCGGATCGCGACTGCATGTTGCCACTGAATCTGGCTAAACCAGTTGCCGCCTGGTGCGCCGGGTGCGCCATAAAATGCACCCGCCACGACGTCGGTGCTGCCACTGCCGGGCTGCAGGCTGCGCTCCGCCAGTTCGCCGCCGGCATTGCGTTGTGCAATGCTGCCGGTCGGCAGTTTCACGCCAAAGCGCAATCCGGCGCTGGCCGGCGACGTGTGGCCGGGATCAAAACGGTACAACCCGAGCAGCTGCACATCGCCCAGCGCGGAAAATTTCCAGGTCTCTGGCTGCGCGCCATTGATCGGGTCGTTGTGGATATGCTCATGCTTGCGCGCGACAACCGGCAAGCGCAGCGCAATACCCCAGTTCGAATCCAGGCTGTGATCCAGGGTGGCGATGGTATTGCGGTTGAGGGTTTTGACTTCGTCATGCGTATCCGCAATGCCCGCCGCCGCGGCTTTTGCGGTACCCGAACGCAGCTGGCCCTGGCGTACCCATTCGTAGCGCAGGTCGAGCCGCGTTCCGCTGTGTTCCCACGCTCCCTGGATTCCCCAGTCGCTATTGAGCGTACAGAATGCAGCACCGCAGCTGGCATTGGCCATTTCGCTGCATGACGCCAGCGCCACGGACAGCATCAAGACATTGGTTTTTTTCCGCATGGTTTTCTCCCGTTGTGGAAGGGATTGTCCCGCCATGTCCTGCGCCATGGAATGCGACTAATTGTCGCAGCGATGCACGTATCGCTGCAGCGTACAATGACACGCCATGATGTTTACCAACCGTTTTCGCACCGTTCCCGTCGCCGGCATGTTGCGCCGCCTGTTTGTGCTGCGCCTGTATGCCATTGCGGGGCAGGCGCTGGCGATAACCGGCGTCAACTTTGGTCTCGACATCCGGCTTCCGCTACTGCCAATGCTTGTGGTAGTAGGGCTGCTTGCGCTGCTCAACCTGGCGACCTGGGTGCGCCTGGCGCAGCCCTGGCCGGTCACCGCCATGGAGTTTTTCGGGCAACTGCTGGTGGATGTGACGGCGCTGACCGTGCTGCTGTTCTACAGCGGCGGCTCGACCAATCCGTTTGTTTCGCTGTACCTGCTGCCCATCATCATCGCGGCAATTACCTTGCCTGCGCTATATGCCTGGGCGCTGACCGCGATTTGCGTGGCCGCATACAGCTTTCTGATGTTTTTCTATCTGTCCCTGGACATGCCGCACGGCGCTGCGGCGTTTGCATTGCATGTGGCGGGCATGTGGCTCAATTTCATTGCCAGCGCGGTATTGATCACCTTCTTCATTGGCCGCATGGCCGCTTCGATCCGCAGCCGTGAGCGTGAGCTGGCCGAGGCACGCGAGACCGGCTTGCGCAACGAACAGATCGTGGCGCTGGGCAGCCTGGCGGCGGGCGCCGCACACGAGTTGTCCACCCCGCTGGCCACCATGGCAGTGGTTGCCGGCGAGCTGCAATACGAACACGGCGCCAACCCGGCATTGGCCGCCAGCCTGCACATCCTGCGCAACCAGGTCGCGGCCTGCAAGGTGATTCTCACTCGGCTCACGGCCACAGGCGGGACGGGGCGTGCCGAAGACGCGCGCTGGCTGGCAGTAGACGTTTATCTCGATGAACTGGTGGCGCAATGGCAACTGATGCGCCCCACGATTGGCCTGCAAACTTGTTGGGAAGGCGCGCGCCCGGCACCGCGCATCCTGGCTGAGGCAACGCTTGGCCAGGCACTGCTCAGCCTGTTCAACAACGCCGCAGACGCCGCCCCCTTTGAGGTAGCGCTGGAAGCGCGCTGGGACAGCCGGGCATTAACACTCGATATCCTCGACCGCGGACAAGGCTTTAACCATGAGGCAGCAGCCCGTGCCGGCGAAGTATTTTTTACCACCAAACTTGAACAGGGCGGGTTCGGGCTGGGCCTGTTCCTGGCCAACGCCACCATCGAGCGTCTGGGCGGCAGTGTGCGCATGCTGCCGCGCGAAGGCGGCGGCGCGCACATCGTAGTATGCCTGCCCGTGCACGAGACGCGCACGCCATGACCGCAGATTGCCCCAGCCTGTTGCTGGTCGACGACGATGCCACTTTTCGCGAAGTATTGACGCGGGCGTTGACTCGGCGTGGTTATAAAGTCAGCAGCGCGGCCAATGTTGCGGCGGCGCTGCTATTGGCCGAACAAAACCCGCCCGAATACGCCGTGGTGGACCTGAAAATGCCAGGCGCAACCGGCTTGCAACTGGTGGCGCGCCTGAAGCAGCTGGACGAGCACACCCGCATCGTCATGCTCACCGGCTATGCCAGCATTGCCACCGCCATCGAGGCAATCAAGCTCGGCGCCACCCACTACCTCGCCAAACCCGCAGAAGTCGACGAAATCATAATGGCCCTGCAGCGTGGCGGCGGCGATACCAATGTGGAATTACCCCCCCGCCCGCCATCGGTGGAACGCATGGAATGGGAACACATCCAGCGCGTGCTCAGTGAAAATGACAACAATATCTCCGCCACCGCGCGTGCACTCAACATGCACCGGCGCACGCTGCAGCGCAAGCTGGCGAAGCGCCCGGTACGCCAGTAAACGCAGCCTCGTCTCAACGGCCGCCGCGCTTGATGCTGATTGCCAGTACGCCTGCCAGCACCAGCATCGATCCGGTAATCTGGGTGAGAGAGACGCCCTCGCCAAGAAACACCCAGGCCAGATAAATCGTGGACACCGGCCCTATTGCGCCAATCAGCGCTGTTGTGCCGGCGCCGATGCGTGCAATACTGTGATTCGCGCCGATCAGGTAGATCGCGTAGGCCAACGCGCTGCCAAATACCAGCAACGCACCGGTCCATACGCCGTTTTCGCGCATTCCCACATCATGTACGAAAACCAGCGCGATACCGGCATAACTCAATATCAACGCGAGCTTTTCGCGCGGTTTGATGCCTGCCGGTACAACCATGCGGTCAATACCACGACCATGGTCGGATAGAGGAACAGGATCAGCCGCTCCAGTCGCGCCGAGATGTATTGCAGGCCAAGGAAATCCAGATAGCTGGCGAGGTAGTAACCGGTCAGCCCCAGTGCCAGCAGCGCGAACAGCGCGCCCGTTACTGCATGGCGCTGGATCGCTTCATGCTTCAATGAATTTGCCACAAAGACCCTTTCGATGAAGATGCGGGTCAATGGGCGGGCACAACAATCGCAGCAAGACCCGCGATTGTTTTCTGAGTTAAATCAATAGAAAGCGACCGCAGCGGTGGACCGTTTCCACAGCCACAGCCGTTGAGGTGCGCATTGTGCAGCGCAGCATTGAAGTGATGTTGTCATGCCTGGCAAATTTAGCTGCGCGCGCCGGAGGTGTCAATTTATGCTGCGTGTCGGTAAGGATAAAACTCATCCCCCACCCGGCTCATGCGTGATTGATGGAAACGCGCTTTGTCTGCGCCGGTGAATTGCCCCTCCATTTCGCCGTAGGCCTGCGCGGCCCACGCACGGTCACGGAAGCTTTCAGTGATCCCCTCTACCCAGCGCAGCTTGTCGGCAGGGGAGGTGAGGGCGCTACCGCAGGTTTCATAAATCTTGCGCAATTGGGCTTCGGGAAGTTCGTAGGATTTGAGGCGATCGAGCAGCTGCTGACAGGCCTCTCCGGAAGCACACACCGCGGCGGCCTCCAGGTAGAGCGCTTCAGCGCCGGCGGCATCACCCGCCTGGGCGGTGAGCTGGCCGATATGGGCGAGGGCATAGTGATCCTTGGCGCAGGATCTGGCCTCGTTTAGCAACGCATTACCCCAGGTCGCATCGCCGAGATCGGCGATCACGGCTTGCGCCAGCTTGGTGTAGTCATACACACCGGCATTGCCGCCCTTGAGTCTGGCTTCCCAGTCTTTCAGATAGGTGCGCGCCTTTTCGCGGCCAAGCTCGGCGTGACGCGGCAGATGCGCAGCGGTGTGAACGACTTCCTTGAACCAGATGAAATCGGTAGTCTTGGCGGCCGATTCGTCAAGCAGACGCGCCAGCCAGGCGGTGTCGTCGGTGTGCTTGTCCACCGCTACAATCAGCGGCTGGGTACGGCTGAACTGGAATGGCTCCTCCGCCAGCATTTTTTCTGCGCGGTCGAGCAGTTTTGCGGCATAGAACGGATCGGCCAATTCGACCGCCACCCGATCAGCGAGGTGCAGCGTGGCCTTGACGCTGGACAAGGCGTTTTCCAGGGTCTGGAATTCGACGTAGCGCGCCTGGTTGGCGATGCGTTTTTCCAGCTTTTGCCTGCCACGTTCCAGGCGTGCCGTATCTTCGGGAAAATGGCGGGCAGTGGCGTCCACCACCTTCTGCATTTCATCCGCACTGGTGACCTTGTCTTCAGCGGCATCCAGCGTCTTGCTGGCGTTGGCAGCGTCACCCAATGTCATGAAGCCATCAGTGAGCGAGAGCAGATCCGGCGTGGTAGTGGCCAGCCCGGCCATTTTTTCCAGGATGAGTTTGACGAAACTGGTGTCATTGGCGGCCTGTGCGGCTTCCAGCAGCTTGGCGAGACTTTGTACGTCGTTGCTGCCTTCCAGTACCTTGGTGTAGAGCGGCCTGGCGCGTATCGGGTCGTTCATGGAATTGGCCAGCAACAGCAGATCTGCGGGCGCGCTGAGCTTGGCCGCGGCACGCTCGTACAATTCGGCGACAAACGCCGGATCGCGCAGGTCGGCGGCGGCCGCTTGACCCAGTTTGACATATTCGGCGGCACGGGCAGCGACGGTTTCCGCCTTGGCCTCTGCCTTGGCGTAGATTTTCTTGGCGAAGTCTTTGTCGCCGATGACCTTCAGCACGGTTTTCGACAATTCCAGCAGCGGCGCAACGTTGGCAGTCTCTTTCAGCGCCTGTTCGTAAGCGGCAATAGCCCCCGCCTTGTCGCCCAGCACCTTGAACTTGCCTTCAGCCAAGGCGATTTGCTCCTCGCCGCTCATGCAATAATCCTCGGCCTGCTGCATCAGTTCGGCCGCTTGCACATCATCTCCCAGCGCCTTGTACACCGTGGCAACCGCCACCAGGTCTTTGGTGAACTGGCAATCACCAGCGATATCATCCACCAGCTTCTTCGCGTATTCGGCATCGACCGGCTCGGCCAGCGCCTCGTGCGCCAGGGCTGCCCAGTCCTCCGGGCTGTTGCAGGATGCCTCTTTAGCAGTAAGGGTATCGCGGGTGGCCATGCTGGTCTCCTGAGTTTATGGGTTGTTTGAGCATTCTACCGAGATGTACCGCATATGTTGAACGGCGCTTTTTATGATGCCATATCGTTGATTTATAACGTACCGATGGATTGCTTGAGAGGCCTGTCAAATACTGCGCTTGTACCGGCAATCAGCCGCATTATATTGTTGAATATATATCGAAAAACCAAGCAAGCCCAAGACATGATCAAGCCTGACGGTTACACGCGGCAGGATTGCGTGTTTAAATGTAAATTTTTGGCGTGATGTATGCATTTTGACAATCCTGATCTTGCCGCGGTCTGGCTAACCGTCAGGCTGGCCGCGCTCACGACTTCAATCCTGATCGTTATCGGCACGCCCATTGCCTGGTGGCTGGCACGCACCCGCTCCTGGTGGAAAGGTCCAGCGGGCGCGCTGGTAGCCTTGCCAATTGTACTGCCGCCTACAGTGCTGGGTTTTTATCTGCTGGTTGCGATGGGCCCTGACGGCCCGGTCGGCCATTTCACCCAATCACTGGGTTTGGGGCTACTTCCTTTTACTTTTTGGGGCCTGGTGGTTGCTTCAGTTTTTTACTCACTGCCTTTTGTCGTGCAGCCGATACAGAATGCGTTCGAGGCCATCAGTGAGCGTCATGCCGAGGCGGCCGCTACTTTACGGGCCTCGCCACTGGATACTTTCTTCACCATTGTACTGCCCCTGGCCAAGCCCGGCTACCTTACCGCCACGGTGATGGGGTTCGCGCACACAGTTGGCGAGTTCGGCGTGGTGTTGATGATAGGCGGCAATATTCCAGACAAAACCCGCGTAGTGTCAGTGCAAATTTACGACCATGTTGAGGCGATGGAATATGGACACGCACACAGCCTGGCAGCAGGCATGGTGGTATTTTCCTTCCTCGTATTGCTGGGGTTGTACACACTCAACCCAACCGGACGGCGCAAATGAACACGACAATCGGCGCTCGTTTCAAACTTGATTACAGCGGATTTTCGCTGGATGTCGACCTTGACCTGCCTGGGCGCGGTGTCACCGCCCTGTTCGGTCATTCTGGCTCTGGCAAGACGACACTGTTGCGTTGCATTGCCGGGTTGGAGCGTGTAGCGGATGGCTTTTTGCAAGTAAATGGCGCGGTCTGGCAAGACGACGCTAAACGGATTTATCTACCCACACACCAGCGTCCTTTGGGTTATGTGTTCCAGGAAGCCAGCCTTTTTCCGCACCTCAATGTACGCCGCAATCTGGAATATGGCATGAAGCGCGTGCCTGCATCCGAGCGGCGTGTTTCGCTGGATCAGGCCATCGAATTACTTGGTATCGGCGCGTTATTGGCGCAAAAACCCGGCACGCTTTCTGGCGGCGAACGCCAGCGCGTAGGCATCGCCCGTGCGCTGGCAGTAAGTCCGAAAATATTGCTCATGGATGAACCCCTTGTTGCGCTCGACCTGGCGCGCAAGCAAGAAATACTGCCTTATCTGGAGCATCTGCACGATGAACTGGAAATACCGATCTTGTATGTCAGCCATGCGCCAGACGAAGTGGCACGACTGGCGGATCACATCGTCGTCATGGACGGCGGCCGCGTGCTGGCGAATGGCCCACTGAGTGAAACACTGGCGCGGCTTGATTTGCCCATTCGCCTGGGCGAAGACGCCGGCGTAGTGGTCGACGCCATAGTCGGCATGCGTGACAAGAAATGGCATCTACTGCGCGCAGATTTTGCCGGCGGCGGCTTGTGGGTGCGGGATATGGGCGCGGCCATGGGGGAGCCGGTACGAATAAGGATCTTGGCGCGAGACGTGAGCCTGGCATTGGCGCGACCGGACAATACCAGCATCCTCAACCAGCTACACGGCAAGGTAGTCGCACTGGCCGACGATACCCATCCCAGCCTTGCCCTGATTCGCCTGCAGGTTGGAGATGTGCCGCTGCTGGGCCGCGTCACCAAGCTCTCCGCTGACACGCTCGGTTTGGCGCCCGGCAAATCGGTGTGGGTGCAAGTCAAATCAGTAGCCCTGATGAGATGAACCCATCATGCGAACAGCTGAGGTTGTTTGTAAATCGTTAAAAATATATCGCCATGTCGCTACAGATTTAACCAGGGCACATTTGTCTTGATTAACAATAATGCTCAACCGCCCGCAGCCATATTTCAACCTCACCAGGGTGTGGTGGCAAGCCACACGAAACATTAATCAATTTCTCACAATATGTAGCGCACCAAATCTTCGCGCACCGCCAGATTCTTCAGGCGTGCATCCACAAAGGCAGCGTCCACGCTGACATGCTGGCCGCTGTATTTTCCGGCGTCGAACGAGACCTCTTCCAGCAGGCGCTCCATCACGGTATGCAGGCGCCGTGCGCCGATATTTTCGGTGGTTTCGTTGACCTGAAAAGCAATTTCGGCGAGGCGGCGGATGCCGTCCGGGGTGAAGTTGACTTCCATACCCTCGGTGGCGAGCAGCGCCTGGTACTGACGCGTCAAACAGGCATCGGTGGCGGTGAGGATCGCCTCAAAATCGCCCACCGCCAGCGAGGTCAGCTCAACGCGGATAGGAAAACGGCCTTGCAGCTCTGGAATGAGGTCCGACGGTTTGGCCAGATGGAACGCGCCACTGGCGATGAACAGAATGTGATCGGTATTGACCATGCCGTACTTGGTGGTGACAGTGGTGCCTTCTACCAGCGGCAACAGATCGCGCTGCACGCCCTGACGCGAGACTTCGCCGCCGCTGGCTTCGTTGCGGCTGGTAATTTTGTCGATTTCGTCGAGGAACACAATGCCGTTTTGCTCGACGCTGGCCAGTGCACGCTGTTTGATGTCTTCCTCGTTCACCATTTGCGCGGCTTCTTCTTCGGTGATGAGCTTCATTGCCTCGGCGATTTTCAACTTGCGGGTTTTGCGCCGTCCGCCGCCCATGTTCTGGAACATGCCCTGAATCTGGCTGGTAAGGTCTTCCATACCGGGCGGAGCGAAGATCTGCGCGGTGGCCTGCATGGCGGCGACCTCGATCTCAATCTCCTTTTCATCCAATGCACCCTCGCGCAGCATCTTGCGAAATTTCTGGCGCGTGGCGGAATCTTCCGGTTTGGCGCTGGTTTCCGCAGCGAGCTGATAGGCCACATCGCGCGCCGGCGGCAGCAGGGCATCGAGAATGCGTTCCTCGGCGGCGTCTTCGGCACGCATTTTGTGCCTGGCCATGTCCTGCTCGCGCAGGTCTTTGATCGCGGTCTCCATCAGGTCACGAATGATGGAATCGACGTCGCGCCCAACATAACCGACTTCGGTAAATTTGGTCGCCTCCACCTTGATGAACGGTGCATCGGCCAGCCGTGCCAGGCGCCGCGCGATTTCGGTCTTGCCGACTCCGGTGGGGCCGATCATCAGGATATTTTTGGGGGTGATCTCGTGGCGCAGCGGTTCCGCCACCTGGGCGCGCCGCCAGCGGTTGCGCAAGGCGACGGCGACGGCGCGTTTGGCAGCATCCTGGCCGATGATGTGTTTGTCGAGTTCGTGGACGATTTCTTGCGGGGTCATCTGGGACATGGGTTATTCAAGCACTTCGATCACATGATTCTGGTTGGTGTAAATGCACAGGTCGCCGGCAATCGCCAGGGACCTGGCGACGATATCGCGCGCATGCAGCTCGGTATTTTCCAGCAGCCCGCGGGCGGCGGCCTGGGCGTAGGCGCCGCCGCTGCCGATGGCGACGATGCCATATTCCGGCTCCAGCACGTCGCCGTTGCCGGTGATAATAAGGGAGTGCTCGCTATCAGCCACCGCCAGCATGGCTTCCAGACGGCGCAGAATGCGATCAGTGCGCCAGTCCTTGGCCAGCTCCACGGCGGAGCGCAGCAAATTTCCCTGGTGCTGGTCGAGTTTGGCTTCAAAGCGCTCGAACAAGGTAAAGGCGTCTGCGGTGCCGCCCGCGAATCCGGCCAGAATTTTTTCCTGGTACAGGCGACGCACCTTGCGCGCAGTGGATTTGATAACGATATTGCCAAGGGTAACCTGGCCGTCCCCACCCAGTGCGACCTGATTGCCACGCCGTACCGAAAGGATGGTGGTGCCGCGATATTGCTCCATGAGTTAGCTTTCCGTGATGACCAGCGAATTTTTCTTGAGGGGATTAAAGAGGCGATGGAAAACAAGGTGGGGGCCGACGGCCGGTTTCTCAACCCCGTGCAGCCAATATCCCGCGTTTACATTTAATTGGCCTTGCGTCGCACCACTTCGGCCATCTGGTCCACACCCATGACGATCAGGACGACGTTGACCATTTCATTGCCGCCGACGATGCGCACGCGTTTGCCTGCTTGCAGCAGACTCGTCAACGCATCCATGAACAGATTGACACTGGCGAACTCGACCCGTTGCACATCTGCCAGATCCAGCTCGACTTCACTGCGGGTCGCAGCAAATGCCCGAAACTCATCAAAGAGCGCGGCACTGCCGCCATTAATCACTCCATGCATGGCAAAACCATTGGAGGAAGCGTCTTCGGCAGCCTCGGCAGGAGCCACCGGGGCAATGCTCTGTGCCAATTTGCCCGGGGTTTCCCAGGACGGCGGGGAGACTTCGAAACGCACTGCATACTCCACGGCGAGGTCTTCAAATTCAGCCTGTTTGCCCTGCACCTGGTACAGCTGCAACAACAGCAACCAGTACGCGGGCTCGTGCTGACTGGCCTCCTCGGTATGGTGCTGGAGCAGGCTGATCAACGCGCCGCTGGCAATTTGTAGCAGGGCACGCTTTTTTTGCAGATGGGCAAGGGCATCCTTAAGCAGTTGGCTGCCGCTAGCTGTGATTGCGTTGATGCCTGACAGGTCGAGCTGGATTGCTCCTTGCGCGGCTGCGCTCTGCAGCAGCGCGATGCGGTCGGCACTGGTCTCGTCGAGGCTGCCTTTGAGGCTGAACAGTTGACCGCTCGACTTCGTCGCATCCGCGGCGATACCTTTTCCTGGTTGTTTTGCCGCCGCCCCATCCACCCACACCGGTGGTGAAGTTTCGCATTGCACCGCGTAATCCAGTGCCAATTGCTCAAATGCATCACGCTGTCGGGTCACCCGGTACAGGTCAAACAGCATGCGCCATTGCGCGTCGCCTGCATCCGCACCTGCAAGGTAGGTTTTGAGCAGCGCAATGGCCTCATTGGCTCGGTCGCTGGCGTAGAGCATGGCGGCTTCCTCGATGCCGGGGGCGAGTTTGGCGCCGGTTTCCACTACGTCAATTCCACCGTGCGCGGGTGCGGAACCGAACTGCTCCTCGGTGAGTGGTGCTTGATTAATAGCCTCTATCGCTGCGGCTTTGCCTGATTTTTTGGCGGGTGCCGACTTGTTCTTGTCTTTGCGGAAAAACGAAAAATCCAATTTAGAGTACCTTGCTAACGCACGCGCCGCGGTCGTGGGACATGTATCGAGAGAGGGTGACCAGCATGTATTCGAACCATATTTTGATGATAGGCGCTAAGCATAACAAATATCAAGCGCGCGCACGCACCCGGAGCAGCCTTCCGGTCACGCCTGTCAATGCAATTGTCCACATGTTCACCGCTCCCGCAGGCAGGTCAAACAGCGCCGATGCGGCAAGTCCCGGCGCATAACCAGGCAAACCGACCATATAAGCCAGAGCCAGCGTGCGGCGCGGGCCTCAGCGGGCTGCTGCCGGCGCCGGCAGCAGCCCGCTCGCGTAAGCGTCATTGAATTCCCGCAGGATTTGTGGCACCAGCTCGGCGTCAAGGTCTGCGACGATGAACACGAAGCGGCTGTGGCGGTTGTCATCCGGCCATTCCGGCAGCTCTGCCGGCGGGTGGAGAATGTGCTGCACCGCGTGCAGAACGGTGGGTTTATCCTTGCCCTTGAGGTTGACGATAGCCTTCATGCGCAACAGCGACTTGGCGCGCAAGTTCAACAGCATTTGCAGCGCCGCGTAAATGCCCGTCCACTCCAGCGGTTTATCGAATGTCACGCTGAATGAGCGGATACGGTTGTCGTGTACTGGTGCCTCCGCGGACCTGCCCATCACCGTGATGCTCGCCGCCGGACGATAGCGCCTTTCATTCAGCCATTTTTTTACCTCGCTGGTTTGATTGGCCGGGTCATACAAGCCGGCGTTGAGGATGAGCGCAGGGTCAACCCGGCCATGTTGCACGGTGATGACTGGTGCCGCCGGGTTGATTGCAGCCAGCCGCGCCTGCAGCGCCGCCGCAGAGTGATGGTCAGCCAGATCAGTCTTGGTCAGGAGCAGGCGATCTGCAACCGCCACCTGTTTGACCGCCTCGAAGTAGCTGTCCAATTGTTGGTCTCCGAGCACCGCATCCACCGTGGTCACCACGCTGTTTAGCTGAAAGCGCGCAGCAATCCAGCGTTCGTTGATGAGGGTATCAAATATCGGTGCCGGATCGGCAATCCCGGTGGTTTCGATAATGACGCGCTCGAATTGCGGAATTTCGCCCCGACTGGATGCCATGAACAGGTTTTTCAGCGTGGGTGAAAGCGCGCCTACCACAGTACAACAAATACAACCGCCTGAGAGCAGCGCCAGTGGCCCATCGGTTTTTTTCAGTAGCTGGTGGTCCAGTCCGATTTCGCCGAATTCGTTCATGATAATGGCACTGCGTGGCAACTGCTGGATCAGCTGGTTAAGCAGCGTGGTCTTGCCGCTACCCAGGAATCCGGTGAGCAGGGTTACAGGTATGGGTTCGGTGAACATGGTGTTTTATTTCCTGATTTATCGGACCGGTTCACCGATTTTTTAAATGCAGCCTTGTTGCAGATTATCTTGGCAAAATCCGGAATGCAAGTAATGCGAATCTATTGCCGCGATACCTAACTCGCTACGAATGCCTTTAGCCGAGAGCTCAATGTGCTGTGATTGAAAACCTCCCGGCAAGCTGTATCGCAAATGCCGTGGATTCTCTGCCCAGGCAGAAAACCTGACCACATTGCGCACACTTGGGATGCGCGTGATTATGCGCTTCGGCCCATCCGGCATTGTTGCGTGTAGTGCGGCCTTCCCCCGAGACATGGTGTGCCAGCGCTGCTTCACCAGCCAGCCGAGTGTGCGTTAGTGGCGTGCTCCAGTACGCCATGCGCATCCAGGCGCTGGGCAAGCAGGCATCTGGTTGCGCCGCTATACAGCGCGCTCAGCTTTTACGCCTGGCGCGGGGATGGGCGGCGTCGTAAACTTTGGCCAGATGCTGAAAATCCAGCCGGGTATATATCTGTGTGGTGCTGATGCTGGCATGGCCGAGCATTTCCTGCACCGCTCGTAGATCGCCCGAAGACTGCAACAGGTGGGAAGCGAAGGAATGGCGCAGAATGTGGGGATGGATGTTGACTTCCAGCCCGGCGCGCACGGCCCACAGTTTCAGGCGCAACTCGATGGCACGCTGACCCAGGTGCGCGCCAGCGCGCCCCGGAAACACATAGTCTGTGCCCGCCGGCCGCAGTGCCAGCCAGCGGGCCAACGCCTGCGCCGCGCGGTTACCCACGGGCACAATACGGGTCTTGTTACCTTTACCGGTAACCGTTACTTCGCCGCTAATCAAATCAAGCTGGGCGCACTTGAGTTCGGCCAGTTCCGAGAGACGCAGGCCGGAGGAATAAAACAGTTCCAGTATCGCCAGATCACGTATTTGCAGTGGCGTGCCTGTCGGCGCTTCGAGCAGATGCCGGGTTTGATCGGGCGACAGCGCCTTGGGCAGGGACCTTGGTGATTTCGGCGCACGCAGGCTTTCGCAAGGATTGTGGCTGTATCCGTGGCGCTTCGCCAGATAGTGATAAAAGCCGCGCCAGGCGGAGAGCGTGCGTGCCAGGCTTTTGCCCGACAAGCCTTGCGCATGCAGTCCCGCGAGCACGCGACGGATATCCTGGGTTTGCAAAGCGTCCAGCCTGACTTCGCCAATTTTTCCGAACAGCACGCGCAAATCGCGCGCGTAGTTTTCCTGTGTGTGGCGAGACAGGCCACGCTCGCTGCTTAGATGCATCAAATAAGCTTCGAGCAGGGCTGCCGGAGTCACGGCAGCAGGCGCTGTAGTGCGGCGGCGAGCAGCTCGCCCAGACGCTGCAGGTAGAGCGTGCCCATTTGTGGGTAAAAACGCTGCGCGTCTTCCGAGGCCAGCACCAGAATGCCGACGCTGTGGTCCGCTTTTAATGGCACGGCTGCGAACGAGCGCGGATGGCTGGCACCAGCAAACCAGTCCGCCATTTCTGCCAAGGGCAGGGTACCGCAATGCGGTTGGCTGGTTTGTGCAGCCCAGTTTTTGACGGCTTCGGATACGGCTGCAAACTCCGGCAGTGGTGCCGTGCCCTGCCAAATGCGCAATGCTGTGTGTGGAATGCCAAAATCGTCATGCAAATTGAGCTTGAGCATTTGCAGTAATGTGGGCAATTCGCGTGCCGACATTAACGCCCGTGTCAGATGCTGCATTTTTTCCGAGATGGCGTCGTTTTCTTCACCAAATTCAATCAGCTCCGCCAGCTTTGTTTCCAGCAGCTTATATTTTTCGCGCAGATTGAGGATCTGCCGCTCGGCGATGGACACGGCACGCCCATCAAACGGATGGCTGACACGTATATCGGTCAGCAAATGCGGATGTTGGTCGAAAAACTCGGGGTGGCCTGCAAGATAGCGGGCAATGTCTTCTGTCTGCATGTGCTTATCCTAGTTCAATTTCGCCTTCGAATACATTCGCTGCGGGGCCGGTCATCGATACCGGCGTGTCCGCCCCCGCCCAGTGAATAGTGAGCAGACCCCCGCGCGCAGCCACGTGCACAGTGGCGTCCAGCGAACCTCGACTGATGCCTGCTACCACGGCTGCACACGCACCCGTGCCACACGCCAGGGTTTCGCCTGCGCCACGTTCATACACGCGCAGACGGATATTCTGGCGATCCACTATCTGCATGAAGCCCGCGTTCACTTTATTGGGAAAGCGCGGATGCGCCTCGATCTGTGGCCCCTGTCTTGCAACCGGGGCAGTGTCGATGTCATCTACATATTGCACGGCGTGCGGGTTGCCAATGGACAGGGCACTAATCGTGACCGTCTCGCCTTCCAGCTCAAGCTCATAAGTAAGTGCACACTTATCCACCATGAATGGTATGTCATGTGGATCAAAGTGTGGTGTGCCCATATTGACAGTAATCCGCCCGTCCGCTTCAAGGCGCGGCTGGATGATTCCGGAAGCGGTCTCGACGCGGATTTCGCTTTGCCGAGAGAGTTTTTTATCATGCACAAAACGCATAAAGCAGCGCGCGCCGTTGCCGCATTGTTCTACCTCACCGCCATCGGCGTTAAAGATACGATAACGAAAATCGGCGTCATTCCGGGTAGGCCGCTCCACCAGCAGCAGTTGGTCGCAGCCGACGCCAAAATGGCGCTCGGCAATGAACCGTACCTGCTCGGCGCTCAGCTCAACACGCTGGTTGATGGCATCGAACACGACAAAATCATTGCCTGTACCGTGCATTTTGCTAAAACGTAGTTTCATTCTGTTTGCGTCTCAGACCATCAGTTCAAGGTAATCTCGATAAATACAGCGATCCATGACCACGATCAGGCCCGCCTGGCTAGCACGTTGGGCGGCTTCCTCATTGACGATGCCCTGTTGTATCCAGATTGCCGGACATGCAATCCGGATACACTCTTCCACTAGCTGAGGCAGATGCTCCGCCGCACGAAACACGTTGACAATATCCACCGGAAACGGCAGTTCGGTCAGGCTGGTGTAGGCTTTCTCCCCCAACACCTCCTCCATCATCGGCCGCACCGGCACCACGCGATAGCCAAACTGCTGCATGTGGCGTGCTACGCTATGGCTGGGGCGCTTAGGGTGCGGCGACAGCCCCACCACGGCAATGCTACGCGTGCGCTGCAAAAGCGCCTTGATGGCGGCAGGACCAGGATTATTGAACATCGCTGGATGTTAATTCTGTGTTGCCACCGGCGTGTTCATACATCCAGGTTGCGCACGCCCAGCGCATTGGTCTCGATGAAGGCACGGCGTGGTTCTACCTGATCGCCCATCAAGGTAATGAAAATCTCGTCGGCGGTGATCGCATCTTCAATCTGCACACGCATCAAACGACGCACGCTGGGATCCATGGTGGTTTCCCACAGTTGAGCTGGATTCATCTCGCCCAGTCCTTTATAGCGCTGAATAGCCAGACCGCGTTTGACTTCGTTGAGCATCCATTCCAGGGCCTCCTTGAAGCTTGACACCGGTTGCGCCTTTTCGCCTCGCATGGCGCGGGCTCCTGCACCCAGCAGGTGTTGCAACACCTGGCTGGTATCGCGGATTTGTGCATAATCGCCGCTGGCAATGAAATCGGCATCCAGACGCGTGGCCTGAATGTTGCCGTGGTAGCGACGCAGAATTTTCAGTGTATGTTGCTCGGACTCGGCATCATACTCCGCGCTGATTTCAACTGCCTCATCCCGCACAGCGATCTCTAGCGCGGATGCTGCCCGCTGCGCCTCGTCTGCACTGCTGAGACTGACCGGAGCAATATCCATCAATGCGTGCATGACCGCACCATCAATCAAGCGGCTCATGCGCTCAATAACCGCCTCAGCCAGCAGGTAGGATTTGGCGATGTTTTCCAGCGCCTCGCCACTGATTTCGCTACCATCCTGTTCAGCAGTAACCAGTCGTGCGTCCTTGATCGCCTCAGCCAGCAAAAACGCCTTCAATTCATGTTCATCCTTGAGATAGCGCTCGGTTTTACCGTACTTGACCTTGTATAGCGGTGGCTGTGCAATGTAAATGTGACCACGTTCAACCAGTTCGGGCATCTGGCGGTAGAAAAAGGTGAGGAGCAATGTACGTATATGGGAGCCGTCCACATCCGCGTCGGTCATGATGATAATACGGTGATAACGCAACTTGTCGGCATTGTACTCATCCTTGCCGATGCCCGTGCCAAGCGCGGTAATCAGGGTGGCAATTTCCTGGCTGGAGATGAGTTTGTCGAAACGCGCTTTTTCCACGTTAAGAATCTTGCCTTTGAGCGGCAGGATCGCCTGGAACTTGCGGTCGCGTCCCTGCTTGGCGGACCCGCCGGCAGAATCACCCTCTACCAGATAGATTTCGGATTGTGCAGGATCTTTTTCCTGGCAATCGGCGAGCTTGCCGGGCAGACCCATGCCATCCAGAACACCTTTGCGCCGGGTCATTTCACGGGCCTTCCGTGCGGCCTCGCGGGCACGTGCAGCGTCTACAATTTTGCCGCAGATAATTTTCGCGTCGTTAGGGTTTTCCAGCAAAAACTCACTCAATTTCTGACTGACTATCTCCGACACTACCGGCTGCACTTCGGACGACACCAGCTTATCCTTGGTCTGGGACGAAAACTTGGGTTCGGGCACTTTAACCGAAAGCACGCAGGTCAAACCTTCGCGCATATCGTCACCGCTGGTCTCTACCCTGGCTTTTTTCGCCTGTTCGCTCTGCTCGATATACTGGTTAAGTGTACGCGTCATTGCGGTACGCAAACCGGTCAGATGGCTGCCACCATCGCGCTGGGGGATATTATTGGTAAAACATTGCACGGTTTCCGCGTAGGAGTCATTCCATTGCATAGAGACCTCTACGATCATGCCGTCTTTTTCGCCCACCGCATGGAAAATGTGTGGGTGTAGCACACTCTTGGAACGGTTCATGTACTGCACAAAACCCATCACGCCACCAGAGAAGGCGAAATTTTCGCTTTTTCCATCTCGCTGGTCGATGAGCTCGATTTTGACACCGTTGTTCAGGAATGATAACTCACGAATACGCTTGGCGAGAATATCATAGTGATATTCAACCAGTCCAAACGTTTCTATCGAAGCCATAAAATGCACTTCGGTACCATGACGCTCTGACGGGCCTGCCTCAACCAGGGGAGCAACGGCCACACCATGATGAAACTCCATCTGATACGCCTTGCCATTGCGCCAGATACGCAATTTAAGCCAGTCTGACAGGGCATTGACCACAGAAACACCCACTCCATGCAGTCCGCCAGATACTTTGTAGGAGTTCTGGTCAAATTTTCCACCTGCATGTAATTCTGTCATTACAATTTCTGCTGCGGAACGCTTGAATTCGTCATCCTGTTTGATGTCTGTAGGGATACCCCGTCCGTTATCAGTCACCGAAACGGAATTATCCGTATGAATAATGACCTTGATGTCATCGCAATACCCGCCTAACGCCTCGTCGATAGCATTATCAAGCACCTCAAACACCATGTGATGCAAACCGGTGCCATCAGAAGTGTCTCCGATATACATGCCAGGGCGTTTACGTACCGCATCCAGTCCTTTCAGGATTTTGATGCTGCTGGAATCATAATTATTGCTCATGACTGGCGCTTTCTTTGCGTTGGGCGGTGTTTCACGTGAAACATCAAGATTAGATGCGCATCGGCATCACGACATATTTGAAGCCGGCATCATCCGGTTGAATCAACAGCATGCTGCTGTTCGCGTCGTCAAACAGGCATTGAACTGTGTCACACGACAAATTATTCAACGCATCCAGCAAATAGGAAACGTTGAAGCCAATATCCAGTGCTTCCCCATGGTAATCGACCTCCAGTTCTTCCTGCGCTTCTTCCTGTTCATTGTTATTACAAATAATGCGTAATTCGCTCTGGCTCAGTACCAGACGTACGCCTCTGAATTTTTCGTTGGAGAGGATGGCCACACGTTGTAGCGCCTGCAGCAATGCTGTTCTCGCAACCTGGAGCACATTGCTGTGGTTACTGGGGATAACGCGGTTGTAATCTGGAAACTTGCCTTCGATTACCTTGGAAACCAGTTCTATCCTGGCAAAATTGAACGCCACCTGGTTTCTGCGCACTTTGATATGAATCAGGTCATCGCTGTCTGTTAACTGCCTGCCTAACTCCTGCACGGTTTTGCGCGGAACTATAATCTCCAGCGACGCGCTTTCTTGTTCCAGTTCTGCAGATGCAAGGCTCAGGCGATGGCCGTCTGTTGCAACTACCATGATGGTTTTGCCGTTCAGCACCAGCAACATGCCGTTAAGGTAATAGCGGATATCCTGCTGCGCCATCGCATACTGGACCCGCTCAATCAGGTGTTTGAACGTTTTTTGTGGAAGACTGGCGCGGCTTTCTGTTTCGCCATTGGATTCTATCACCGGGAAGTCCGCAGCTGGCAGGGTTTGCAGGTTAAAACGGCTTTTTCCGGCCGTGATTTGTATATGTTCGTCACTGGCCTCAAGACGGATATGCGCTTTGTCCGGTAGGGCACGGCAAATATCCTGTAATTTTTTTGCTGATACGGTAATGGCAAAATTGTCTTCGGTTGCACTCGCCTGGGTAGAAGTTCGTATCTGGATTTCCAGATCCGTCGCTGTCATGGCCAACACCCCCGCATTTTTTTCAATCAGCACGTTCGACAGGATAGGGAGCGTATGGCGTTTTTCCACTACTCCGGTAACGGCTTGCAGGGGAAAAAGCAAAGTATCACGTTCTGCTTCTAGTAATAACATATATAACCTTAATAATAATAGTTAAGGATGGGGTATATTCGGGATAAGTGTAACTTCTGTTTTATGATCAATTAATTACAACATTTTTTAAGATGCGGTTAAGGCCAGTATGACATACGGACAAATTGTGGATAATTTTTATCATGGGTAAAAAAATCGACTTATCCACATATTGTGCACAGCTAGCCCCTAACTTGTTAGCACCTGCAACAGCAACGCATATTCCCGGCTCATCGTGGCGTCTTGTTCCTTGAGTTCAATAATCTTACGGCATGCGTGCAAAACCGTGGTGTGATCACGACCACCGAATGCTTCTCCAATATCAGGCAGGCTCAGCGAAGTCAATTCTTTGGCCAGAGACATTGCCATTTGGCGTGGACGAACCAGAGACCGGGTACGTTTTTTTGAGTACATTTCAACAACTTTAATTTTGTAGAAATCGGCCACGGTTTTCTGGATATTTTCGATAGATACCTGGCGACTTTGTACGGCGAGCAGATCTTTCAGTGATTCTTTTACAAGGTCCAGCGAGATGTTTCGAGCTGAAAACCGGGCGTAGGCGAACACGCGTTTAAGCGCGCCCTCCAACTCACGCACATTGGAACGCACCTGTTTGGCTATGAAAAACGCGATATTTTCTTCTAGTACAATACCTTCGGCTGCGGCTTTCTTAAGCAGGATCGCCACGCGCATTTCCAGTTCAGGTGGTTCGATTGCAACTGTCAAACCCCAGCCAAAACGGGATTTGAGGCGGTCTTCCATACCAGCGATTTCCTTAGGGTAGGTGTCACAGGTAATGATGACCTGTTTGCGTGCTTCGATTAGCGCGTTGAAGGCGTAGAAAAACTCTTCCTGGGTGCGACCTTTACCATTGAAAAACTGAATATCGTCAATCAGCAACAAATCCAATGAATGATAGTGGCGCTTGAAATCATCGAAGGTTTTGTGTCGATAGGCGCGCACCACATCAGATACATAGTTTTCGGCATGAATATAACTAATGCGCGCTTCCGGATTGTAGGCGTGCACCACGTTGCCGATAGCCTGGATTAGGTGTGTTTTGCCGAGTCCCACGCCCCCATAAATAAATAGGGGATTGTATGCAGTGCCCGGGTTTTCGGCGACCTGGATCGCGGCGGCACGGGCAAGCTGGTTGGCCTTGCCGGTGACGAAACTATCGAAAGTAAATGTCGGATTAAGGCGTTTAGGCGATTCACGCTGGCTTGTGGCGGGAGTAACCACAGGCGAAGCTACGGCGCCGGCCGGCGCCGTAGCTAGCACAGGTCTGGGAGAGGAAATTACCTGCTCGCTGAGACCGAGATTAATTTCCTTGGGTTCCCCAAAGTAAGCAAGCGCCAATCCTTCTATTCGCACCAAAAATTTTTCTTTTACCCAGTCGAGCACAAATCGGTTGGGCGCCAGCAGCCGAAAAGAATCTCCGTCTAGCGCCGGTTTGAGGGGCTTGATCCAAGTATTGAACTGCTGCGGTGGCAGGTCTTCAGCTAGATGGTTTAGGCAGCTCTGCCAAAACTCATTCAT